>JBBQDQ010000043.1:0-21574 GCA_038319835.1 Thermoanaerobaculia bacterium | reverse complement strand
CATGTGGTCGAAGGCGCCCGTGGCGAGCCCGGCCGACCTCGGGCGGAAGCTCGACGCCGATCTGAAGACCGCCGCCGCGATGGCCGCCGACCACCTGCCCGGCTACGAAGTCGTCGCGGCGCACGAGTGCAGCCACGCCGGCGAGAAGGTCTTCCACATCATCTACCGCAAGAAGGGCTCCACGTCGCCGAGCGACCTCGTGTCGGTGATCGCGACGCGCTCGGGCTCGAACCTCGCGGCCGGCGTGAAGCTCGCCGGACTCGTGAGCGGCGGCGACCGCGATGGGCTCGCCGTCGTCGGAGCGAACGCGCCGAACGGCCGGCTCGTCTTCCTCGTCACGGGCCACGACGACGCCGAAGCAATGCGGCTCGCACAGGCCGTCCTCCCCGCGCTCGCGACCGCGCTCGTGGCGCGCTGAGCGGCCGCTCGCGGAATAGTCCGTAGCGAACGGGTCATTCAACGGCATGTCGCTCATCGGGCTCCACACCGCCGTCACCGAACGCTTCGAGCGCGTCTTCTCGCCGTTCGGGCACGTCGTTCTCCTCGCCCTTCGCCTCGTGTGGGGCTGGCAGTTCCTCACGACAGGGCTCGGCAAGCTCCAGAACCACGCGCGCGTGACCGACTTCTTCACATCGCTCGGAATCCCGCTGCCCGGTCTCAACGCGTGGTTCATCGGCGGACTCGAGCTGGTCGGAGGCGCGCTGCTCCTTCTCGGCCTCCTCTCGCGGCCGATCGCCCTCCTCCTCACGTGCAACATGCTCGTCGCGTACGTGACCGCGGACCGCCCGGCGCTCTTCGGCGTCTTCCACGACCTCGACGCGTTCCTCAAGGCCGACCCGTTCTGGTTCCTGTTCGTTTCCGTCGTCGTCCTGACGCTCGGACCCGGCGCCCTCTCGCTGGACCGGTGGATCGCGAGGACGCTCGCGAAGCACGGGACCGCCGACTGACCGCCCGGGCCCCCTTTCGTCCTTCGTCCGCCATGCATCCCACAACACGCTGAAGGAGTGTCCATGAAGAAGAACGCCCCGAAGAACCGCTATGTCTCGGCCGCCATCGCCGGAATCCTCGCCGGCTCCGCTCTCCTCACAACGCCCGCCCGCGGCGACGACAAGCCCGACGCGTCGAAGACGCCGGCGGCCGGCCAGAAGGACAAGAACTCCTGCGGCGGTGCGAACGGCTGCGGCGGCAAGAAGACGGACCCGAAGGACGCCGACAAGCACGCCTGCAAGGGCCAGAACGCCTGCAAGGGGCACGGCGGCTGCAAGAGCGGCGACAATGGCTGCGCCGCCAAGAACTCGTGCAAGGGCAAGGGCGGCTGCGCCTCGCCCAGGGAAGCACCTACGCCCAAGGCCGCCTGAGGTTCCCGCCGGTTCGGGGCGGCCGCCGCACGCGCGGCGAAGAAATGACGGCCTGATGCACCCGCTTCAGGCCGGCTCCTCTTCCGGCCTTTAAGATCTCTCCGGGATCCGTGCGGACGCTCGGACCCCGGAGGGCTTTTTCTCATGACGACTCCCGTTCGCGTCGGCATCAACGGCTTCGGCCGCATCGGCCGCTGCCTCTTCAAGCACCTGCTCAAGCGTGGCGCCACGGTCGCGGGCATCAACGACCTCGCCGACCTCGGCGACCTCGCCTACCTCCTCAAGTACGACTCCGTCCACGGCTGGTGGGACCACCGCGTCTCCGTCACGGACAAGGAGCTCGTCGTCGACGGCGTGAAGATCCCGTTCTTCTCCTCGAAGGACCCCGCCGCTCTCCCGTGGGGCGCTTCCGGAGCGGACGTCGTCTTCGAGTGCTCCGGCGCATTCCGCAAAAGGGCCGACGCCGCCAAGCACCTCCTCGGCGGTGCAAAGAAGGTCGTCATCTCGGCGCCCGCCGACGACCCGGACGGCACGTTCGTCCTCGGCGTCAACGGCCACACGTACGACCCTGCGAAGCACCACGTGATCTCGATGGCGTCGTGCACGACGAACTCCCTCGCGCCCGTGGCGAAGGTTCTGAACGACACGTTCGGCATCGAGCACCTCATGATCACGACGGTCCACGCGTACACCTCGAGCCAGTCGCTCATGGACGCCCCGACACGCAAGCGCCGGCGCGGCCGCGCCGCCGCCCTCTCGATCGTCCCGACCTCGACCGGAGCCGCGAAGGCGACCGCTCTCGTGATCCCCGAGCTCAAGGGAAAGATGGACGGCATGGCGCTCCGCGTGCCGGTGCCGGACGGCTCGATCACGGACATCGTCGCGACGCTCAAGAAGGACGTCACGCCGGACTCGATCAACGCCGCGCTCTCCGCGGCCGCCGAGACCCCCGCGCTGAAGGGGATCCTCCGGGTCGCCGACGAGGCGCTCGTCTCTCGCGACATCCTGGGCGACTCGCACTCGGCGATCGTCGACCAGGAGTCCACGATGGTCCTCGACAAGAGGGTCGCGAAGATCCTCGTTTGGTACGACAACGAGTGGGGCTACTCGGCCCGCCTCGCGGACTTCGCAACGCTGCTTGCGGCGAAGGGATACTGACCGCCGAGACCCGGTGCTAGTCTCTCGGGAGAAATGACGCTGCGCTCCGCGCGCGCTGCAATTGCCGCGGTCTTCGCGGCCGGCGCGGCGGCGCGCGTCTGGGCGGCCTTCGCCCGCCCGCTCTGGGCCGACGAGATCTTCACGTTGACGGTCGCGCGGCGGAGCGTTCCGAAGATCTTCGCGGCGCTCCGCGTGGACTCGGGTCCGCCGCTCCACTACCTCGTCGCGCACGTGCTCCTCCTTCCCTTCCCGGCGCCCGGCGCCGCGGACGTCGTCGTGCGCCTCTTCTCCCTCGCCGCCTCGCTCCTCCACCTCCCGCTCCTCATCCGGATCGGAAAGCGGCTCGGCCGTCCCGACGCCGGCTTCGTCGCCGCGGGGCTCTACGCGCTCTTCCCGCTCGCCGTCCTCTACGGCATCGAGGGACGCGGATACGCGCTCGCATCGCTCCTCGCTCTCTTCGCATTCGAGCGGGCGCTCGCGCTGCGCGAGCGCCCCGCGCCCGGCACCGCCGTCGTCCTCGCATTGTCCGCCGCAGGCGCCGTCCTCACGCACTACCTCGCGACCTTCCCGGTCGCCGCTCTTCTCCTCCTCGTTCCGGACGCGCGGCCCGCGTCGCGCCGCGCGCTCCTCGGCGCGGCAGCCGCGGCCGTCCTCCTCGCGGCGCCGTGGGCGCCTGTCGCGCTCCGCCAGCCCGCCGCCTCGATGGCGTGGGCTCGCGGGCCCGGGTTCCAGGACGCGCTCCGGGACTTCCCCGCGAACCTCGCATTCGGCGTCGAGCCCGCCGGGCCGCTCGCGGCGCCGCTCGCGGTTCTCGGCGGCATGGTCGTCGCCGCACTCCTCCTGCGCGAGCGGCGCGGCGTCCTCTCGCCGGTCGCCGGCGTCCTCGCCGGGTCGCTCGCCCTTCTCGCGCTCGCGCACGCCGCGACCGGATCAGTCGTCCTCCCGGGGCGGACGGCCGTCGTCTTCCTCCCGCTCGTCGCCCTCCTTCTCGCATCGGCGCCGCCGGCCGTCCCGCTCGGAGCCGGCCTCCTCGCCCTCACGTTCCTCGCCAAGCGGCTCCCGGAGCTCTCAGGCCCGTCCCCGGGCGAGACGCTCGCGCGTCTTCTCGATGCGCCCGCGAGGGCCGGCAAGACGATCGCAGCGGCGGGTTACTGGGGTCCGGAGCTGGACTACCGCCTCGCGCGCGCCGGCGCGCCGGGACGCGTCGTCCTCTTCCCGTCCGCGGTTTCCGCGCATCCCGGCTGGTACCGCGAGGAGGAGATTCCCGACGAGACATTCGCTCGGGAGGCCGAGAGGCTCCTCTCACCGCCGTTGCGTCCCACGGTGTTCGTCCTCCCGCGCGGCTCGCGCGCGTCGGCCGCGATCGCCTCGCGCCTCGGCCCGGCAAGGCGGCTGATCTCGAGCCCGCTCTTCGACGTCGTCGAGACGAAGGCCGCCACGCCCGCGCCGCCGCGCTGACTACTTCCCGGCGCGGGCCTTTTCGAGGCCGCCGCCCGCCGGCGCGTTTCCCCGGCGGAAGGCGAGCGATCGCTCGAAGGCCGCCGCCGCGCCCGGCCGGTCGCCGGCGGCGAGAAGGCCCCAGCCGAGCGACTCGACGCGGGGTCTCCGGAAAAGAGCTGCCTCGCCCGTATCGGAGACGGACGGCGGCTTCGCCACGCGCTCCAGAAGCGCGACGCCGTCCGCGGTCTCGCCCCGGGCGAGGGCGAGCCTTCCGCGCAGCTCGAGCGCGAGAGCCGTGAGGTCGTCGCGAAGCCCTTCCGGAGACCCAACCGACGTCACGAGGCGACCGAGGTGCGCGTCGAGGGCCTCGGACCTCGCCGCCGCGTCTTTCGTCCGGCGCGCGTCGAGCGCTTCCATCCCCTCCGCGAAGAGAAGCGCACCGCGCCGGTAAGCGGTGCGCTCGGCGTCCGGCGCGGGCCGGCGGGCGTCGACCTTCATCGCCGCCCAGTCGCGCGAGCGCGCGGCGACCTCGAACGGCGCCGATTCCTCCGTCGCGCGGAAGGGCTGCGTCTCAGACACGTCTCGCAGCGCCCGGGCCCAGCTCAGCGCCTCGTCCGCGCGCCCGGCCTCCGCGCACGCGGCCGCGAGGTAGCCGAGATTGTGGCCGTAGTTCCAGTCCTCGGCGGGCGTGACGCCCGCGGTGCGCTCGTAGTCCTCGTCCGCCGCCTTCCCGGCGAGGAACGCCGCGCGCGCCCGTTCGTAATCGCCTGTCCGGAACCAGACGTGGCCGGGCATGTGGACGAGGTGGCCCGCCTTCGGGGCGAGGCGCGGAAGCGCCTCGGCGCTCGCGATCGCCTCCTCAGGCCGCGGTCCGTTCTCGACGGCGTGAATGAAGTAGTGGTGGGCCGCCATGTGCTCCGGGTGCGTCCTCACGAGCTCGCGCAGGAGCGTCTGTCCGTAAGCCTGTCCGCCGCGCGGGCGGCCCTCCGGGTCGTAACCGTCGAGGAGCGAGAGGGCGAAGAGGAGCCGGCCCTCGATCTCGTCCGGGAATCGGTCGAGAAGCGCCTCCATCTCTCGGCGGTACGCCGCCTTTCCGTCGCCGCCGTCGTCCTCGTCGAGGAGGACCGCAGCGCGGATGAAGTACTGCTCGCGCTCGGAAGCGCGGAAGGCGTTCTCCTTGGCCTTCGCGAGGGCCGCCTTGCGCTCGGGGACCGACGGATCGTTCTTGAGAGCTTGCGCGATCCCCCACTGCGGCATCGGCGCTGCCGGATCGAGGCGTGCGGCCTGCCGGAATGATCGCAACGCCTCGAAGTCGTTGAATCCATGGAGGAGCGCGAGGCCCTGGTCGAAGAACGCCTGCGCGTCCTTCACGTCGGTCGCGATCTGGAGATGCGCGGCGCCGATCCCCGAGAGGCGCGGCGCGGGGCCTTCGGCCGGCGCGGGCGCCGGCGCGTTCGTGTGGCAGATCAGCCCCTGCGCGAAGGCGAGAGGCGCGGCAGAGAGAAACACCGCGAGAAAGAGGCGACACGCGCGCATACCGGGATGATATTCGGCCAGGATCCCGGCCACTTGACGGTGGCGACCGATTCCGTGTCTCATTCCCGACACAAGACGGAGGCACGATGACCACGAACCGCTTGCTCGCGGTCCTGCTGCTGGGATCCCTGTTGCCCGCCACGCTCCCCGCGGCGCCGACCGCCGTGGAGTTCCAGGGCGTCACGATCGGAAGCAAGCTCAAGACGACGCCGGTGACGTTCGCGAACAAGGTGGGGCTCGCAGGCGGGAAATTCCTCGCGCCCGGCACCTACGACGTCGAGGTCGCGAGCACGGGCGACAAGAGCCGCGTGATGCTGCTCTTCGTTCAGAAGGGCGTGAAGCGGGGCGAGACGCCCGGCGCCCTGAAGCTCGCGGGCGGGCCGGGAGGCATCGACCCGTGCTGGAAGCCCGGCGGCAGCGCGGGAATCGTCCGACCGAACTGCAACGCCGCGAAGGCCGGCCTCGTCTGCGACGCCAAGGGCGGCCACGCGTCTCCCGGGGCCTCGTCCCACTACCTCTCCTTCGAGCAGCTCGGCTTCACCGGCGGCGCCAGGCCGTTGCTGCGCGCGGGCGTCGGCGGCGGGACGCTCCTGACGATTCCCGGCGCCGGCGGCGCCTCGGTCGAGGCCGAGCTTCCGGCCGCCCATTAGCACCTTCACGCGCCGCGACGCGCTGCGGCTCCCGCTCGCGCTCCTCGCCCGCCCGCTCTTCGCGGCGGGCGGCGGGGACTCCGGCACCGTCGTCCTGCCCTTCCTCGACGAGCCCGAGCCTCTCTCGCGACCGTTCCGCACTGGCGAGGACGCGCGCGTCTACGCTGATCTCGCGAAGGTGTCCCGCTCCCGTCCACTCGCCTCGCCAGAAGCGTTCTTCGTCCGGACGGATCTGCCCGACGGCGCGACCCAGCCCGCGGGGCCGGTCTTCCTGCCGGGCGGACGATCTGTCACGCACGAGGCGCTGCGGCGCGCCGCGCGCGACCGCAGGGCAGTCACGATCGAATGCGCGGGCAACTTCCGACAGGCGGGCTTCGGGATGCTCTCCCGGGCGCGCTTCTCCGGCATTCCGCTCGCGAACCTTCTCTCAGGCGTTCCCAGGGACGCGCTCGTCGAGATCGAGGGCGCCGGCCGGTATCCCGCAAACGGTCCGGCGTCGACGAGCTGGATCTTCCGCGCGTCGGACCTCCTCGGCGCGGGCGCGTTTCTCGCAACCGCGCTCGGGGGAGCACGTCTGTCGCGTGCCCACGGCGCACCCGTCCGCCTCGTCGTCCCCGGCTGGTACGGCTGCTGCGCGATCAAGTGGGTGCGCTCGATCGGCGTCGTCCCGCCCGACGCTCCGGCCACGCGCCAGATGACCGAGTACGCCTCGCGCACGCACCAGGACGGAGTGCCGGACCACGCGCGCGAGTTCAAGCCCGCCGCCGTCGCCTGTGCTGCCGTCGTCACGCGCGTGACCCGAACGGGGAAGGCGTTCACCGCCGAAGGCCTCGTCTGGGGCGGCACGAGGCCGGTCGGGCGCGTCGTGCTGCGAGTGAACGGAGCCGACTCTGCGCGCGCGGACGTCGTGCAAACGGGCGGCCCGCACGAGAACTGGGGCTTCTTCCGTGCGCGGTTCGATCCGGGCAACGCGGCCGAGGCGACCCTCGACGCCGCGGTGCCGCAGCCGCGCCTCGACTCCGGCTGGTACGCCCGCCGCGTCGCGCTGGACGGCGTTTGACGGATCCGCGGCTCCGTGAGACCCTAACGTCCGGCTGACGGGCGCGTTCGCGCGTCCCGGCCCCGAACTCCACAGGACCCCGCGCCCGCTTCCCCAACGGAAAACGGCCGTCCCGGTCCGCTCGATGGTCCGCCGGCGATCCATCGTTCCCCGCCCCGCCGGACCCCACACGGGACCGGTGCGCGTACGCGGCCGGGCCTGGAAAGAACCCGCACCCACATGGCATTCACCTCGTTCGGTCTCCACCCCGATCTCCTCCGCGGCGTCAAGGAGATGGGCTTCACGCGTCCCACGCCCATCCAGAGCGACTCGATCCCGCCCGCGATGGCCGGCCGCGACCTCCTCGCCTGCGCGATGACGGGCAGCGGCAAGACGGCCGCGTTCGTCCTCCCGATCCTCCACCGCCTCATGGCCAAGCCGCGCGGCACGACGCGCGCGCTCATCCTCACGCCGACGCGCGAGCTCGCCGCGCAGATCGACGAGCACCTCAAGCAGCTCGCGGTCCACACGGCGCTCTCCGGCGCCTCCGTCTTCGGCGGCGTCGGCATGGGGCCGCAGGAGCACGCGTTCCGGAGCGGCGTCGACGTGATCGTCGCGACGCCCGGCCGCCTCCTCGACCACTTCCGCTTCCCATACGCGAAGCTCTCGGGCCTCGAAGTCCTCGTTCTCGACGAGGCGGACCGGATGCTCGACATGGGCTTCCTCCCCGACATTCGCCGCGTCCTCAAGCACCTGCCGCCGCGCAGCCAGACGCTCTTTTTCTCGGCGACGATGCCGCCGCCGATCGCGCAGCTCTCGAAGGAGATGCTCAAGGACCCCGTCCTCGTGAACATCGAGCGGCAGTCCCTGCCCGCCGTCGGAATCACGCAGGCCGTCTACCCGGTCCCTCAGGACCTCAAGTTCGCGCTCCTCCTCGCGCTCATGAAGCGCGGCGACTTCAAGAGCGTTCTCGTCTTCACGCGCACGAAGCACCGCGCGAACCGCCTCGCGGACCAGCTCACGCGCCACGGAGTCGCGTGCGAGCGAATCCACGGCAACCGGAGCCAGGCGCAGCGCACGGCCGCGCTCGCCGGCTTCAAGGACGGCAAGTTCAAGGTTCTCGTCGCGACGGACATCGCGGCGCGCGGGATCGACGTCGAGGCCCTTTCGCACGTCGTGAACTTCGACGTCCCGCACGTTCCAGAGGACTACATCCACCGCGTGGGCCGCACGGCCCGCGCCGAGCTGAAGGGCGACGCGTTCACGTTCGTCGCGCCCGACGAGGAGGCGGACCTCCGCCAGATCGAGCGCGCGATCGACAAGCGCCTCCCGCGCGTCACCGTGCCGGAGTTCGACTACTCGACGCGCCCCACCGAGCGCTTCGAGGTGCCCATCCAGGAGCGCATCGCCGCGATCCGCGCCCGCAAGACGGAGGAGAGGAAGCGCGCCAAGGAGAAGGCGGACCGGCGCGCGATCCACGAGTCCGGAATGGCGGCGCGGCGGGGACCCGGCGGGCCGCCCGCCCCGCGGCCCGGACAACAGCCGGTATCCTCTCGGCATGCCGCGCCTCGTGGATCTCAGTCACACGGTCCACGCCGGGATGGCCACGTACAAGGGCCTGCCCGGCCCGGTCATCACAGAACACCTCAGTCGTGAAGACTCCCGCCCGCTCTACGCGGGCGGGGCGACGTTCCAGATCGGGAAGATCGAGATGGTCGCGAACACGGGCACGTACGTGGACGCGCCCTCTCATCGCTGGGGGGATGGCGCGGACCTCTCACAGCTTCCTCTTGCTTCCCTCGCGGGCCTCGACGGCGTGCTCATTGCGGCGCCGCATGCGCGTGGGCTCGCGGTGAATGAGGATTTCTTCGAAGGTAAAGAGATCCGCGGGAAGGCGGTTCTCGTTTCTTCGGGCTGGTCCGCCTTTTGGGGGACTCCCTCTTACTTTCAACGCTCTTCTCACCTGACGTCTTCGGCGGCATCGCTCCTCGTCTCGCGCGGCGCGGCGATCGTCGGGATCGACTCGCACAACATCGACGACACGGAGGATCTTTCGCGCCCCGTGCACTCGATCCTCCTCCGCGCGGGGATCCCCGTCGTCGAGCACCTCTGCAACCTCGAGGCGCTGCCGGCGTCCGGCTTCCGGTTTTACGCCGTGCCCGTCAAGGTCGCGGGGATGGGGACGTTTCCGGTGCGCGCGTTCGCGGAACTCCCGTAAGTCCTTGCGGCGCAACGGAGAACCCTGGAGGGCTCCCGTTCGTATATTTGGATAGACTGTAGCTTCGATTTTTCACCGTCCAAGGAGGTTCTTCGTGGGCCTGCTCGACAATCTCAAGAACCAGATCGGCAACCAGCTCGGCTCGCAGTTCATCGAGATCATCCAGTGGCTCGATGACACGAACGACTCGATGGTCTACCGGTTCCCGGTCTACAACCAGGAGATCAAGATGGGCGCGCAGCTCACGGTTCGCGAGAACCAGGCCGCGCTCTTCATCAACGAGGGCAAGGCGGCGGACCTCTTCGGCCCGGGCCGGTACGAGCTCACGACGCAGAACCTGCCGATCCTGACGACGCTGCGCGGATGGAAGTACGGCTTCCAGTCTCCCTTCAAGGCAGAGGTCTACTTCTTCAACACGCGTCTCTTCACGGACCTCAAGTGGGGCACGACGAACCCCGTCATGATGCGCGACGCGGAGTTCGGGATGATCCGCCTGCGCGCCTTCGGCACGTACGCGATGAAGATCGCCGAGCCGAAGACGTTCTTCGCGACGGTCGTCGGGACACAGGGCCTCACCTCGACCGACGAGATCACGGGCCAGCTGCGCTCGACGATCCTCTCGAGGCTCTCCGACGCGATCGCCGAGTCGAAGATCGCCGCGCTCGACATCGCCTCGAAGTACGACGAGCTCTCGGGCACTGGCAAGCAGCTCCTCGCGCCGGAGTTCTCGAGCTTCGGCCTCGATCTCTCGAAGTTCTTCATCGAGAACGTCTCCCTCCCCGAGGAAGTCGAAGCCGCGATCGACCAGCGCACGAAGCTGGGCGTCCTCGGAGACAAGATGGGGCAGTACACGCAGCTGCAGGCCGCCGACGCGATGAAGATCGCCGCCGCGAACCCGGGCGGCGCGGCCGGCGCCGGGATCGGCATCGGCGCGGGCATCGCGATGGGCGGCATGATGGGAAACGCGATGGGCCAGAGCATGGCGGGCGCAGGCGGTGCGAGCCCCATGGCGCCCCCGCCTCCGCCGGGCGCCCCCGGCTTCGCCGCGCCGCGCTGGTCGCTCACCGTGGACGGCAAGACCTACGGCCCGTACTCCGACGACGCCGTGAAGGGCATGGTGGCGTCGGGCCAGGTGGCCGCGGGAACGCTCGCCTGGAAGCCGGGAGCCGCGGGCTGGGCCCCGCTCTCGACGTTCGAGGAGTTCGCGGCCGGCGGCGGATCGGCCCAGGCCCCGCCGCCCCCTCCGCCGCCGGCCCGCTGACGCCGCCTCCCTCGCGATGAGCGCCTCTCTTTCCACGGCTCCGGCCGCGCCGGCGAAGCTCCGCAAGTTCCCGTGCGCGGCGTGCGGCGCGGACGTCGTGTGGAGCCCCGGCGCGTCCGCGCTCACATGTCCGTACTGCGGGGCTAAGAAGGAGATCCCGAAGGCGCCGGGGCAGGTGACGGAGCGTCCGATCGAGGACGCGCTCAAGGGCGCGTCCGACCTCGGATGGGGAATGGCGCGCAAGGCGGTGACGTGCTCGGGCTGCGGTGCGACGACGACGTTCGGCGAAGGGGTGGCCGCCTCGCGCTGTGCGTTCTGCGGCGCCCCCGCCGTCGTCGAGGCGCCGGCGAGCGGGACGATGGTCCGGCCCGCCGGCGTCCTCCCGTTCCGGATCGACAAGCCCGCGGCGACGGGCCGATTCCGGCAGTGGCTGTCCTCGCTCTGGTTCCGGCCGGACGACCTCTCGCAGAAATCCGCGCTCTCGGAGCTGAAGGGCGTCTACGTGCCGTTCTGGACCTTCGACGCGGCGACGCACTCGGCCTGGACCGCCGACGCCGGCTACGACTATCAGGTCGAGGTGCAGGTCGAGGAGAACGGGCAGGTCCACACGCGGTACGAGACGCGGACGCGCTGGGAGCCGGCCGAAGGCGTCCTCGAGCACTTCTTCGACGATCTCCCCGTCGCCGCGTCCCGCGGCCTCCCGCCCGACCTCGCCCGCGCGATTGAGCCCTTCCCGACGCAGGACCTCCTCGCGTACGAGCCGTCGTACCTGTCCGGCTTCCTCGCCGAGGAATACGCCGTCGGCCCGAAGGAGGCGCTCGCCTCGGCGCAGCGGCGCATGACGGAGGAGCTCTACGCCGCCTGCGGGCGCGAGGTGCCCGGCGACCGCTTCCGGAACCTGAACGTCCGGACGGCATGGTCCGGCCTCGCGTACAAGAGCGGCCTCTTCCCCGTCTGGATCGCCGCGTACCAGTACGGCGGCAAGCCCTTCCGCTTCCTCGTCAACGGCGTGACGGGCAAAACGGACGGCCACGCGCCGTGGTCGTGGGTGAAGATCGGCCTCGCGGCCCTCGCCGCGATCCTGCTCTTCATCCTCCTCGCGTCGATCGCGGGGTGAGCGCGTCCGTCAGCGCTTCGTGAGCGTGACGATCGCGGCCCCGTTCGGAAACGGGAGCCCGAGGGAAATGCCGCCGCTCATGAGGTTCGCGCCCGTGTCCGTCGGGAGGGCCTGCGCCGTGCGTCCCGGCGTCAGGTTCGTCGACACCGACACGTCGTACAGCGCCGACGCCGTGAGGCCGACGGGAACGACGCGCGTCGTCGCCGACGAGCCGGACGGAGCCGCGCCCGGCGGAGACCAGACGACGATCGTGCCCGTGCCCGTCTTCGCGTCGTAGCTCTCGACGGCGGAGACCGCGCCGGGGCCGGGCTGGCCCATCAGGTGGTAGACGGCGCCGTCGCGATGGATCGTCCGGGTCTGCTTGAAGAGCTGGAGCGCCGCCTTCGCCGCGACCTCGGTGTCGGGCGACCAGCTCGTGATCGCGCCCATGAGGAGGAGCGGCCCGCCCGGCAGTGCCGAAAGGAACCGGTACGTGTCGGGGTTCCCGTCGTCGCCGACGTACTTGTCGAGATAGCGCGGCGGAACGAGATACGTCCCTCCGTAGACCGCGCGCTGGTTTCCGTAGGCGTCGTTGCGGTCGCTCGTTGCCGACGTGTCGTGGCGCGCGACCATCCCGAAGTCGAAGAGGCTCCCGCCGTCCCAGCAATTCTCGAGGACGAGCTTCGGATGCCGCTTGCGGATCTCGTCGAGGACCGCGTAGTAGCCCGCTGTCGACGCCCACCAGCCGTCTGCGGCCTGGTGCGAATGGCCGGGCTCGTCGCACGGCGTGATGACCGTGAAGTCGTGAACGAGCCAGTCGACGGAGCCTTCGGCGATGAGGCGGTCCACCTGCGTCAGGATCCAGGCGCGAACCCGCGGATCCGCGAGGCAGAGGGCGACTCCGTCCATGTCCGTGGCGACCGGCTTTCCGCCGACCTTCGCGACCCACTCCGGATGCTGCTGCACGACCGTGGAGGCGGGGTCCGCCGCGCCGGGCGCGATCCAGAGGCCGAAGCGCATCCCCTGCGCGTGCGCGCGCGTCGCGAGGTTCTTCAGGCCGCCCGGGAACCGGTCCGCGTCCGCCCACCAGTCGCCGAGGCGCGGCGACCAGCCCGCGTCCACCGTGAAGGTCTCGACGCCGAGCCAGGCGGCCCGGTCGATGAGCGCTTCGACCCGCGGCTCGTCGATCCCGAGGCTGTACCCCCAGGTGTCGAAGCCGGCCCACGGGAAGTCCGGCGCCGGAAGGGCCGGAGCGATCCGGCGGTTCACGAACGCCCGCGTGGCCGCGCCCGCGGCGTCGAGGCTGCCGGAGAACGTGCCGAAGAATGCGGTCGGGGACGTGAACGTCTCCGCGGCCGACAGGACGTGCGCAAACGTGGCGGGCGCGAACCCGATGCCCAGCTGCGCCGTTCCGTCCGCCGCGCCGGTCGCCGCAAGGAGCCCCGGCCCGCTCCACTCCCAGCCCGTGAAGACTCCGGCGTTCCACTTCGCCGAGCGCAGCGCGAGCCACGCGGCCTGATTGCCGCCCGGACCGGTGCGCGCGAGAACCGGAGTCGCCGGCGTGAGCGTCGCCTGCGTCGTCTGGAACGACGTCGCCGGATGGCCCCAGTTGAAGTTGTTCACGGTGAGGGACGATAGGACGCCTCCCGCAGCGGTCAGCCCGACGTCGAGTCCGTCGACCGCCTCGAGGAGGACGCGGTGCGTACCCGTGTTCGTCACGGCGACCCACGAGCGGAAGACCGGAGACTCCGTGTAGGAGACGAGAGTCCACGTGACCGACACGGGCGCCTCGCGCGAGATGAGGGCGAGGTCGAAGCGGACCGTTCCGTCGGAGGCGGACTTCGAAGTCGCCCGGACGACGGTCCACGTCGAGCCCTCGGTGAGCGTGACCGGGTCGAAGCCGGCAGGCTCGACGTCCGCAGGTGCGTCCCGCGAAGGGACGCGCAGGACGATCCGGAATCCGAGTCCGCCCGCGGAGGAGGCCCAGTCCAAACCGCGGGCCCGGTCCCTCAGCCCCATCGTGACGATTCGGCCCGTGTCCGTGTACCTCAACCCGGTCGACACGAGGGAGTTCCCAACGCTCCAGACGTTCACGGCAACTTCTGCCGGGTCCGACCCGGAAGTCGCGGCGCGGGCCTGTCCGGCAAGAATTGCCGAAGCGGCCAGCGTGAATGCGGCACCTCGGGCAATCTTTCGCAGTCGGCGGGTCATTCCACGGTCGCCTTCCCGCCACCCGAACCGGCGGCGCGTCATAGCCTGAGACTCAGAATCCCGGCCGGAGGATTACGCAAAGAACGGACCGGACGCAATTTCGGGAGAATCGTGTGTCGCGGAACACACAATTCGATGACAACTCTTGACCTGATTCGAAGTGTCGGAGGCGGCGCGCGGCTAACGCGCGAGGAGCCAGGGCCCGAGCCAGGACGGGGGGCACGAACGTGCCCCCCGGGCCGCAGAGCCTAGTGAATTTCGGGAAACGGTCAGTGCGCAGCCTTCACGTCGAGGCTCGGCGCCTCGCCGATTTCCTTCAGGAGATTCGCCGCGCCGTCCACCTCGGACATGGTCCAAAGCATGTAGCGGCTGTCGACGTGGATGGAGCGCGTCCGCACGGCGTCGAAGAGGTAGTCCGACGCCACCGTGTCGAACGTGCCGTCGAACAGGAGGCCGCACAGCTCGCCGCGCGCGTTCAGCGTCGCCGAGCCCGAGTTGCCGCCCGTCGTGTCGACCGTCGAGAGGAAGTTCACCGGGACGTCGTTCAGGTTCGGGTCGACGTAGGGGCTCGTCTTCCCGGCGCGGAGGGCCTTGATCGCGTCGAGCTCGGCCTTCGGGGCGTTGAACTCGCCCCTGCCGGTCGCCTTCTCGGCGACGCCGGCGAGCGTCGTCTGCGGCGCGTAGAGAAGGCCGTCGCGCGCCGGGACGCCGAGGACCTTGCCGTACGTGACGCGGAGCGTGGAGTTCGCGTCCGGCGAGACGAGCCCGCCGTTCTTCGCGAGGAGCGCCTCGGCGTAGCGCGGTCCGAGGCGGTACATCGCGCCCTCGCGCTCCTTCGTCTTCGCGCGGTTCGTCTCCTGCATCGGGTAGAGCGCGGCCGCGAGCGTCACCATCGAGTCCTTCGTCAGGGCGAGGTCCGCCGTCGACTTGTCGAAGAGCGACATCCGGAAGTCCTTGTCGTAGATCTTCGTGCCCGCAATCGTCTTGTCGAGCCACGCGTCGATCGCCGCGGCCGCCTCGCCGTCCGCCATGCCCGGCTTCAGGCCGATCGCCTTGTCGAGCGCGTCGATCCTCTGGTCCGCCGGGAGCTTCGCGACGTCGACGAGGGCGTAGCGCATGAGCGCGCGATCGGCCTTCGGGTCGAGCGTCCGCTGGGCGCGTTCCTGCGTCTCGCGCAGGCGGCTCCAGTTGCGCTCCTGGAAGGCCGGGTCGCGGTCCGCGTCCTTCTTCGCCTTCTCGATCGAGTACCGAGTGAGCGTCTGCGCCGAGCCGAGGCCCGAGCCCATGACGCCCGACATCTCCATGAGGAGCGCGTTCCGTTCGCGCGTCTTTGCGCGCTCAGCGGTGAGCGCGTTGATCGCCGGGATGACGTCGCCGTACTTCGCCTTGCGGGCGGAGTCGGCGTCGATCCACTTGACGAAGTCCTTCTCCATCCGCTCCTTGTCCGAGAGGAGCCCGCCCTTGACCATGCCCTGCAGGACGCCCTTGTTCTTCGTGAGGCCGTTGTTGAGGCCGCGGACCGCCTGGGCGACGTGCAGCGCCGTCTCCTTGTCCTCTTTCCCGAGCTTGTCGAGGATCGCGATCCGGTCCGTGGAGCGCTTGATCGAGCGCGGCAGGGTCCACTCGACCGTCTCCTTGACGTCCTCGTACGGGTAGAGCCGGGCCGTGCGTCCCGGGTATCCGGCGACGAACACGAGGTCGCCCGGGTTGGCGCCCGCGGGCGAGACTTTGAGCCAGTGCTTCGGCTTGTAGGGAACGTTTTCCTTCGAGAACGGCACGGCCTTCCCGTCCTTCGAGACGTAGGCGCGGTAGAAGGACCAGTCGCCCGTGTGGCGCGGCCACTGCCAGTTGTCCGTCTCGCCGCCGAAGTTGCCGATGCCGGCCGCCGGCGCGTAGACGAGCCGTACGTCCTGGATCTCCATCTGGCCGAGCTCGAACCACTTGAGGCCCTCGAAAAACGGTGCGACCGTGCAGCGAAGGCCGCCCTTCTCACAGTCGGAGACGCGGGTCTTCACGCGCTGTTCGACGACGTCGTACCGCTTGCGGTCCGTGAGCTTCGGATCGATCCTGCCCGCGATCTCGTCCGTGACGTCCTTGACGGACACAGTCACGAAGACGCGCGAGCCGGGGCCGCTCCATAGCTCGTCCCCGCGGGTCTTCGCGAGGTAGCCGTCGACCATCAGGTTGTGGTCGGGCTTCGAGTTGTACTGGAGCGCGCCCTGCACACAGTGGTTGTTCGTGACGATGAGGCCGTCGGGCGACACGAACGAGGCGCTGCAGCCGCCGAGCGACACGATGGCGCCCATCGGCTGGCCCGTCAGATCGGCGAAGGCCTGCGGGTCGCCCTGGAATCCCATCGCCGCGAGGCGGGGGGCGAGCTGAGGGATCTGCTGGGGCATCCACATGCCCTCGTCGGCCAGGGCGCCGGCGGACAGGAGCACGAGGACGCTCGCGAAAACGATGCGTCCGGACCGGATGTTCACGGGTTTCTCCTTCGAAATCGACGTGGCGCGCCCCGGAAGGGCGCGCAAGGCCGATGATTATGCCCCGCAGAAAGCCTGCCGACATCCCTGTCATTTGCATCGGTCCCTCCTCCTCCTCAAGTATTCTGTGCGGGCGTGACCAAGCTCTCCCGGGACCTGACCGAGGATCTCGACGACCTCCTGTCCCGCGCCTTCGCCGAAGACGGCGAGGACGTGACGTCGCTGGCCGTCTTCGGACCGGCCGCCCGGCTGTCCGCCCGGATCGTGTGCCGCGAGCGCGCCGTCGTCGCTGGCGCCGCGTTCCTCCCGCGCCTTTTCGCCTTTCTCTCGCCGCCCGCGCGCGTCCGCGTGCTCGTCGAGGACGGGACGCTCGTCGTCCCCGGCGCCGTCCTTGCGGAGATCGAGGGGCCTGCGATCACGGTGCTCGCGGCCGAGCGGACCGCGCTCAATCTCCTCCAGCGCCTGAGCGGCGTCGCGACGAAGACGAGGAGCTACGTGGATGCGCTGAAGGGGACGAAGGCCGTGCTCCTCGACACACGCAAGACGACCGCCGGCCTCCGGCGCCTCGAGCGATACGCGGTCCGCTGCGGCGGCGGCACGAACCACCGCTACGGCCTGGCGTGGGGATTCCTCGTGAAGGACAACCACGCGGACGGCGCCGGGAGCCTGTGGGAGGCGACGCGCCGCGCGAAGGACTTCCGCGCGATCAACAGGAAGCTCGCGCCGCTTCTTCTCGAGGCCGAGGCGCGCACGCGCGATGAGGTCCACCAGGCGCTCGACGCGGGCGCCGAGCGCATCCTGCTCGACAACATGACGACGGCGGCGATGGCCGACGCCGTCGCGGACGTCGCCCTCTACAACGAGGCGACGGGTGCGGAGGTGACGACCGAGGCCTCCGGGCGCATGACGCCCGAGACGGCGCGGAAGGCCGCCGAGGCAGGCGTCGACTTCGTGTCCGTGGGAGCGATCACGCATTCCATCAAGGCGATCGACATCGCGCTGGACGTCGACACGACCGCCTCGCACAAGAAGAAGATTTCCTTGAAGGTGAAGAGATCGCCGTCACCGGCGCGGCAAGCGGCCCGCCCCGCGCCCAAGCGCCGCACGCGCCTTCGCGGAAATCCGAAGTCTTCGTGAGCTCGTTCCCATCCCGTCTCCACGTTCCTGTCCTCGTTCTCGGGTCCGGGATCGCGGGCCTCTCCACGGCGTACCGTCTCGCGCGCCGCGGCGTGAAGGTCCTCGTCCTCACGAAGGCGAAGGACGCGGCCGAGTGCAACACCGCCTGGGCGCAGGGCGGGATCATCTATTTCGGTAAGGGCGACTCGCAGGCCTCGCTCGTGCGCGACATCCTGCGCGCGGGCGCCGGCCTCTGCCGGCCCGAGGCCGTCGAGCTCCTGGCGCGGCGCGGGCCCGAGGTCGTGAGGAGCATCCTCCTCCGCGACGTCGGCGTCCCCTTCTCGCGCACGCGGCGCGGAGACCTGGACTTCACGCGTGAGGGCGCGCACTCGGTGGCCCGGATCGTCCACTCCGCCGACGCGACCGGCAGGGCGATCGAGACCGCGATGCTCGCGCGCCTCGAGGAAGAGAAGAACGTCACGGTCTGGACCGAGGCAACGGCGATCGACCTCATCACGGCGCGGCACCACTCGACGGACGTCGCGCAGCGCTACGCGCTCCAGGACCCGTGCCTCGGCGCCTACGTCCTCGACAAGGACGACAAGGTGCACACCGTCCTCGCGGACTTCACGGTCCTCGCGACCGGAGGCGTCGGACGGCTTTTTCTCCACACGACGAACACGCGGCACGCGATCGGCGACGGCCTCGCGATGGCCGAGCGCGCGGGCGCCGCGACCCTCAACCTCGAGTACGTCCAGTTCCACCCGACGGCGCTCTACCACGAGGACGCCGAGGGATTCCTGATCTCCGAGTCGCTCCGCGGGGAGGGTGCCGTCCTCGTGAACCGCTCGGGCGAGGCGTTCATGCGCCGCTACGACCGCCGCAAGGACCTCGCCCCGCGCGACATCGTCACGCGCGCGATCGTCACGGAGATGACCGAGCGCGGCGAGCCGTGCGTCTACCTCGACCTCGCGCGGCACTTCAAGTCGCACGACGGCCTCAGCATCCGCGAACGCTTCCCGATGATCGCGGCGACGTGCGCGAAGCTGGACATCGACATCGCGAAAGAGCCGATCCCCGTCGTCCCCGCCGCGCACTACCACTGCGGCGGCGTCCTCGTCGACCTGGACGGGCGGACGACGATCCGGCGCCTCTACGCGGTCGGCGAGGCGAGCTGTACCGGCGTCCACGGCGCAAACCGCCTCGCCTCGACGTCCCTCCTCGAGGGTCTCGTCTGGGGCGACGCGGCGGCAACCGCGATCGCGACACGCCTGAAGAAGGAAGGCCCCCAGCCGGCGACCGCGTTCCGCGCGATCCCGGACTGGATGTCGCCCGGCGACGCGGCGAACGAGGACCCGGCGCTCCTCCAGCAGGACTGGGCGACGATCCGGAACACGATGTGGAACTACGTCGGGATCGTCCGGACGACCGCGCGTCTCGCGCGCGCCGTGGCGGACCTGCGCGACCTCGAGAAGCGCATCCTGCGCTTCTACCAGGTCACGAAGATCAGCAAGGAGATCGTCGACCTCACCCACGGCGTCCGCGCCGCGCACGCAATCGCGACAGCGGCCTTCAAGAATCCCGTCTCGAAGGGCTGCCACTACCGGAAGAGCTGACGTCTTTACATGTGCCGCACATGCGAGTAGCGTAATCACATGTCAACGATGATTCAGATCCGGAACGTTCCCGACGAGCTCCACCGAAAGCTGAAGGCCCGCGCCGCCCTCCTCGGGATGTCTCTTTCCGACTATCTCCTGACGGAGGCGCGCCGGGCGGCGGACCGCCCCACGCCCGAGGAGATCCGGAAGCGGCTCGAGGCGCGCGCGCCCGTCCGCTTCTCCGGAGGCGCGGCGGAGGTCCGGCGGCTGAGGGGACCGCTCTGATCGTCGTCGACGCCTCCGTCGTCGTCGACGCCCTGCTCGACCCGGCCGGTTCTCCGCAGATTCTCCGCGGCCTCTTCGCGCCACGCGTCTCCCTTCACGCGCCGCATCTCCTCGATCTCGAAGTCCTCCAGGTGCTCAGGCGCCTCGAGCGCGGGCGAGTCCTCACGACGAGCCGCGCGGCCGAGGCCGTCGACGACCTCCTCGCTCTCCCTCTGACGCGCTATCCGCACGACGTCCTCGCGACGCGCGTCTGGGAGCTTCGGGGCGCCCTCACGGCTTACGACGCTGCCTACGTTGCGCTCGCCGAGGCGCTCGGAGCGCCGCTCCTCACCCGCGACGCAGCCCTCGGGCGCGCGCCTGGGCACGGCGCCCGCATTGAAGTCGTCTGAGGCGATCCGCCTCCGAAACGCCCGTCACTCCGGAACGAGAATCCTCACATGCCCCGCCGCCGGGCCGACCGTGACCGGGGTCGTGCCCGTGCCGTCGCCGTCCACCTGCACCTCGAGCTCGTAGCCCGCCTTCGAGCGCGCCGTGAACGAGCGCACGGTCATGCGCGAGACGCCCTCGTCGGCGAGGTGAGCGGCCTTGCCGCCCGAGAGGTGGTGGTAGAAGAGCATGAGCGTCCTGCGCGAGCGCGACGTGAAGAGGATGAGGTCGAGGAGGTCGTTGGTCGGGTCCGCGTGCGGAGAGAGAATCGGGTCGCCGCCGTAGCGCGCCGTGTTCGCGGACAGTACGAACGTCGCCTCGCGGCGGAAGGGCCTTCCCTCCGCGTCGAGGCCCTCGACCTCGATCGCCGGGAACTCGTACTTCATCCACTCGAGCGTCGCGGTCCATCCGATCCCGGTACGACCGAAGAGCCGCTTGAGCGCCGGCACGGTATTCGTCATGACGCGCGCGTCGAATCCGACGCCCACGCCGATCACGCACGCCCGGTCCGCCGCGTGGAAGACCGTGAGCGGGCGCGTGCGCGGCGAATGCAGGGTCTCCTCGGCGACGCGCAGATCCGCGACGCCGTACTCGCGCGCGACGACGTTCGTCGTCCCCGCCGGCAGGATCGCGACGGGCAGGTGCGATCCGAAGAGCGCCTCGGCCGCCTCGCCGAGCGTCCCGTCCCCGCCCGCGACGGCGACGAGGTCGAGCTCGTCTCCGAGCCGGGTCGCCACGAGCTCGGTCGCGTGGCGAGGCCGCTCCGTCGGGACCGCGACGAGCGACAGCCCGCGCGCAGCGGCGCGCGCGAGGACTCCCGGGACGTCGATCCGCCGCGCCGCGCCCCCGGCCTTCGGGTTGTAGACGAGGAGGCCCCGCCGCGGACGCGCGTCAGCCAAACAGCGTTCCCGGGCCGGAGGCCGGCTTCAGCCCGAGGTGCCGGTAGGCGAGCGCGGAGGCGACCCGGCCCTTCGGCGTGCGCTGGAGGAAGCCGGACTGCAGGAGGAACGGCTCGTAGAGGTCTTCGAGCGTGCCCTTGTCCTCGCCGAGCGAGTGCGCGAGCGCCGAGAGGCCGACGGGACCGCCGCCGAAGCGTTCGATCATCGTCAGGAGGATCCGGCGGTCGACCTCGTCGAGGCCGTGGTGGTCGACCTCGAGCTTGTCGAGAGCCGTCTCCGCGGAGCGGGCCGATACGCGCGTCTCGCCCGCGACTTCCGCGTAGTCGCGCACGCGCCGGAGGAGGCGATTCGCGATGCGCGGGGTCCCCCGGCTGCGCTTGGCGATCTCGCGCGCCGCGTCCGCGTCCACGGGGCAGTTCAGGATCGCGGACGAGCGCGTCACGATCGTCCCGAGCGCGTCCGCGTCGTAGTAGTCGAGCCGGTGCGTGATCCCGAAGCGCGACGTGAACGGCTGCGAGAGGAGCCCCGCGCGCGTCGTGGCGCCCACGAGCGTGAACGGCGGGAGGCGGAGCTCGACCGTGCGCGCACCCGGGCCCGTCCCGATCACGAGGTCGAGCTTGCCGTCCTCCATCGCGGGATAGAGGATCTCCTCGACGGCCGGCGGCATCCGGTGGATCTCGTCGATGAAGAGGACGTCGCCCGGCGCGAGGTTCGTCAGGAGCGCCGCGAGGTCGCCCGCCTTCTCGAGGACTGGGCCGGACGTGACGCGGATCTGCGCCCCCATCTCGCGGGCGATGATG
>JBBQDQ010000042.1:0-21661 GCA_038319835.1 Thermoanaerobaculia bacterium | reverse complement strand
GCGAGACTGTCGTCGGGCCCGACCGCGAGATCCGGGGCGTAGGCGAATGCGCCGGCGGCCGTCGCGTTCGCGGGATCGCCGAACCCGCCGCCGGTCTTCGAGGCCGCGAGCCGGACCACGGACGCGGTGAGCCCCCCGGAGTACGCCTGTTTCGTCCACGCGATCCAGGCGTTGTTCTTCGAGTCGACCCCGACGCCGGGCCGGGCGAAGACGGACGGAGTGTCGGAAATCGGGACGGGAGCCGAGAAGCTCGTGCCCGCGTTCGCCGAGCGCACCCACCCCACGACGGGCGCGTCCCCGGAGAGGTCGTACCAGACCACAACGAGGTTTCCGTTCCGGTCCGCCGCGACGTTCGGGAGAACGGCATAGCCGGTGTTCCCGTTGATCGCGAGCGGCGCGGAAAACGTCGCGCCGCCGTCCGTCGACCTCACGAAGTAGATCCGGGGCGTCGGATCGGCCAGCGTACGACCCGACCAGACGACGAAGATCCTCCCGGTGGCGTCGATCGCGAACGCGCTCTCACCGGCGCGGGAGCCCGTCGCGTGAAGCTTCAGGGGCGCGGAGAACGTCGCGCCGCCGTCCGTCGAGCGGCGGTAGAACACCTCCGACGCCGTGGCCGAGCCCGCGTTGTCCTCCGTCACGGAGTGGAGGACGCCCGACGCGTCGGGGCGAACGGCGCCCGTCGAGAAGCCCGCGGTCCGTGTCACGTTCGCGGGCGGCGCAAAGCCGCGAGCGGCGTCCGTGACCGTGACCCGCATGCGCGTCCCGCGGACGAGGCCGCCCGAGATCGCGGCGACGCCGACGACGTAGTCGCCCGGCACCGCCGCTGCCGACGCCGCGACCGTGAGGCGCACGGTCTGGCCCGGGGCCGCCGTGCCGCTCGCGAGCGCGAGCGAGAGGCCCGCCGGCGCGAGGTCCGCGGCGAGGCCGAGCGTCCCGGCGAAGCCGTTGACGCCCGTGACGGCGAGGTCGAAGGTCGCGGCGCCTCCCTGCGGCACGGCGGCGTACGTGTTGAGCGCCGACAGGTTGAAGTCGGCGGCGTTCGGGTCGAACCCCGCGGGGACGGCCGCAGCGTAGACGTCGGCGTCGCCGGAACGTTCGTCCGTCCAGGCGGCGTAGAAGGTCGCGCCGTCCGCCGCGAGCCCGTCGTACGACGTGTGCCCGTTCCCGCCGAGGCTGTGCGGCGCCGGCGCCCAGGGCGAGTTGCGGTCGGTGACGCGGAAGCTCTTCCCCCACGTGACGCCGGCGTCGCGCGAGACGGCCATGTATTGGTCCGTGAGCGCGTCCCGGGCGACGTCGTTGCGTCGGTCGGCCCACCGCACGCCGACCGTGCCGTCTGCGAGCGCCGCGACAGACGGAAAGGCCTGCGTCGTCGCCGTGCCGTCGTCGTTCAGCTTGCGCGGGCCCGGGAACGAGACGCCGTTGTCGGTCGAGCGCGCGTAGAAGACGTCCGAGTGGTCCGCCGTCGCGCCCGACGAGACGGCCGCCCACACGAGGTGGATCACGCCGGAGCCGTCCACCGCGATCGACGGGCCGGGGTTCGAGGCCGCCCCGCCGCCCCCGGCGTTGAGGAATCCCGCCGCCGTGAGCAGCGCTGCCCCCCTGAGCGAGAACGTCTGGGCGCCGTCGCCGGACCGCGCCACCGAGATTCCGCCGGGTGACAGGTGCCCGTCCAGGTAGGCGACGTAGACGTCGCCGTTCGGCGCGACCGCGATCGCCGCGCGGTCCACCGGGGCACCGTCGACGATCGAGAGGATCGCGGGATAGGAGAACGAGGACCCGTCCACGGAGCGCGAACAGAGAATCGCGGTGTAGCCCGTGTAGGAGAAGTAGTAGGTCCAGGCGACGTAGACCGATCCTCTGCGCGGTGAGGACGCGCCGTTGTCCACCGCGACCACCGGCTTGTCCATCACGTCGTAGCCGTTCTGGACGTACCCCGAGGGGTTCGAGAGTCCGGGGAACGTGAGACCGCCGTCGGTGGACTTCGCGAGCCCGACCTCGGGCGGATCGGTGCTGGCGCTCGTGAGGAACGCGTAGTAGATCTCGCCCGCGGGCCCGATCGCGACCGAAGGGCTGCCCCAGACGTAGAGGTCGGGGTTCGCCGGGATCCTCGCGTGCAGGAACGAGGCGCCGCCGTCGTTCGAGACGCCGTAGCCCGCGGCCGCGTACGTCGCGTCCTCGAATCCGACGAAGACGCGCGAACCGCGGGCCGCGATCGAGGTCGTGCGCGCCGCGCGGTGGTCGACGTCGAGAGCCGGGTCGTTCACGCGGACGTTCTGTCGCGGTGCGGGCGCCGCGAGAGAGGCCGCCGCTGCAGTCCGGGGTGCGGCGTTCGTCTCGCGGCGCGGCGGGGCCGGCGCGAGGCCGTTCGCGACGAGGACCGCCTGCCGCGCGCCGGGCGAGAGCCGTTCGAGGACCCCCGGCTTCAACGCCCAGGAGAGGCGGGGCTCCGTCGCGGCGGCCCCGGGAAGCGAAAGACCGAAGAACGCCAGGGCCAGGATCCGGAAGCCTCGGGACATGGTTCCTCCTCGAACACGACGCCGCGCACGCAGCGGGCTGCAATTCTCATGCGGACCGCCGCGTCGCCTCGAGAGGCCGTCCGTCACTCTTCGGGCTTGACCGCCGTCAGGAACTTCTGCGTCTGGCCGCGCGCGCCCTGGCGCTGGACGTAGAAGCGAATGTACTTGCCTTTCGGCGCCTTCTTGATCGCGGCCTGCATCTCGTCGACCGAGCCCACGGCCGTGCCGTTCACCTCGAGGATGAGGTCGCCTTCCAGGAGGTTCGCATCGGCGGCCGGGGACACGGGCTTGACGTGGGTGACCACGACGCCCTTGGCCGTGTCCTTGTCGATCCCGTAGGCCCGCCGCGTGCGCGGCGACAAGTCGTCGATCTCGAGGCCGAGCATCTTCTGGCGGGAGGAGGCCTTGCCTTCCTCCTCGGCCGCGGCCGGCTTCTCGCCGTCCTCGGGCCGCGTGTCGAGCGTCGCGACGGTGGACTGCTCCTTGCCGTCGCGGATGAACGAAATCGAGATCTTCGCGCCGGGCGCCTTGCTCGAGACGTAGTCGATGAGGTCGCGGTTGTTCTTGACGGCCATGTCGTCCACGCGGGTCACGACGTCGCCGTACTTGAGGCCGGCCTTGTCGGCGGGCTTGCCCTTCTCGACGGACTGGACGAGCGCGCCTTCGGCCGTCTTGAGACCGTAGGCCTCCTGCCACTTCTTGTTGACGGACTCGATGTTCACGCCCAGGAACCCGCGCACGACCTTGCCCTTCTTGAGCTGGGGCAGGAGACGCTTGGCGGCGTTGATGGGCACTGCGAAGCCGATGTTCTGGGCGAAGCGGGAGATCGCCGTGTTGATCCCGACGACCTCGCCGTTCACGTTCACGAGCGGCCCGCCGGAGTTCCCGAAGTTGATCGCGGCGTCGGTCTGGATGAGGTTCTCGAAGGCGCTCGTCGCGCGCGAGAGCCCCGCGTAGCGGCCCTTGCCCGAGATGACGCCGACCGTGACGGACTTGTCGAAGTTGAGCGGGTCGCCGATGGCCATGACCCACTCGCCGACGCGGATCCGGTCGCTGTCACCGAGGCGAACGGTCGGGAACGGCTTGTCGCCGTCGATCTTGAGGAGCGCGAGGTCCGTCGCCGGGTCGCGCCCGACGACCTTCGCCTTGTATTCGTCCTTGTCACCGACCTTGACGTCGACCTTGTCGGCGCCCTCGATCACGTGGTTGTTCGTCAGGATGTAGCCGTCGGACTCGATGATGAATCCGGTGCCGCCCGACAGCTGCTTCTGGTCTTCGTCCTCGTCAGAGCTCCGCTTCTTCGGGCCGTCCGGGCCGAAGAAGAACTCGAACGGATCCTGGCCGCCGTCGCCGCCGAAGTTGTGGTACGAGCGCTTGCGCTTGTCGGCCTTCACGATGTCCGTCGCCGTGACGGACACGATCGTGGGCTCGATCTGCTCGGCGATGTCCGCGAACGACGGGAGGGCGAGGGCCGTCCCGCCCGCGGGGCGCGCCGCGGGAGCGGCGGCAGCCGCCGGGGGCGCCGTCGACGCTTTCTGGGCCGTCGCGAGCCGGGTGAGGTCGAGGCTGCCCGCGAGGATCATCCCGAAGACGACCGATCCGGCGAGCAGGGCGGCGAGAGACAGAACTTTGGTTTTCGTGCGCATACCGTCCATGGATGATAGGCCCTCATGGGTCGCCGGCAGGTGGGGTCGCCAGCGCCTCGGTCATCCTACGGGCAAGGTTCGTGCCGGGATTTCGGCGTCACAACGGCATGGCCTCCCGGTACTCAATGCTTGCCGGCGGGCTCCAGGTCCTCGGGACGGATGTTGTAGAAGAAGGTCACGGTGACCCCCTCGCGGTCGTGGCCGAGGTCGGACGGCAGCGGGCGGAAGGCCGACGAGTGCGCGATCGCGAGGAACGCCGCGTTGTCGAACGGCGGGACGCCCGACGGCGACAGGATCTTCTCGCCCTCCACGCGCCCGTCCTTGAGGATGAAAAAGCGGATCGTGACGCGGCCCTTGACGCCATAGCGCGCGAGCGCCGGGACGTCCCAGTTGCGCTTGATCTTCCGGATCATCTCGGCCGCGTAGGCGCCCCAGTCGTACCCGACCGTGTCGAACGAGAGCGGACCGGAGTCCACGAATCCGCCGTCGCGCTCGAATCCGCCGCCGCCCTCCCCGCCCTGCCCGCCGGGCTGCTGAGCGGCACGCCGGGCGTCCTGGGCGCTCATGGAGCCGAGGTCGAGCGGCGGCAGCCCGCGCAGCTGCCGGGCGTTCGCTCGCTCCTCCCGCGTCGGAGGGTCGCTCAGCGCGCCGCTGCGCGCGAGGTCCGTCAGCTTTCTTCCGGCCTCGCCCGATTCGGCCCCCTGCGGCGGACGGGACGCGGCGGGCGCCGGGGCGCCCGGCCGGCCCGGATCGAGGTCGCGGATCCCGGCCTGCGGATATGCCTTCGGCAGGGGCTGGACGGGCAGCTTCGGGTCGCCGCCGTGGGCCTGCCGGTTCATGTCGGCGGGGGCCGGACGCGGCCCCGGCTGGGCGGCCTTCGGGCCGGGGAAGAGCTGGACCGGGATCGAAGGATCCGGCGGGGTCCCCTGCATGAGGCTCAGGAGGCCGAGGGGATCCGGCTGGGGTTCGCCGGCGCGACGCTCCGGAAACTTGATCGTGAGGAGCGCGATGACGAGAAGGAGATGGAGGATGACCGAGAGCGCGAAGGCGCGCTCGGTGTTGAGGCGCCAGTCGCGCTTCGTGGCGTCCAGCCGGACCCCGGGCAGGAACTCCGGGGTCTCGGCCAGGGCGACCGCCGAAAACGGGTCCTCTTCGGGGGCCAGGCCCTCGGGCGGAGGCCACGGGGCGAGCGTTTCCTGCCCTTCGACGGCTTCGTCGTTCAGACGAATGACGGTGAGATCGCTGATGAAGTATCCCCTCGAGAGGGCGCCCTGTTGTCGCGCGGCCCGTTGCTATGGGAAGTCCGTGCCACTCCCCCCGAGCATGTTAGCGGCTTTCGCTCCTTGCCCGCCGGAGGCGCCGCACCTATAATGAGTGAGCAGCTTTCAAGGGGCTTGAAAGAGGGCATCAGCCCTCTTTTTTTTGCCCCATGCGGGCTGCAGGAAGAGCCCGAAGACGAATCGATGACCTCGAAGAGCCTGCCGATCGACGCGGGAACGGAGAGCCTCCTTCGCGGGCGCCTCGAAGCGCTCGGGCTGGAGCTCTGCCACGCGGACTGGAACCCTGGCCGCGTCCGCGCCACGTTGACGCTCTTCATCGACCGGCGGGGCGGCGTGACGCTGGAAGACTGCGAGACGGCCTCCCGCGAGGCTTCGGAAGTGCTCGATCCGCTCGAGGCAAGCCTGCCCGAATACGTCCTCGAAGTCTCGTCTCCGGGCCTCGACCGCCCGCTCTGGACGCTCGCGGACTGCGAGAGGTTCAAGGGCAGTCGCGTGACCGTGCGCCTCGAACGCAAGGTGGACGGCGCGGCAAAACTCAAGGGAATCCTGGAGGACGTCCGGGAGGATTCCCTGACGGTCCTTGATGAGGATCAGAAGCGACGCTACACTGTTCGATTCGGCGATGTCCGGATCGCGCGCCTTGTCCCCGAACTGTAAACCCGACGGAGAACACGACACGATGAGCACCCAGCCCCCGACGGATAGCGGCCCGGCGCCTGAAAAGAAGAAGAAGACCCGCGCGCCGAAGGGCGCGGCGAAGCCGCGCGCGAAGGCCGCCAAGGCGGCGGCCGTGCCGCCCGCCACGAAGGCCGACGAGATCATCGAAGCTCTCAAGGCGGCCGCACGCGACAAGGAAATCGAGTTCGACCGCCTCGTCGCCGCGCTGGAAGAAGCGATCGCGACGGCCGCCCGCAAGGTTTACAAGGTGAGGGAGATGGCCGCGCGGTTCGATCCGGCGACCGGCCTCCTGACCGCGTGGACCCCGTATCGCGTCGTCGAGACGAAGACGAAGCCCGAGGAGCCCGAGGCCGCACCGGTTCTGGATCCCGACGACGTTCCGCTCGGGGCCGCCGCCGCGCCCGCGCAGGCCGCCGCTTCCGCGCCCATCGACCCCGACAAGGAGATCCGCCTCCCCTGGATCGAGATCCTCCCCGAGGAGGCCGAGCCGCTCCTCACGGGCGAGCTCACCGGCCAGAGCTGGCAGATCGTCCGCAATCCGAGGGGCGAGGAGTCCACGGGCGAGGAAGAGATCATCGAGGCGGCCCACATCGGGCTCGGCGACGAGATCCGCCTCTACCGTTCGACCGAAGGGCTCGGCCGCATCGCGGCGCAGAGCGCCAAGCAGGTGCTCTACCAGAAGCTCCGCGAGGCCGAGCGCGACAACATCTACAACGAGTACTTCCCGAAGGTCGGGGAGCTCATCACGGGCACCGTGAAGCGTTTCGAGCGCGGCGACATGATCGTCGACCTCGGCCGCACGGAGGCCGCGATCCCGCGCGAGCACCAGTCGCGCGCCGAGCGCTACACGCAGGGCGAACGCGTCCGCGGCGTCCTCGTGGACGTCCACAAGAACCCGAAGGGCTCGCAGATCATCCTGTCGCGCACGGCGCCCGAGCTCCTCATGCGCCTCATGGAGATGGAAGTCCCCGAGATCTACGACGGAACGGTCGTGATCCGCGGGTGCGTCCGCCAGCCCGGCGACCGCGCCAAGGTCGCGGTCTCGTCGCGCGAGCGCGACGTGGACCCGGTCGGAGCCTGCGTCGGCATGCGCGGCGCGCGCGTGCAGGCGATCATGCGCGAGCTCCGCGGCGAGCGCATCGACATCATCCAGTATTCGGACGACCTCATCACGTACGCGCAGAACGCGCTCTCCCCCGCGAAGATCACGCGCGTCTCGGCAATGCCGGCCGACGACGAAGGGGAGCCCGAGATCGGAGCGGACGGCGAGCCCATCGAGCCCGTTCCGACGCTCGAGTGCATCGTCGAGGAGGACCAGCTCTCCCTCGCGATCGGCAAGCGCGGCCAGAACGTCCGGCTCGCGGCGGCACTCATCGGCGCCCGCATCGAGATCAAGAGCGAGCAGGCCGTCAAGGCCGAGGTCGCGCAGGCGCTCCAGCGCATGCTCATCGCCTCGCAGCGCCGCGGCACGCCTCTCTCCGAGGTGCCGGATCTCGACGCCGCCGCCGCGACGGCCCTCGAGGCCGCCGGCTTCGCGACCGTGGGCGATCTCCTCGACGCCGCCCTCGGCGAAGGCGAGAACCCGCTCGCGGCCGTCGCGCTCGAACCCGCCGCCCGCGACGCGGCCGTCGAAGCCGCGCGCGCGTTCGACGAGGCGCCCCCCGAAGAGGACGAAGAAGAAGAGACCCTCGAGTTCCAGGAAACCGGCGACGAGGAGTCCTCGTCCGCTCCCGTGACGGAGACTCCCGAAAAGTGAAACCGACCGCCGCCAAGTTCACCGTCGCCCAGCTCGCGAAAATGATGGGTAAGCCCCCGAAGGAGGTCCTCTTCCTCCTCCAGGGGATCGGCGTCGACGTCAAGACCGCGGAATCGGTGCTCGACGCCGCGACCGCCGCGGCCCTTCTCGCCGGCAAGACCCAGGCTCCCAAGAGCCTCATCGTCCGGCAGGCGCCCTCCGCTCCGTCCGCCGCCGCTCTCGCGACGGCCGCTGCCGCGAAGGCCAAGACCGAGCGCGCAGCCCTCAAGCGCATCAAGATCGTCGAGAAGACCGGCGACGGCGAGGGCGAGGCCGCCGAGGGCGAGACCCTCGAGGCCGCCGCCGCCGCCCCCGCGACCGCCGAGGCCCCCGCACCGGCGCCCGCGGCCGACGCCGCCGCGGCCGTTCCGGCCGCCGAGCCCGCGCCCGAACCGAGCCCCGAGCCGAAGTCCGAGCCTGCCCCGGCTCCCGCTCCAGTCGTCGCCGCGCCTCCCGCACCGCGCCCGGCTGCGCCCTACGTGGCACGGCCCGCTCCGCCTCCGGTTCGCATCGCGCGACCGGCCATGCCGCATTCGCCCACGCGTCCGCTCTCGCCGCCTCCGCGGCCCGCGGCTCCGCCGGCCCCCGTCGGCGCGCTCCAGCGCCTCCTCAAGCGCGAGGGTGCCCTCCCGCCGCGCCCGACCGCGACATCGGGCTCTCCCGCGCCGTCGGCCCTGCGCGGCGACCAGATGTCCGCATACGGCGCGAGCGCCGGACCGAACTCGCCCGGCGTCACGCACGTCCGCGCCGCCGCGCCCGCGGCCCCTGCCGCTCCCGGCGCGTCCGTCCCGCCGCCGCCCCCGCAGCGCGGCGCCGGCGGACTCGGCCGCGCGGTCATCGCGCCGCCCAGTCCGGCCACCGTCCGCCCGATCCGCACCGCGACGCCCGCCATGCCCACCGGCCCGCGTCCGGGCATGCCTCCCCGCCCGGCGGGCTTCCCGCCGCGCCCGGGCTCCGGTTTCCCGCCCCGTCCCGGCTTCGACCAGCGGCCCGGCTTCCCGCCGCGCCCGGGCTTCGCGCCGCGCCCTGGCTTCGGACGCCCGCCGCTCGGCGGCCCCGCCGCGCCTCCGCTCCCGGACACCGCCGACCGGCGGAAGAAGGACGCGACGAAGCCCGGCCTCCCCGTCAAGAAGGGCGACGCGAAGAAGACCGAATCGAAGAAGCCGCGTACGAAGGAAGTCTCCGCGCTCGAAGTCGACGTGAGGGAATACCTCGGCGGCTACAAGCAGGACACGTACGAGGACATCCCGACACCGATCACGGAAGGCACGGACGAGGCCCGCGCCGCCGCGCCGCTCAGCAAGTCCGCCCAGCGCCGCGCCGGCAAGAAGACGATGTCGACCGAGACCGGCGAGGTCGTCGAGGTCAAGAAGCAGTCGTCCGGCCCCGTGTTTCTCTCCGAGGGCGTCACGGTCAAGGAGCTCTCCGAGAAGCTCGGCGTCCTCGCGAAGGACCTCATGAAGTCGCTCCTCACGCGCGGGATCTTCGCGACGATCAACCAGACCGTCGACCAGAAGCTCGCGATCGAGATCGCCAGGGAGTTCGGCGTCGAGGCTGCGGTCGTCTCGTTCGAGGAAGAGCTCGAGCTCTCCCGCCAGCAGACCGCGATCGACCACGCGGCCGACGCGGCGATCGCGAACGTCGCGGACACCTCCGGCGGCGAGCGCGTTCCCCGCGCGCCCGTCGTCACCGTCATGGGCCACGTCGACCACGGCAAGACGTCTCTCCTCGACGCGATCCGCAAGGAGAACGTCGCCGAGGGCGAGGCCGGCGGCATCACCCAGCACATCGGTGCCTACCGCGTCGAGGTCAAGGGCAAGCAGATCGTCTTCCTCGACACGCCGGGCCACGAGGCGTTCACGCTCATGCGCTCGCGCGGCGCCAAGGCGACGGACATCGTCGTGCTCGTCGTCGCGGCCGACGACGGCGTCATGCCGCAGACGGCCGAGGCGATCGACCACGCGCGCGCGGCGAAGGTCCCGATCGTCGTCGCGATCAACAAGATCGACAAGCCCGACGCGAACGTCCAGCGCGTCAAGCAGGAGCTCGCCGAGAAGGGCGTCCTCGTCGAGGAGTTCAGCGGCGACGTCGTCGCCTGCGAGATCTCCGCCAAGAAGAAGATCGGCATCGACCAGCTGCTCGAGATGATCCTCCTGCAGGCCGAGGTGCTCGAGCTCAAGGCCGTCGCGACGGGCCCCGCCCGCGGCGTCGTCCTCGAGTCGCGCCGCGAGGCCGGCAAGGGCACGCTCGCGACCGTCCTCGTCCAGCAGGGCACGCTCCACGTCGGCGACGTGTTCTTCGCAGGAGCGGCCGTCGGCCGCGTGCGTGCGATGCACGACGACCGGGGCACCCGTCTCACCGAGGCCGGGCCCGCGACCCCCGTCGAGGTCATGGGCTTCGACGACCTCCCGGACGCCGGCGACACGCTCCAGGTCGTCGACGACGAGTCGAAGGCCCGCCAGGTCTCCTCCTACCGCTCGCTCAAGGAGCGCGAGGAGTCGCTCGCGAAGTCCTCGCGGATGTCCCTCGACTCGCTCTTCAACCGAATGAAGGAAGGGGTCGCCAAGGACCTCGCCCTGATCGTGAAGGCGGACGTCCACGGCTCGGAGGAAGTCCTCGTCCAGACGCTCGGCAAGCTGCCGTCCGACAAGGTGAAGGTCACGATCCTCCACTCGGGCGTCGGCGCGATCTCCGTCAACGACGTGCTCCTCGCGGCCGCGTCCGAGGCCATCATCATCGGCTTCAACGTGAAGCCCGAGAAGAAGGCCCAGGACCTCGCCGACCACGAGGGCGTCGAGATCCGGCTCTACTCGGTCATCTACACGCTCACGGACGAGATCAAGAAATCCATGGCCGGCCTCCTCGACACCGTCAAGAAGGACGTCACGCGCGGCCACGCCGAAGTGCGCGACCTCTTCAAGGTGCCGAAGATCGGAACCGTCGCGGGCTGCATGGTCCTCGACGGGTCGATTCCCCGGTCCGCGAGCGTCCGCCTCGTGCGCGACCACCGTGTCATCTACGAGGGCAAGATCGGCTCTCTGCGCCGCTTCAAGGACGACGCCTCCGAGGTCAAGCAGGGTTTCGAGTGCGGCATCGGCATCGCGGGCTACCAGGACGTGAAGGTCGGCGACGTGATCGAGGCTTTCGTCGTGGAGGAGTCGGCCGGCTCGCTGACGTAAGGTCGAGGCCGTGGTCGTCGCCCTCGCCGTCTTCGACTTCCACCTTCCGGCGTGCCGGGGGCTGAAGGAGAAGCGGGCGTTCCTCCGGCCGCTCAAGGCGCGCCTGAGAGGCGAGTTCGAGATCTCGGCGGCGGAGGTCGCACACCAGGACCTCCTCCAGCGCGCGGTCATCGGCGTCGCGGCGGTCGGCCCGGACCGGGAAGCGCTCGAGCCCCTCCTCCAGAGGGTGCTCGGGTACGTCGAGGGATACGCGGAAGAGAACGGAGCCGAGATCGCGGACGCGCGGCACGAGTTCCTGAACTACGGAGACGTCGGCGCCGCCGGGAACGCCTTCGGCGCCACGGGAGACTGACATGGTTCGAGAGAAGAAGGCCGGGCCGCCCAGCCGCCGCCCGAAGCAGGTCGGCGACGTCGTGCGCGGGGAGCTCGCACGCCTCCTGAGGGAAGAGCTGCGCGATCCCGCGATCGGGTTCGCGACGATCACCGACGTCGTGATGGCCGACGACCTGCGCTCCGCCCGCGTCCACGTCTCCGTCTTCGGGGCGAAGGACCAGTTCGCCAAGACGGTCGCGGCGCTCAACCACGCCCGCGGCCGCCTCCGCTCGCTCATCGGCCGCAATTGCGGGCTGCGCTACGCGCCCGACCTCCACTTCGTGGAGGACCACACGCTCGAGCGCGGGGCGCGCATCGAGGAGCTGCTTCGCACGATCCCGAAGCCCGACGGGGACGAAGCCGAATGACCGCCGACCCGGTGCTCGACGACGCGTACCGCGCCGTCGCGGACCTCCTCCGGAACGGGACGCGCTTCCTCCTCACGGGGCACCGCAACCCGGACGGCGACGCCCTCGGCTCCGCCCTCGCCCTCGCACAGGCGCTCGAAGCGGCCGGCAAGACGGCGCGCGTCGTCATGCGCGACCCGTGGTCGTATGCGTACGACGGAATGCCCGGCATTTCGAGGGTCGAGGTCCTCGAGGCGCTCCCCGCGGACTGGCCCGCCGCGTACGACGCGATCCTCGTCATGGAGTGCCCCGAGTCGGACCGCACCGGCTGGCCGAACCTGTTCGCAGGAAAAGTCGTCAATGTCGACCACCACCCCGGCAACGCGCACTACGGCGCGCTGAACCTGATCGACCTGCCGGCGGCGGCGGTCGGCGAGATCGTCGCGGACCTCCTCGACCTCCTCCAGTGGCCGCTCACGGCCGACGAGGCCACGAACCTCTGGGTCTCGCTCGTCTCGGACACGGGCTCCTTCCGCTACTCGAACACGACGCCGAAGGCCCTCGCCCTCGGCGCGCGGCTCGTCGCGGCGGGCGCTCGGCCCGGCCCCGTCAACGAGTTCCTCTTCGAGGCGGCACCGCTCTCCTCGCTGAAGCTCGAGGCGCTCGTCCTCGGGACGCTCGCCCTCCACGCGAACGGCACCGTCGCGACCGTCGAGCTCCCCCGGCGGTTCTTCGCCGAGAGCGGCGCGCAGGAATCCGACACGGAAGGCCTCGTGAACCGCGCGCGGGGGATCCACGGCGTCAAGGCCGCGGCCCTGCTGCGCGAGGGCGAAGCCGACGAGATCCGCTGCTCCCTCCGCAGCAAGGGGACGGTCGACGTGCGGAGCGTCGCGGCCCTCCACGGCGGAGGCGGGCACCGCAACGCGGCGGGCTGCCGGATCAAGGGCACTCTCGAAAGCGCGAAGGCGGCGCTCGTCGCCGAGATCGCGTCCGCCGTCGCCGCGGAGACCGCGTGAACGTCCGGCCCGCGGGTCCGGACGGCGTCCTTCTCGTCGACAAGCCGGCGAAGCTCACGTCCCACGACGTCGTCGACGTCGCGCGCCGGCTCCTCGGGACGCGGCGCATCGGCCACACGGGCACGCTCGACCCCGCCGCGACCGGCCTCCTCGTCCTGTGCGTGGGCCGCGCAGGCCGCCTCCAGTCGTTCCTGACCGGCTGGGACAAGACCTACGAGGGCACGATCGTCTTCGGCGTCGCGACGGACACGTACGACACCGAGGGCACGCCCGCCGGCACGCCGCATCCCGACGCCGCGCCATCGCCCGCGCGCCTCGAGGAAGCCTGCCGCTCGTTCCGCGGCGAGATCCTCCAGGTCCCGCCGCCGTTCTCCGCCAAGAAGATCGCCGGAAGGAAGTTCTACGAGCTGGCCCGCGCGGGCGAAGCCGTGCCCGAGACGCCCAAGGCGGTGACCGTGCGCTCGCTCGAGATCCTCGGCCTCGACGGCGCCGTCGCCCGCTTCCGCGTCTCGTGCACGTCCGGCACGTACATCCGCTCGCTCGCCCACGACCTCGGCAAGGCTCTCGGCACCGGCGCCCACCTCGGGAGCCTCCGGCGGACGTCGATCGGCCCGTTCCGCCTCGAGGAGGCGCGCACGCTGCCCGCGCTGGAAGCGCTTGCGCGCGAAGAGCGCTTCGGCAAACCCTCGTGGATGTCCCTCTCGGAAATCCCGCTCCCGTTCCCGGTCGTGGCGCTCGCTCCTGCGGAGGCCGCGAAGGTGAGGAGCGGGCACGGCGTCCCCGTTCGCGTACCGGACGGCGCGGCGGGCGCCTCGATGGTTCGCCTCACGGAAGACGGAGAGCTCCTCGCGCTGGGCCTCCTCGAGCCCCTCGGACGGGGCGCCCTCGCCCTCGCAAAGCCGAAAATCGTCCTCGCCGGATGACGTCACCCCCTTCGAACACCGTCGGTTGACCCGGTCCATCCGGTCGGCTAGACTCGCCGTCCTGAAAAATTAGAGAAGGAACGAAAGACATTGGCCCAGCTCACCACGAAGAAGGCGGAAACGATCACGACGTACCGGCGCCACGACAGCGACACGGGATCGCCCGAGGTCCAGGTGGCTCTCCTTTCCAAGCGCATTTCCGAGCTGACCGAGCACTTCAAGGCGCACGCCAAGGACCACCACTCGCGGAGGGGCCTCCTCCAGATGGTCGGCCGGCGGCGCCGCCTGCTCGATTACGTGAAGAAGCGCGACGCGGACCGGTACCGCGCCCTGATCGAGCGCCTCGGACTGCGTAAGTAGTCTTTTTCTTCATCGGCAATCGTCCGGCGGCACTTCCCGGCCCGCGCCTCGCGGCCTGACGGAGACGTGCATGCCTGTCCGAGGGCCGGGCCACCGAAAGGAAATGCTGATGCATGACACCCTGACCGTCGACCTGGATGGACGTCTGCTCACGATCGAGACCGGCAAGATCGCCAAGCAGTCCGACGGCGCCGCCGTCGTGAAGTGCGGCGACACGGTCGTCCTCGTGACGGCCTGCTACGCGAAGGAGTCGAAGGACATCGACTTCCTCCCCCTCACCGTCGAGTACAAGGAATACCAGTACGCGGCGGGTCGGATCCCCGGCGGCTTCTTCAAGCGCGAGGGGCGGCCGACGGAGAAGGAGATCCTGACCTGCCGGATGATCGACCGGCCGTTCCGGCCGCTCTTCCCCGAGGGCTTCAACCACGAGACCCAGATCGTGGGCCTCGTCCTCTCGGCCGACGGCGAAAACGACCCCGACATCCTCGCGATCAACGGCGCCGCCGCCGCGCTCGCGATCAACACGATCCCGTTCCAGCACGTCCTCGGCGCCGTCCGCGTCGGGAAGATCGGCGACAAGTTCGTCTTCAACCCGACCGCGAAGGAGCGCAAGGAGTCCGAGTTCGATCTCGTCGTCGTCGGCACGCATGACGCCGTCTCGATGGTCGAAGCGGGCGCGAAGGAAGTCTCCGAGGAAGTGATGCTCCAGGCGATTCTCGCGGGCCACGCGCAGGTCCGGAAGATCGTCGAGGCGATCGCCGCGATGGCCGCCCGCCGGGGCGTCGTCAAGGCGCCCTTCAAGTCGCCCACGCCGGTCCCGGAGGACTTCGCCGCCGCGGTCCGCAAGCAGTGGGAGGGTCCGATGATGGAGGCCCTGACCCACGTGGGGAAGATCGAGTCGTACGCGAAGATCAAGGAAGTCAAGAAGTACGGCGTCGAGCTGATCCCCGAGGACCAGCCCGACGCCCGCAAGCTCGCCAAGCGCGCCCTCTCCGAGATGGTCGAGACGCTCACGCGCGAGACGATCCTCAAGCAGAGGAAGCGCCTCGACGGCCGCGCCTTCGACCAGATCCGCCCGATTACGATCGAAGCCGGCGTTCTCCCCCGCACCCACGGTTCCTCGCTCTTCACCCGCGGCGAGACGCAGGCGCTCGTAACGGTCACGCTCGGGACCTCCGACGACACGCAGCTCATCGAGGACCTCGAGGGCGAGTCCGAGCGCGCGTTCCTCCTCCACTACAACTTCCCGCCGTTCTCCGTCGGCGAGGTCAAGCGCTTCGGCTCCCCGGGTCGCCGCGAGATCGGCCACGGCCGCCTCGCCTGGCGCTCGCTGCAGGCCGTCCTGCCCGACGAGAAGGCCTTCCCCTACACGATCCGCGTCGTGTCCGACATCCTCGAGTCCAACGGCTCGTCGTCGATGGCGACGATCTGCGGCGGCTCGATCGCGCTCATGGACGCCGGCGTCCCTGTCAAGGGCGCGGTCGCGGGCGTCGCGATGGGCCTCGTGAAGGAAGGCGACGCGTTCGCGATCCTCACGGACATCGCAGGCCAGGAAGACCACTACGGCGACATGGACTTCAAGGTCGCCGGCACGCGGACCGGCATCACGGCCCTCCAGATGGACATCAAGATCGGCGGCATCACGCCGCAGATCTTCGAGCAGGCCCTCGAGCAGGCCCGCCGCGGGCGTCTCTTCATCCTCGACAAGATGGAGCAGACCCTCCTCGCCGCGCGCCCCGAGCTCTCGGCCTTCGCGCCGCGCCTCCTCACGATCAGCGTTCCCGAGGACAAGATCCGCGACATCATCGGCTCCGGCGGCAAGACGATCCGCGCGCTCCAGAAGGAGTACTCCTGCAAGATCGACGTGCAGGACGACGGCACCGTCACGGTCGCGTCCAACGACATGCCGACCGCCGAGAAGTGCATCGAGGCGATCCGTCAGCTCACGACGGTCCCCGAGATCGGCACCGAGTACCTCGGCACGGTCGTGCGCATCGAGCCTTACGGCTGCTTCGTGCAGATCCTCCCCGGCATGGACGGGCTCGTCCACATCTCCGAGCTCGCGCCCGGCCGCGTCCGCGAGACGACCGACGTCGTCAAGATGGCCGACAAGATCAAGGTCAAGATCATCGCGATCGACCCGGTGAACGGGAAGGTCAAGCTCTCGCGCCGGCAGGCCCTGACGCCGGAGGAGAGCACCGCCGAAGTCGAGCGTCTCGGCCTCACGGCCGTTCCGGCCGGCGAAGGCGGCGGCGACGACGACCGTCCGCGGCGCTTCGACCGCGACCGCGGCCCGCGCCCTGGCGGCGGCGGGTTCCGGGGCGGACGCCCCGGCGGCGGCGGCTTTCGCCCCCGCTGAAGAAGAAGAGAAGATTCTCTAAGAAGGTACCAGGGCTCCGGGGCGCGCCGGAGCCTTTTCCTTTCCTACTTCTTCCGCACGCGGCGATCGGGCGGCGCGATGCCTTCGGGGTCGACGAGCGTCATCGAGCGATCGCCGCTCTCGGCCCACTGGCGGAGCGCCGCGACGCCGACGCTCCAGCGCGTGTCGTCGCCGCCCTCGGCGAGATAGCGCTCGACCTCCTTCGCCGCGGCGACCGGCCCCTTCTGCGCTTCGACGATCGTCGCGTAGACGAGCGTGTCCGAGAAGCGGTGGCGGTTGGCGGGGATGACCGAGGGCAGGAGCGGGACCAGGGACAACGCTCCCGCGGCCGCGGCCAGGAGGCCGACGGACATCCACCGGCGCCGCTGGATTTCCCTGAAGGTCAAGAGGGCGAAGAGCCCGCAGCCCAGCGCGAGCGGCCCGATCGCGCCGACACGGTATCGCGACGTCGTCTGCACGAGGAGACACGCCGCGAGAGGCGCCAGGATCCCGACGAACGCCAGGATCCCCTCCTCCACTCGAAGAAGGCGGCGCACCAGCGCCGCGCAGAGTCCGACCAGCCCGATCCCGAGCAAACATGGAAAGACCGGGAGCCATCGCAGAATCCCCAGTCGATCCCTGAAGAAGTAGTAATTCGCGTTGTCGGGCACCTCGTAGACGTTGAAGAACGTCGCGAGCTTCTTCAGGAACAGCTTCGGCAGCTCGAGCGGCGCGCCGGCGTACCCCGCGAGAACGAGCCTCGCGGTCTTCAACGTCGAGCCGGCGGCCTCTTCGAGGATCTCCTCCATGCCGGGAGGAGGGTTCGTCGTGGCGTCCGCGCCGAACGCGTTGCCCCACGCGAGCCCGATCGCCTGCCGCGTGTCGAAGGTCAGCGGCGGGACGCCGGCCGAGACGTTGCGGATTGCGAGGACCGAGAGCGGGATGGCGAGCCCCAGGAGACCGAAAGCCAGGGAGCGGCCGCGAACGCGGCCGCCGGCGGATTTCTTCGAAGGTGAAGACGAAGAAAGGCAATAGAGCGAGGCGATCGCAAGCGGCGCGGTGGTCTGCTTCAGCAGAATCGCGAGCCCGCCGAGAAGCCCGAGCAGCAGCGCGGACCATCCCCCATCCGCGGCCTTCCCCTCTTCCTCCCCGGACCTCCCCCGCGCGATCAGCGGCCACGCGACGAGGAGCATCGACAGATGCGCGACGGGCCCGTCGCGGTAGAGGAAGAAGTCGTGGAAGACGAGCGGTCCGTAAGCACCGTAGAGGACGCCGGCACCGGCCGCGCACCACGCCGCCGCGCGGCCGGCGCCGAGGAGACGCTGCGCCGCCGCCGCGAGCGCGGCCGAGGCGACGCACGCGAGCAGCAGCTGCAGGAGCCTCGCCGGCAGGACCGGGGACCCGAAGGCGACCCGGAGAGCCGCGAGCCCGTACGGATAGAGGGGGCCGGCGTAATAGGCGTTCTTCTGGTACCAGCGCTCCCAGTCCTCGGGAGAGCCGTAGTCCTTCTGCCAATTGAAGTAGGCGCGGAACGCCGGGACGTCGGCCCAGTTCCCGGCCGCAAGGCGCGCCGACCACTCGACGTACCCGTGCTCGTCCGTCTCCGACCACAGGTGCCACGACGCCAGCGGCGTCGCGAGGAGGGAGCCGAGTGACGCCGCGCGCACGGCGAAGACGAGCGCGAACGCGGCGAGAGGCGCCGTGAGCCGCCGGGGTCTCCGCTCGGAGTGCACGCGCGATTCTAGGCGACGGGCGGGCGAAATCCCGGCGGCGCCGCTCAGCGTAGAGCGACGGGAGGGACCGCAACTCACTCTCAGACGCGATCTGGTAAATTCCCGCCCTTCACAATGCCGCAGATCTTCAATCGGTCCACGAACGCCATCGCGCGGCTCTCCATCTGGGGGGCGGTCTTCATCGTCGCGGGCGTCGCGTGGGCGGCATCCGTTCTGAACCGCTCCGCCTACAACACGAACCAGGGCGTCACGATCAAACAGCCGATCCCCTTCGGCCACGAGCACCATGTCGCGGGCCTCGGGATCGACTGCCGCTACTGCCACACCTCGGTCGAGAGGAGCTCCTCGGCCGGCATCCCGCCGACGGCGACCTGCATCAACTGCCACAAGCTCATCTGGAACGACAGCCCGATGCTCGAGCCGGTGCGCGAGAGCTTCCGGACCGGCCGGCCCCTCAACTGGGCAAAGGTCTACGACCTCCCCGACTTCGTCTACTTCGACCACTCGATCCACGTGAACAAGGGCGTCGGCTGCGTCTCGTGCCACGGCCGCGTGGACCAGATGCGGCTGACCTGGCAGTACCCGTCCCTCCAGATGGAGTGGTGCCTCGCGTGCCACCGGAACCCCGAGATGAACCTCCGCCCGAAAGACAGGATATTCGACCTCACGTGGAAGGCCGACGACCAGGCCGCCCTCGGCGCCGCCCTCAAGAAGGAGTACGGCATCCGCTCCGCCTTCGCCCTCACGAACTGCAGCACGTGCCACAGATGACCGACCACACGCACCCCTCCGACGCCCTCAGGGAACGTCTCGCCTCCGGACACGGCCGCGCGTTCTGGCGCAGCCTCGAGGAGTACTCGGACACGCCGGAGTTCGGCGAGATGCTCGGACGCGAGTTCCCGCAGCACGCCTCAGAGTGGGACGAGGGCGTGAGCCGCCGCCGTTTCCTCGAGCTCTCCGCCGCGTCGCTCTCCCTCGCCGGGCTCTCGGCCTGCGTCAAGCAGCCACGCGAGGGGATCGTCCCCTACGTGAAGCAGCCCGAGGAGATCGTCCCGGGCCGTCCTCTCTTCTTCGCGACCTGCGCTGCGCTCGGCGGCTACGCCACCGGGCTCCTCGTCGAAAGCCACGCGGGCCGCCCGACGAAGATCGAGGGCAACCCGGACCACCCGGCGAGCCTCGGCGCGACGGACGCCTTCTCACAGGCGCTCGTCCTCTCCCTCTACGACCCGGACCGTTCGCAGACGATCACGCGCCTCGGGCAGATCCGCACGTGGGCGAACTTCACGGACGAGCTGTCCCAGCGCGTCAAGGTCCACGCGGCGCTCGGCGGCGACGGCTTCCGCGTCCTGACGCAAACGACCACGTCGCCGACCCTGGCGGCGCAGATCCGCGCGGTCGTCGCCGTCCTCCCGAAGGCCCGCTGGCACCAGTGGGAACCCGCCGGGCGCGACGCGGCCCGGGCCGGCGCCCGCCTCGCCTTCGGGCAGGCCGTCGAGACCCGCCACGACTTCTCGAAGGCCGACGTCGTCCTCACGCTCGACGCGGATCCGTTCGTCTCCGGCCCCGGCGCCCTCGTCCAGGCCCGGGCCTTCACCCGGAGGCGCCGCGAGGCCGTCGACGGCGGCGGAATCCCGCCCCGCTTCTACGCCGTCGAGTCGACGCCGACGGCGTCCTCGACGCTGGCCGATCACCGGTTCGCCGTGAAGCCTTCGGAGCTCGGGGCAGCCGCCGCCGCGCTCCACGCCGCGGTCTCGGGCGGCGCGCCGGACTCGCGCTTCCCGTGGCTCGCCGCCGCCGCCGCCGACCTCCGCGCGGCCGGCCCCCGCGGCCTCGTCGTCGTGGGCGACTACGCGCCGGCCGGGGTCCACGCGCTCGGACACGCGATCAACGCGGCTCTCGGCGCGATCGGCACGACCGTCCTCCTCACGGACCCGGTCGAGGCCGAGCCGGTGGACCAGCTCGCCTCGCTCCAGCAGCTCGTCGCCGACCTGACGGCCGGCAAGGTGGACACGCTCCTCATCCTCGGCGGAAACCCCGTCTTCGACGCGCCCACGGACCTCGCGTTCGCCGAGGCGATCCAGAAGGCCGCGTTCCGCGCGCACCTCTCGCTTTACGACGACGAGACGAGCGCGTACTGCACCTGGCACGTGAACGAGGCTCACCCGCTCGAGTCCTGGACCGACGGTCGCGCCTTCGACGGCACCGTCTCGATCGCACAGCCGCTCGTCGAGCCGCTCTACGGCGGCAAGTCCGCCCACGAGGTTCTCGCGGCGGTGCTCGGACAGCCGTCCGCGAAGGGCGGCGATCTCGTGAAGGCCGCGTGGCAGAGGCAGCGGCCCGCGGGATTCGACGCGTTCTGGCGGAAGGCCCTGCACGACGGAGTCGTCGAGGGGTCCGCCCTGGCGCCGAAGACCTTCGGGGCAAAGCCGCTTCCGGACTTCGTTCCCGGCGCGCCGGCTCCCGCCGGAGCCTTCGAGCTCGTCCTGAGGCCCGACCCCGGGATCTTCGACGGCCGCTTCGCGAACAGCGGCTGGCTGCAGGAGATGCCCAAGCCGCTCACGAAGCTCGTGTGGGACAACGTCGCACACCTGTCGCCGAAGAGCGCCGAATCGCTCGGCGTGAAGAATGAGGACGTCGTCGCGGTTGAATCCAACGGCAAGACGGTCGAGCTCCCGGTCTGGATCCTTCCGGGCCAGCCCGACGGCGTCGTGACGGTCCACTTCGGCTTCGGGCGCACGCGCGCGGGCCGCGTCGGGAACGGCGTCGGCGCGAACGCCTACGTCTTCCGGACCTCGGCCGCGCTCTGGAACGCGACCGCCGCGCTCCGCAAGACGGGCCGGACCGTCGAGCTCGCCTCGACGCAGCAGCACTTCAACATGGAAGGCCGGCACCTCGTCCGGACCGGCACGTACGAGACCTACCGCAAGGACCCGGAGTTCGCGAAGAAGATGGAGGAGGTCTCCGGGATCTCGCTCTATCCGGGCTGGACGTACGGGCAGCACGCCTGGGGCCTCGCGGTGAACCTCTCGTCCTGCACGGGCTGCAGCGCGTGCGTCGTCGCCTGCCAAGCCGAGAACAACATCCCGACCGTCGGCAAGGACCAGGTCCGGCGCGGGCGCGAGATGCACTGGCTCCGGATCGACCGCTACTACGAGGGGACGCCCGAGAATCCGGCCGCGCACAATCAGCCGGTCATGTGCATGCACTGCGAGAAGGCCCCGTGCGAGGTCGTCTGCCCCGTCGCCGCGACGACCCACAGCGACGAAGGCATCAACGAGATGACCTACAACCGCTGCATCGGGACCCGGTACTGCTCGAACAACTGCCCCTATAAGGTCCGGCGGTTCAACTTCTACGACTACAACAAGGACAAGCACCTTCCCGTCCTGACGCTCCTTGCGAACCCGAACGTCACGGTCCGCCAGCGCGGCGTCATGGAGAAGTGCAACTACTG
>JBBQDQ010000041.1:0-22239 GCA_038319835.1 Thermoanaerobaculia bacterium | reverse complement strand
TGAGAGATTCTCTCGCTCCCGTTCGCCCGGAGCACCTCGAAGGCCTCCGCCGAAGCGCGGAGACGAAGACTCCGTTTCGCTGGTGAGATGACCATGGCTGCCCTCCGGCCGGAAAAGACGATTCAGATTGCGGCTGAGACTCGAATGTTACGCTACAGACGCGGCAACGCGGTCAGAACGGGAACATTCCGGGCTTGCCAGTCAGCGCTCGGCGGTCTCGAGGCGTCCGGGCTGGTATCCCGTGCTGCGCACCGGCGAGGGCCTGTGAGATGGCCTCGCAGTGCGCATCCGGCGGGCGCGAGGACTAGACTTTGACCGGAGGGCGGGCTCATGGACGGCGCGCTGGAGGAACCACCCCGGTACATCGTCGACTGCTGGAGCTGCCATCACCGGTTCGACGCGCTGAAGGCCGAATGGTGTACCTGCCTCGCCTCGGAGCGCACTCTGGTCTGTCCGGCCTGCCGCGCGTGCTTCTGTCAGGCGCCCCGCGGGTATCGCCAGCAATTCTGGAGCGAGGCGCCGAAGCCGATGTGGGACGCGAAGCTCGACGTGCACGGCCATCTCGCGGTGCGGGTAAACCCGCCGCCGCTGTCGGCGGGCCGTCCTCTCCTCCTCGTCGTCGACGACGAGCCCGTGATCCGCGAGGCCGCCGCGCGCGTCGCCGAGCGCGTGGGGTTTCACGTCGTCGTCGCGGTCGACGGCCCCGAGGGCTTCGCGACCGCCAAGGAATACCGGCCGGACGTCATCCTCACGGACGCCCTCATGCCGCGGATGGACGGCCGGGAGATGTGCCGCCGCCTCAAGGACGACCCGCGCACGAGCCACGCGAAGATCGTCGTCATGACCTCGCTGTACAAGGGACAGAAATACAAGTCGGAGGCGTTTTCGGAGTTCGGCGCCGACGCCTACGTCTACAAGCCGCTCGACGCGGAGAATCTCGCAAAGACGCTCCGGGATTTCGTGAAGTGAAGGCCAGGCGGGCCCGTACGCTGCGCGCGGCCTTGCGTTCGGCCGCTCCGTTCGCCGCGCTCGGGGCCGCCGTCGTCGTCCTCCTCGCGTGGCTCGTGCCCGCCTCGGTCGCGACCATGCGTCCCCACCGCCCGGACTTCGCGCTCGGGCTCGCCTTCGTCTTCCTCATGTACGTGATCCTCGTTTTCCGCGTCACGCTCGAGCAGGAGCGCGGCGCCGAGGCGCTGCGTCGTCTTCAGGCCTCGGAGGCCCGTCACCGGCAGCTCTTCGAGCGCAGCGTCGCGGGCGTGTACCAGAGCACGCTGGACGGACACCTCCTCGACTGCAACGACGCGTTCCTCAGGATCTTCGGCTTTGCCACGCGCGAAGAGGCCATCGCTCACTCGACGACGTCGCTCTGGGCGGACCATCGGGCGCGCGCCGCCCTCGTGGACCGGCTGCTCGAGGAGGGCAGCGCCGCCGCCGTCGAAATGCCGCTCCTCAGGAAGGACGGCTCCCCTGTGTGGGCCCTCGCGAGCCTGAGCCTGATTCCGTCCGGCGACGGGACCGGGAGCCACATGCAGGGGACTCTCCTGGACATCGGAGAGCGAAAGACCGCCGAGGAAGCGCTCCGGAGCAGCGAGAGCGGCATGCGCGCTTTGCTCGAAAACATGCTAGGTGGGCTCATCGTGTCCGATCCGGCCGGCATCATCCAGAGCGCGAATCCGGCCGCGCAAGGCATCTTCGGGTACTCGAACGAGGAGCTCTTCGGCCGTCATCTCAGCACCCTCGTTCCGTCCGGCGCCGAGGGCGACGGGGCCGCGGCGCTGCGGGCCACCTTCGAGGCGTCGCTCGGGCGCGTGACGGAGTGGGAAGGCCGGCGCAAGGACGGGAGCCGGTTCCCGTTCGAGCTGTCCCTCTTCCAGTTCGACGGTCCGAGAGGCAGGCGCATTGCAGGCAACCTCGTGGACGTGACGCACCGCCGCGAGGTCGAGCGCCTCAAGGCGGAATTCGTGTCGACCGTCAGCCACGAGCTCCGGACGCCCCTGACATCGATCCGGGGTTCCCTTGGGCTTCTCGGCGGCGGGGTGCTCGGACCCCTCACCGCCGACGCCCGCGAGATCGTCGCCGTCGCGGAGCGCAACGTCGTCCGGCTCATCGGCCTCATCAACGACATCCTCGACCTCGAAAGGCTGGAGGGCGGGCGCCTCGAGATCCGCCTCGAGGCTGTGGATGCGGCGGCGATCGTCGCGAGGGCGATCGAGTCCGTTCGGGGCGTCGCGGAGGCCGCCGGGCTGAGCCTCGTCTCCGACGCGCCCGCCGCCACGGTGCGCGGCGACGCGGACCGGCTCGTGCAGGTCCTCGTGAACCTCATCGGCAACGCGATCAAGTTCTCGCCGCGGGGGAGCGCCGTGACCGTGCGAACCGTCCCTTGCGGAACGGCGCTCGAGTTCCAGGTCGAGGACCGCGGCCGCGGAGTGCCCGAGACCCAGCGCGAAGCCATCTTCGAACGCTACCGCCAGGTGGAAGCGGGCGACGCGCGCGCCAAGGGCGGAGCCGGACTCGGCCTCGCGATCTGCAAGTCGATCGTCGAGCAGCACGGGGGCTCGATCGGCGTTCGCCCGGCGGAGGGTGGCGGCAGCGCGTTCTGGTTCCGCATCCCTGAGGGTAAGGCACCGCGCCTTTCGGGAACCGGCCACGCGACCCGGCCCCGCGGCGTCGTGCTCCTCGTGGACGACGACGAGGAGCTCCTCTCGGTCCTGACGCTCCGACTCGGCGCCGAGCGCTTCGCCGTCCGGACCGCGACGACGGCGGAGGGCGGAATTGCTTCGGTCCGGGAGCTGACTCCGGACCTGATCGTTCTCGATCTCGGCCTGCCGCAGGGCGACGGCTCGCTGGTCGTGCGCGCCCTCGAAAGGGACTCCGCGCTGCGGCGGATCCCCCTCCTCGTCTACACGGGCCGGGACCTCGACGACATCGACCGCCGCGCGCTCGTGCTCGGACCCACGGCTTACCTCACGAAAGCCCGGGAAAGTGAAGGAGAGTTCATGGAAGCCGTGCGGAGCCTCGTGGAAAAGGGCCAAACGGCGGGGGGCGATTCGTGAAAGTGCTCGTGATCGACGACGAGGACGACATTCGCCAGATCTCTCGCCTCGCGCTCGCCCGCGTGGGCGGAATGGACGTCGTCGACACCGGCGCGAGCGTGGAGGCCGTCGAGATGGCCGTCCGCGAACGACCGGACGCGATCCTCCTCGACGTGATGATGCCCGGACGGGACGGGCCGGCGACGCTCGCGGCGTTGCGGGCCGACCCGCGGACCGCGGCGATTCCGATCGTGTTTCTCACGGCCAAGGTGATGCCTGCCGAGATCCTCCGCCTGAAGGAGCTCGGCGCGGCCGGCGTCCTCACGAAACCCTTCGATCCGATGACGCTCGCGGCCTCGCTGCGCGCCGTACTTAGCGCCCGGCCGTGAGCGCCTCCTGGGTCGAGTCGCTCCGCGAACTCCGTGTCGAGTTCGTGCGGAAGTGCCCGGGCACGCTCGCCGAGATGGGCGCCCTGCTCGAAAAGGCGGCTGCCGGGCCAGGGGACGCCGGGTCGCTCGAAGCCCTCGCGAGGAAGTTCCACACGGTTGCGGGAACCGCCGGGACCTTCGGATTCCCGGAGGCGACGGATCTGAGCCGCACGGCAGAGGCGCTGATCGAGACGGATCGGGTCGCCCGTGGGCGACTCTCGGCCGCGTCGTCGGAGCAGCTCGGGGCCTTGCTGCTCAGGCTGGGGACGGTGCTCGCCGCGGGCGCCGGGCCCGCGCCTGCGGCTCCGGGCCGCGCGGTCCCGGCCTCGCGCCAGGCCCGTGTCGTCCTCGCGGACGACGATCCCGCATTCCTCGACGAGCTGCAGCGTGCGCTCGAGCATCACGGGATCGGAGCCGTCGCGGCCCCCACACCCGACGCGCTCGTCGACGCCTTTCGCGAGGACCCTCCGGACGGAGCCGTGATCGGCGCGCAGTTCGGCGGCGTGCCGGGGAGCGCCCTCGTCGAGAGGCTGCGCGCTCTCCCGGGAGGCGACGCGACGGCGCTCTTCGTCGTCGGACAGCGGAGCGGCTTTCTCGACCGCGTCGGCGCCATTCAGGCCGGGGCGGATGCGACGTTCGACCGGCCGCTGGACGAGGAGGCGTTCGTTCGACGGCTCGGCGTCCTCCTCGAGCGCGAGCGTGCGGAGCCGTCGCGAATCCTGTCCGTCGAGGACGATCCGGACCATGCGGCATTCGTGCGGACCGTCCTCGAGTCCGGCGGCCACGTGGTGAAGACCTGCGAAGACCCGAAGCGCTTCGAGTCGGACGCGATCGCGTTTCGTCCCGATCTCGTCCTCCTCGACGTGAACCTCCCCGGCGTTTCCGGTCACGACCTGGCTCGCCTCCTGCGGCAGAACGAGGCGTACGCGGCCCTTCCGGTCGTCTTCCTGACCGCGGAGACCCGCGAGGAGGTCCGCATCCGTTCGATCCGGGCGGGGGGAGACGACCATCTCGTCAAGCCCGTCGCGCCGTGCCTGCTCCTTTCGACGGTCACGGCGCGGCTGGAGCGGGCGCGGACACTCAAGGGGTTGTTGACCCGTGACGGGCTCACCGGCCTCACGAACCACACGACGTTCCTTGAAGGGCTGAAGACGACATGGAAGAGGTTCAGCCGGACGCCTGGACGCGGGCTGGCTCTCGTGAGCCTCGACCTCGACCATTTCAAGTCCGTGAACGACCAGCACGGGCATCCGGCGGGCGACCGCGTCCTCGCGGCGCTGGGAGTCCTCCTGCGGCGCCGCCTCCGTGCGACGGATCTCATCGGGCGTCTCGGGGGCGAGGAGTTCGCGGTCGTGCTCGAGGACCTGGATCGTGACGAGGCCGTCTCCCTCATGGAGCGGATCCTCGCGGACTTCGCCGCGATCGACCATGCGTCCGCCGAGGGCGCCTTCCGCGTCACCTTCAGCGCCGGGATCTCGTTCCTGAAAGCCGGGACGGGCGTCGAGGAATGGCGCACCCGCGCCGACGAGGCGCTCTACGCGGCGAAACGCGGCGGACGGGCCCGCATCGTTCTTGCGCCGGCGGGGTGACGCCGGCCGCGGGGGGCGGCATCGGCGGAAGGCGGAATGGTGAGCCGTCTGGGACTCGAACCCAGGACCCCATCCTTAAAAGGGATGTGCTCTAACCAACTGAGCTAACGGCCCGCGCGGCGCAGTGTACCCGACACCGCGGAGGCTGGCGAAACCCGTTCTCAGCGGCGCTGGGCGGTCGGGACGTTCTGCAGCCAGGCGTCCAGGATCGTGCCGCCGCGGATGACTGTCTCCTCGCGTTTCGGACCGGTCGAGAGGATGACGACCTTTGCGCCGACGATCTCTTCGAGCGCCGTGACGTACTCGCGGGCCCGGGCGGGCAGCGCGTCCCAGCTCTCGATCCCCACCGTGGGCGTCTTCCAGCCCGGAAAAGACCTGTAGACGGGCCTGGCCTGTTCGTAGTGGTCCGCCCGCGCCGGGATCTCGCTCACGGCCGTCCCGCCGATCGTGTAGCCCGTCGCGATCCGGATCTCGTCGTGGTCGTCGAGGACGTCCAGCTTCGTGAGGGCGATGCCGTCGAGGCCGCAGACCCTCACGGACGTCTTCGCGACGACCGCGTCGAACCATCCCACGCGCCGCGGGCGGCCCGTGACGGTCCCGAACTCGTTTCCGCGCGTGCGGATCCGCTCGCCGACGTCGTCGTGGAGCTCGGTGGGGAAGGGGCCGGACCCGACGCGCGTCGTGTAGGCCTTCATGACGCCCACGACGGCGCCGAGCGCCGACGGCGGGATCCCGAGGCCCGTGCAGGCGCCGCCCGCCGCACACGACGAGGACGTCACGAACGGGTACGTCCCGTGGTCGACGTCGAGCATGACGCCCTGCGCGCCTTCGCAGAGGAGCTTCTTGCCGGACGCGAGCTGCGCGTTCAGCCAGGCGCTCGTGTCCGTGACGAAGCGGGCGAGCTTCTTCCCGCACTCGACGTACGTGTCGAGCGTCTCCTCGATCGGGGCGACGTCCACGCCGTAGAAGTGGGCGAGGACGGCGTCGTGGTGCTCGAGAAGCGGGCGTGCGAGCGTTCGGAAGCGGTCGGCGTCGACAAGGTCGGCCATCCGGAGGCCGGTGCGGTTCGCTTTTGTCTCGTAGGCGGGGCCGATCCCGCGCGAGGTCGTCCCGATGTTCGCGCCCGCAAGCGCCTTTTCGCGCGCGCCGTCGAGGAGGGCATGCGTCGGGAGGATCACGTGGGCGCGGTCCGAGATCAGGAGGTTTTCCTCGATCCTCACGCCGGCAGTGCGGAGGCTCTCCATCTCGGAGAGCATCGCGCGCGGGTCGATCACGAGGCCGTTGCCGACGACGTTCATGACGCCGGGCCGGCAGATGCCGGAGGGGATGAGGCGGAGCGCGAAGTGGCGGTCGCCGAACTTGACGGTGTGGCCGGCGTTGTGGCCGCCCTGGTAGCGGGCGACGAGGTCGAAGGAGGGGGAGATGAGGTCGACGACCTTGCCCTTGCCCTCGTCGCCCCACTGGCCGCCGATGATGGCGAGGGCGGAGCCCTTGATGTGTGTCACTTGCGAATTGTACCGGAGGATGAGGGAAGAGAAGGATTCTTTGAAAGGTGCAGAATGTCCCGTCGTGCGACACACCATCTCTCTCGACGGGGACTCTCTCTCACTCGAAGATCTTTCCCGCGTCGCCTCCGGCGACGCCTCCGCCATCCTCGCGCCGCGCGCCGCAGTGCGCGTGGACGCGGCGCGGGCCGTGATCGACAAGGCCGTCGCCGAGGACCGCGTCGTCTACGGCGTCACGACGGGCTTCGGCAAGTTCGCCGACGTCGTGATCCCCCACGCGAAGCTCGGCGAGCTTCAGCTGAACCTGGTGCGGAGCCACGCGGCCGGCACGGGCCCCGCGCTCGCGAAGCCCGCCGTCCGCGCGCTCATGCTCCTGCGCGCGAACTGCCTCGCGAAGGGCTACTCGGGCATCCGCCGGTCGACGCTCGAGCTCGTCCTCGCGTGTCTCGAGGCGGGGGTTCACCCGGTCGTCCCCGAGCAGGGCTCCGTCGGAGCCTCGGGCGACCTCGCGCCGCTCGCTCACCTCGCGCTGGCGTTCATCGGCGAAGGGGAGGCGGAGTTCCGCGGCCGCCGGATGCCGGCGGCGGACGCGCTGCGCGAGGCGGCGCTGGCGCCGGCCGTCCTCGAGGCGAAGGAAGGCCTCGCACTCATCAACGGGACGCAGCTCACGACGGCCCTCGGCGCCCTCGCCCTCGCGCGCCTCGTCGACCTCCTCAAGGCGATCGACCTCGTCGGGGCGCTCACGCTCGACGTCCTGAAGGGGACGGACACGGCGTTCGACCCGCGCATCCATGCGGCGCGCCCGCACCCGGGCCAGGTCGCGTCCGCCGCGAACCTGCGTGCGCTGCTCGCGGGCTCGCCGCTCCGCGAGAGCCACCGCGACTGCGGCGTCGTGCAGGACGCCTACACGCTGCGCTGCATGCCTCAGGTGCACGGCGCCGCGCGCGACGCGGCGGCGCACGCGCGGCGCGTGATCGAGATCGAGATGAACGCCGCGACCGACAACCCGATGGTCTTCGCCGAAGCCGGGGAACTCGTCTCGGGCGGCAACTTCCACGCGGCGCCCGTCGCCCTCGTTTGCGACCTCCTGACGGCGGCCGCGGCGGACCTCGCCTCGATCTCCGAGCGGCGTGTCGAGCGGCTCGTGAACCCGTCGCTCTCGGGCGACCTCCCGGCCTTCCTCGTGCGGGACGGCGGCCTGAACTCGGGCCTCATGATGATCCACGTGACGGCTGCGGCCCTCGTCTCGGAGGCGAAGGCGAACTCCTTCCCGGCGTCCGTCGACTCGATCCCGACGTCGGCCGGCAAGGAAGACCACGTGTCCATGGGCCCGATCGCGGCGCGCAAGCTCGTGCGCAACGTGGATCTCCTCGAGACCGTCCTCGCGATCGAACTCCTCGCGGCGGGGCAGGCGCTCGACCTCAGGCGTCCGCTTCTCACGTCGCCGCCGCTCGAGGACCTGCACCGGCGCCTGCGCGTCCGCGTCCCGTTCTGGGAGCGGGACCGGGCTGCGGCGCCGGCGGTCGAAGGGGCCCGCGCCGTGCTGACGGGAGACCTCGGGCCTCTCCTCGCCTCTCTCGGCTGAGCGTCAGGGCCGTTTCGTGAGAGCGGCCGCCAGCTCGGAGGGCAGGTCGTCCGCGGGGACCGCGCTCTCGAACAGCGCGAGCGCGGGGAGTCCGGCCAGGGAAGGCGGGAGCGTGAAGCCTCTTCTCCGGCTTTCCGCGACGCGGTTGAGGACGAGGCCGGGGGCCGCGCCGCGCGCCGCGAGCCTTGCGGCGACACCGCCTGCCGTCCGGAGCGCCGAGGCGTCCGGCGAAGAGGCGACGAGGAAGCGGCCGGCCGCGAGGAGGCGCGCCGCCTCGGCGCTGCGCGCGCGAAAGCCGTCGTAAAGGCCGTCGAAGGCGCGGAAGAAGTCCGCGAGGTCCGCGAGGAATCCGAATCCGAGCACCTTGTCCGCCGCGCGGAGGAGGGCCGCGCCTCCGCGGGAGGCCCCGGAAATCGCCCTTCCGAGGAGGCTGTCCGAGCGGAGGAAAAAGCGGAGCGCGTCGTTCTCGAGCAGCTCGACCATCCGGTCCGGGGCCGCGAGGAAGTCGAGGCCGCGCGAGGCCGGCGGCGTGTCGAGGACGACGAGGTCGAAGTCCGGGTCGACGGCGTGCTCGTGCAGTGCTTCGACGCCCATGTACTCGAGGACGCCGGGGAGGGAGTCGACGAGGCCCGCATACAGGCGGTTCCGGTGGATGCGCGCGAGGGCGTCGGGGCTCGCGACTCGCGCGAGGAGGCGCTCGAACGTCGCCTTCGGGTCGATCTGGAGGGCGAAGAGCCTTCCGTCCCGCGGCAGTCCCGGCGCGTTCACGGCGACGGGCTCGCCGCTGCGCGCGTCCCGGGCGTCGAGCCCGAGCGCCTGCGCGAGGCGCCGGGCCGGATCCACGGTCAGGACGAGCGCACGCCGGCCACGGCGCGCCGCGGCGAGGCCGACGGCCGCGGAGAGCGTCGTCTTGCCGACGCCGCCGGGCCCCGCGAGGACGATGAGCTTCTCGCGGTCGAGCCAGGGGGCCAGGTCGAGGTGCGGCTGGTCCGGAGGGAAGAAAGAGAGAGCTTTCTTGCTTTCCCGACCAGAGGCGGGGGTGGAGCGCTTCGGGCGGCTTCCTCGCTGGGGCGCCGAAGATCGAAGAGTTTCTTCGAAGGTGGTGAGGAAGGCCGAGAAGAACGGCGATTCGGACGAGTCATCCTCGATCTCCGGCACCTCGACGAGCGGGACTCCCGGCTCCCTCTTCAGCAGGACGTCTTCTCGTCCCCCTCGTCCGATCCGGTTCACGACGACGAGGGCCGTGGCGACGCCCGCGGCGTGGCGGGCTCCCGCGACGAGCTCCTCCGTCTCGCGCGCCGCGAGCTCGGCGGGCTCGGCGACCGCGACGAGCGCGGTCCTCGCCGGGTCCGAAAAGAGCGCGTCGACGTCGAGCGCGAGCTTGCGCAGCGGTCCCGCGGGGACCGTCTTGAGGACGGTGCGGGGAAGGGCGAGGAGCGAGAGCGCGTGGCCGGTGGCGGGCGCGTCGAGGACGATCAGGTCGTAGCGCGGCTCGCGGGCCGTGCCGCGCGTTCGCTTGAGGACCTCGCGGATCTTTCCGAGGAGGAGGAGATCCGGCAGGCCCGGGGTGGCACGCGTGAAGAAGCGGAACGCGGGGAGGGCGAGCATCCGGTCGCCGAGAAGACGGACGGGCGCCACGGCGCGGACGAAGTCCGTCAGGAGGGCGTCGAAGTCCGTCGTGATCGTGCGGAGGTTCTCCTCGAGGAGCGCCTCGTCGTATCCGCGGTCCTCCTTGCGGAACAGAGCCGCGGCGTCGCCGCGCCCGTCCGTCGACACGAGGAGGACGGACCGGCCTGCCCGCGCCGCGCCGGCCGCGAGCGCGGCGGCGACGGTCGTCTTCCCGACGCCACCTTTTCCGGAGACGACGAGCAGCGTCCTCGACGCGAGGTCCGTAAGGCCGTCGGGCGCGCTCACGCGGTCGTTCCCCCTTCAGACGACGAGATGGGAACGGCCCTCCGCCTTCAGGAGGGCGACCCACTTCTTGTGGAAGGGCGCGACGATCGGGAGCAGATCGAGCACTTTGGCGAGGTGGCCCGTCTCGAGGAGGATGATCTTGCGGGCGATCGAGAGCGGGATGTTCTCCTTGCCCTGGAAGTACCGGTTCGCGACTTCGGCGGTCATCGTCATCGAGACGTCCGGATCCCAGGTCCGCTTCGCGTCCCCCCAGACCCAGAGGAGGTTCTGGCCCTTCGCTGCGCGCTTGTCGTCGGCGCCCCGGATGTTCAGGACGAGGCCCATGTCGCTGAAAACGAAGCGCTGGAGGGTCTTTCGGGCGCGCAGCGCGGGGCCGATCTCGGGGTCCGTCGAAAGCGCGTCGAACAGGCGGTCGAAGACGCTCTGGAATTCCTTCTTCCCGCGGAAAAGGGACATAATCGAGACTCTAGCAGGTGGCGTCGGACACCCGGCGTCCCGCGAAAGGTGATGGACATGGGTGATTCCCTCTTCGACCAGATCCGGGCCCGGGGCGAGGGCTTCCTGACCGAGGTTTCGAACAATCTGATGGCGAACCCGGCCTTCATCGAGGTGCTCAAGAAGGGCGTCGCGGCGAAGGAAGAGGTCGACAAGAAGGTCGCCGAAGGCCTCCGCGCGATGAACGTCGTGACCCGCAAGGACCTCCACAAGCTCGAGAACCGCATCGCGGAGCTCGAGAATGAGATCGGGTCCCTCAAGGCGAAGCCCGCGAAGAAGACCGCGAAAAGGAAGTAGGACGGCGGGTGGCGAAGAAGAGCGGCGGCGGGCGCGTCGTGAGTTTCCCGAAGGCGGGGCCTTCGCCGGCGCGGCGGCCGAAGATCGTCGTGACCGGGGGCGCCGGATTCTTCGGGGCCCGACTCGTCCGCTCGCTCCTCATCGGCGGGGAGTACGAGGTCGTCGTCTTCGACCTCGTCCCGCCGGCCGACATGCCGGGCGACGTTCGCCACCGCTTTCTCGACCTGAACCTGCCGTTCGCGGACGGGACGCTCTACAAGCTCCTCCTCGAGGAGCGGCCGGACGTCATTGTCCATCTCGCACAGCTCCGGAGCCCCTCGCGCCAGACGACGTACGCGCACGAGCTGAACTCGATCGGCGCTCTCCATGTCTTCGCGGCGGCGGGGGAGGCGAAGGTCCCGCGCGTGATCCTCGGCTCGACGTCCCTCGTCTACGGCGCGCGCGGCGACAACCCGAACTTCCTCACGGAGGAGCACCCGCTCAGGCCCGACCCGCAGGACCGCTTCATCCAGGACTTCGTGGAAGCCGAGAAGCACGCGCGCGAGCACGTGCGCCGGCACCCCGAGACGTCCGTCCAGATCCTGCGCTTCGCGCCGCTTCTCTCGCCCGAGGTGCGCGACTACCGCGCGAAGCTGTTCGCTTCGCCCGTCGCGTGGACGCTCATGGGCTACGACCCGCTCGTGCAGGCGCTCGATCCGGACGATGCCGTGAGCGGGATTCATCACGCGCTCGAGCGACCCGAGGTGCAGGGCGTCTTCAACGTCGCGCCGGAGGGAATCCTCCCGATTTCGACCGTGCGGCTCTTCTTCGGGTCGCTCGGGGTGCCGGTGCCCCACCCGCTCGCCTACGCGCTCTACGAGGCGTCGTGGCTCGCGGGCGTCGGGATCCTGCCGGGCGCCCACGCGCACTACCTTCGCTATCTCTGCGTCGTCTCGAACGACAAGGCGCGCCGCGTCCTCGGCTTCACACCGAAGCGGACCACGCTGGACTGCGTCCTCGAGACCGCACGCGCCCGGTTCGGCGAGGGCCGTCTCATCGACTTCGACGCGCTCACCGCCGCTGCGAAGGCCGCGGATTTCGCATACGACCGCCGCGTCCACCCCAAGCGCGCCCCTCAGCGCGCACGCCAGGAGGCCGCGTCGTGAGCGCCCGAAGCCCCGTGCCCGTCAAGCCGTTCGTTCCCGTGCCCGAGGCGGCACCGCCGCCGGGCGGCTTCGCGCCCTCCCTCCTCCCGATCAGGCAGGACGACCTTCTCCAGGCCCTTCTCGGCGAGGCCGCCCGCTTCCTCGACGGGCACCCGGAGTGGAAGGGGCCGCGCGCGGCGGCCGACCTCTGGAATCTCTTCCGCCACAGGAGCCGCACGCTCTCGCTGGACGACTTCGGCTACGACGAGGCCGCCGCGAGGCCCTGGCAGGAGCTGTACGACTTCCTCTATACGGTCTGGTGGCGCGTCACGCTCGCCGGCGTTGAGAACATCCCGTCGACGGGCCCTGCGCTCCTCGTCGTCAACCACTCGGGCGTCCTCCCGTGGGACGGCGCGATGGTCAAGCGCGGGATCATGCGCGACCACCCGGCCCACCGCGACGCGCGGATGCTCATCCTCGACATGTTCACGACGCTCCCGTTCCTGCAGCCGTGGCTCCGCCACCAGGGCGAGGTACGCGCCTGTCCGGAGAACGGCGAGCGCCTCCTGAACCGCGGCGAGCTCGTGGGCGTTTTCCCAGAAGGCGTCAAGGGCGTCGGCAAGCTCTTCCGCGACCGATACCGCCTCGCGCGCTTCGGGCGCGGCGGGTTCGTCCGCCTCGCGCTCCGCACGGGCGCGCCGATCATTCCGGTCACGGTCGTGGGCGCCGAGGAGATCTACCCGAACCTGTTCCGGATGGACATCATCGGCAGGCCGCTCGGCCTCCCGTACTTCCCGATCACGCCGTTTTTCCCGGCGTTCGGCCCGCTCGGCGTCCTCCCGCTCCCCACGAAGTGGTGGATCGACGTCGGCAAGCCGATCCCGTTCAACCACGGGCCCGAGGTCGCGGACCGGCCGATGATCGTCAACGAGTTCGCGGACCACGTCCGCACGACTCTTCAGACGATGATCGACTCGCGCCTTTCGCGCCGCGGGAACATCTTCACGGGCGAGTAGGTAGGCGGAACCTCCGTCGCCGTTCGTCGAACATTTATTCGAATGAGGTTTGGAAGAGCGGCCTCCGGGATCCTGGCTGCGGCGTGCCTCGGTACGGTTCCTCGCCTTTTCGCAGAAAACCTCCGGCTCTCCGTCTCCCGGGCGGCGGGGCCGATCACGATCGACGGGGTGCTGGACGACGCCGGGTGGAAGGGCGCCTCCGAACTCCACGACTTTTACGAGATCACGCCGGGCGACAACACGCCTCCCAGGGGCCGGACGACGGCCTGGGTGACGTACGACGACCGCGCGCTGTACGTCGCGATCCTCTGCGACGACCCGCGCCCCTCCGACATTCGCGCCCGGTATGTCGAGCGCGACCAGGTCCGCAGCGACCAGGATTTTGCAGGCGTCATCCTCGACACGCGCAACGACGGCCGGACGGCCACGGAGTTTTTCGTGAACCCGTTCGGAATCCAGGACGACGCGGCCGGCGACGAGTCGTCGCCGGGCAATAGTGAGGACTTCGCACCCGACTTCCACTGGGAGTCGGCCGCCTCCATCACGCCGGCCGGGTGGCAGGTGGAGATGAGGATCCCGTTCGCGAGCCTTCGATACTCTCGGGGCGATCCGCAGACGTGGGGAATCATTGTCCTCCGAAACTGGATGCGGGACTTCCGTTACCAGTTCGCGAGCAACCGCGCGCCGCGCGACTCCAGCTGCTTCATCTGCCATGCCACGAAGCTCGAGGGCCTCACGGGCCTTCCGCACACGGGCCATCTCGTCGTGGCGCCTTACGGGACGTTCACGGAGACCGGCGTGCCGCGCGAGGATCCCGGAGCGCCCTATCTCAATCAGCCGATTCGCGTAAACGGAGGCCTCGACCTGAAGTGGGTCCCGAACGAGAGCACGGCTTTCGATGCGGCGGTCAATCCGGACTTCTCGCAGATCGAATCGGACGTCGCCCAGATCTCGGCGAACGCCCGCTTTGCACTCTTTTATCCCGAGAAGCGCCCGTTCTTCATGGAGCGCTCGCAGCTCTTCAATGCGCCGATCCAGGCCATCTACTCGCGGACGATCACGTCCCCGCGCTGGGGGGCGCGGGCCTCGGGCGATGCGGGCGGTTCCGCGTGGACGGTCCTGGCCGTGCAGGACCGCGGCGGCGGCACCGTCATCGTCCCGGGCCCCACGTTTTCGTCTCTCGCGCCGCAGGACTTCGGCTCGTTCGTCGCGATCGGCCGCGTCCAGCACAACCTCGCCGGCCGCTCGTTCGCAGGCTTCCTCGTCACGGACCGCGAGGTGGAGGGCGGCGGGCACAACCGCGTCTACGGACCCGATTTCCTCTGGGCGCCGAACGACCAGGAGGAGGTGACGGGGCAGCTCCTCGTCTCGGCGACGGCCACACCCGACCGGCCCGACCTTTCGTCGGACTGGGACGGGCGATCGTTCTCGTCCCGCGCAATCACGCTCGCGTGGAGCCACTCGGACGAGCACTGGAACTGGAGCGGCACGTACAAGGACCTCGGCGACGGGTTCCGGGCGGACGTCGGGTTCGTCCCGCAGGTTGGCGTGCGCGAAGGGACCGCGAACGCCAGCCACGTCTTCTACACGAAGGGCTTCTTCTCGCGCGTCGTCCCCCTCGTCCTCGCGGACTACGTCGCCGACACGTCGGGGCAAACCGTCACGAGCGTCCTCGCGGCCGGGATCTCCTTTCAGGGAAAGGGGGGTCTGGGCGGCGAGATCGACTACTACGCGGACGAACTCGAGCGCGCGGGACCGAACCTCCTTGCGGCGACGCACGGGACGCTCAGCCTGAACGTCTTGCCGGGCGGCCTCGTGCCGAGGCTCTCCTTGAAAGCCAACCTCGGCCACGCGATCGACTACATTGCTTACCGATCCGGCCGAGGGGGAGACGCGACGCTTTCCGTGCAACTCCAGCCGACGCGGCACCTGCAACTGCAGTTCGACGGTGCGCTCCAGTGGCTGAACCTCGGCGGGGAGCGCCTCTTCACGTCCCAGGTCGAGCGACTCAAGGCGACGTACGTGTTCGACCGGAGAACGTTCCTGCGGGCCATCGGGCAGTACGTGAGAACCGACTTCGAGCCTTCGCGCTATCCCGTGCCGGTCCCGGCGAAGACCGGAGGATTCCAGGGATCGGTACTCTTCGGTTACGAGCTGAACTGGCAGTCCGTCGTCTACCTCGGTTACGGAGACGGCCGCGAGCTCACGGAGAACGCGCACCTCGTCAAGGCCGGACGGGACTTCTTCCTGAAGGTCTCATACGCGTTCCAGCGCTGACGGACGCGATCAGCGGCCGCGGACGGCCGTCATGCGCTCGAGGTCGGCTTCGAGGACCGCGAGGGACGCGGCGAGGCGCGTCGGGATCGTGTCGCTCGCGCGGTCCGAGTGGTTCTTCACGCGGGCTCGGTCCCGGGTGCACGCGGGCCTCAGGATGAGCCCGTGCCGGGCGAAGACCTTCTGGAGGCGCTTGAAGTCCGCGTCGAGCGTCGCCATCGTCGAGCGATACGCGAACTCGGCGATCCGGATGCGGCCCGACGTGCGCATGATGCTGCGCATGTAGCGGGGGAGGTCCTCGGGCTTTGGCTCGAACACGATCACGTCGGCCTCTGGGTCCTCGCGCCGGTAGCGGCTGAGCCCGTACTTGAGCCGCGAGTGGAGCGTGACGCGGAAGACCTGGTCGAGGATCGTCGGGAGGCCGCGCCGCCGGAGAGACCCGGCGCCGTGACCGTTGGAATCGGTCGGGTGGAAGCGGACGGGGACGAGCGGGTTCACGCAGATCGTGAGTCCGCAGCGCTCGCGGAGCGCGAGCGAGATGTGCGCCGTCTTGCGCACGCCGCCGTCGATGTAGTCGACGCCCTTGATCTTCACGGGCCGGTAGAGCCCGGGAATCGCGCAGGACGCCGCGACGGCCGTCGAGATCGGAACGTCGTCGCTCCTCGGGCACCCAAAGGCGGTCGTCTCGCCGGAGTCGAGGTCGACCGCGACGATCCGGAGCGCCTTCTTCAGCTTGCGGAAGTCGTTCGTGCGACCTTCCTTCGTGAGCCAGTCGAGCATCCACGCCTCGAGCCCCTCGTTCTGGAAGATGCCGGAAGGGAGCAGCTGGCCGAGGGACACGACGAGGTCCGTGAGGGTCGTCTCGTGGCGGTTCTTGTAGAAGTCCCACGCGGAGTCGAGGATCGTGAACGGGGCCTTCGCAAGCCGGGTGCCGATCTCTCCGAGGTTCAACCGGAAGAGCGAGAGGTCGTCGATGTCGGTCCGGGAGCCCGCCGAGCGCGTCGCGTTCCGAAAGAGGAGCGACGGGGTCACGCCGTTCGCGAGAAGGGCGGAGATGTAGGCACCCGCCGACACACCGACGAAGACGTCGAAGTCCGTGAGCGAGGCGTTCTCGAGCCGGTCCTCGAGGGCGGCGAGAGCGCCGATCTCGTAGATCGCGCCGGTCACGCCCCCTCCGGCGCAGACGAGGCCGAGCTTCTTCGTCAGCGGCGGCGGAAAGGAACGGAACTTCTCGCCCGCGGCGCTGGCGGGCGAAATCCTGGGTGTGGCGCGGTGTTCCGTCATGCGCTCTGAAACAAAAAGGGGCGCCTGCTGAGTGGCGCCCCGAGTGTATCCGATCCTGGTCCGCGCGATCAGCGGGTGCGGCGGGCCTTCGCGGCCGGCCTGCGCGACTTGAGCGTGTCGATCTTCTTGCCGAGCGTGTCGACCTTGGCCGCAAGCGTGCGAAGTTCGTGGCGCGTCGGGACGTTCAGGCGGTGGAGGCCCTTCTCGACGGCCGTGCTGACCTTGTCGCCGACCATCTTCGAGACGTCTTCGGCCCGGCGGGCGGCCTGCTTGCCGGCCTTCTGGACGCGCGTCTTGACGTCCTTCGTGAGCTTCTCGCCGAGGTCCTTGCCGGACTCGACGACGTCCATGGCGAAGGCGCGGGGGTCCTTGCGGATCGTCTCGCCGGTCCTGGCGAGGTCGCGGGCCGCGACGCGGACCGTCTTCTCGGCCTTCACGGCGGCCGTCTTCGCCTTTGCGCCGAGGCGGTCGAGCTCCGTGCCGGCGTTCTTGATTGCCTTCTGGACGGGAGCGGGAACCTCGAAAGGAAGTTTCGGAGCGGTCCTGCGGGTGGTGGTCCTCATGCTTTTCTCCTTTTCTGGGATGCGGTGGCGGAAGCGCGGCCCGGTTTGGCGGCGGGGCGTGCGCGCGTGGGTTCGGGGAACGACTTCTTGGCGAGAGATTCGAGCTGGGAGAGGCGGGTCTTGATCTCGGCGACTTCGCGGGCGAGCTCGGGCTGTCCGCCGAGGCGGCCTCCGAGGTCCCGGACGCTGCCCGTGAGGTCCGCGAGGCTCTCGCGGAAAACGAGACCGACGTCGTCGCGCAGGCGGGTGCCTTCCTCCCACGTCACGCGGCCCTTCTCGACGAGTCCGCCGACGATCTTCTCGATGTCCTGGCGGGCGTCCTCGATCCGGCGTGTGAGCGGAGCGAGCGTCTGGCCTAGCTTCTCGGGGCGGGCGGCCTTGCGGAGGCTCTCGGCGACGGAGGTCGCCCCGACTCGCTCGGCGGCCCCGGCGACGGTCTCGGCCGCTTCGCTTCCGGCCCTGAGCAGCCGCGCGAGCGTGTCGGCCGAAGCCGTGATGGGGGACTTGCCCGACGCGAGAGCGCGCGACAGGACGCGGGCCGTGATGTCCTCGCCCGTGTCGGCGGCGATGACCTCCAGCCGGACTCCATTCGAGACGGCCCGGGCGAGGTCCTCGAGCGTCACGAAGCGGCGCTCCTTGGCCTCGTAGAGCTTCCGGTTCCGGTAGCGGACGATGCGTCTCACGTCGCTCATGGAGAGAAGATAACGCACCGCGTAATCCCTGTCAAGGGGAAAATTGTGCAACGCGTCATTCGTCATTCCGGGGATAACATTCCGGCCATGTCCGTCGCGTCCGCGCCGCCCTACGCGCCCCCCGCGCTCCCCAAAGGCCTCGAAAGATCCTGCCGCTCCTGGCTGACGGAAGCCCCTTACCGCATGCTGCTCAACAACCTCGACCCGGAGGTGGCCGAGCGGCGGGAGGACCTCGTCGTCTACGGGGGATCGGGGAAGGCGGCCCGGAACCCGGAATGCCTCGAAGCGATCCTTCGCGAGCTCCGGCGGCTCGGGGACGACGAGACCCTGCTCGTCCAGTCGGGCAAGCCGGTCGGCGTCTTCCGGACGCACGCGGACGCCCCGCGGGTCCTCATCGCGAACTCCAACCTGGTGCCGAAATGGGGCACCTGGGACGAATTCCGTCGGCTCGAAGCTCTCGGGCTCACGATGTACGGCCAGATGACCGCGGGTTCCTGGATCTACATCGGCACGCAGGGGATTCTCCAGGGCACGTACGAGACCTTTGCCGAGGCCGCGCGGCGCGATCTCGGGTCGCCCGATGGCTCGCTGGCGGGCCGGCTCGCCGTGACGGCGGGACTCGGCGGCATGGGCGGGGCCCAGCCCCTCGCGGTCACGATGTGCGGCGGGACGGCTCTCGTCGCCGAGGTCGACCCGGCGCGCATCGACAAGCGGATCGCGACGCGTTACCTCGACGAGAGGATCGACGGGCTCGACGCGGCGATCGACCGGGCGCTCGGAGCGAAGGCAGCGCGGGAGGCGGTGTCCATCGGCGTCCGCGCAAACGCGGTGGACCTCCTCCAGCGTCTCATCGCGAGGGGCGTCGTCCCGGACGTCCTGACGGACCAGACGTCGGCTCACGACGAGCTCAACGGCTACGTCCCGCACGGCCTTCCCTACGAGGAGGCCCTGCGCCTGCGGACGGCCGATCCCGAACAGTACCGCCGGCGCGCGATCGCGTCGATGGGGGCGCACGTCGAGGCGATGCTCGCGCTCAAAGGGCGCGGCGCCATCACGTTCGACTACGGCAACAACCTGCGCGCGGGCGCCGTCCAGGCCGGCGTTGCCAACGCCTTCGACATCGTCGGTTTCGTCCCGCTCTACATCCGGCCGCTCTTCTGCGAGGGCAAGGGGCCGTTCCGGTGGGCTGCGCTGTCGGGCGACCCGGCCGACATCGCCGAAACGGACCGCGCCATCCTCGACCTCTTCCCCGGAAACGCCGCCCTCCGGCGCTGGATCACGCTCGCCTCCGAGCGCGTCGCCTTCCAGGGCCTCCCGGCGCGCATCTGCTGGCTCGGCTACGGCGAGCGCGCCAAGGCCGGCCACGCGTTCAACGAGCTCGTGCGGTCCGGGCGCGTCAAGGCGCCGATCGTGATCGGGCGCGACCACCTCGACTGCGGGTCCGTGGCCTCGCCGAACCGCGAGACGGAAGCCATGAAGGACGGCAGCGACGCGATCGCGGACTGGCCGCTCCTGAACGCGATGCTGAACACGGCCGCGGGCGCCACGTGGGTCTCGATCCACCACGGCGGCGGCGTCGGGATCGGTTACTCGCTGCACGCCGGAATGGTCGTGGTCGCGGACGGAACGGACGCGGCCGCAGCGAGGCTCGAGCGCGTCCTGACGACGGACCCCGGCATGGGCGTGATCCGCCACGCGGACGCGGGCTATCCCGAGGCCCTCGCGTGCGCCGAGAAGAACGGCATTCCCGTCCCGATGCGGCGTTGAGCGGCCCGGGCCGGCGCGCCCTCACACTCGCGGCCGGCGCCGCGGCGGGCCTCGCGCTCGCCGTCGCGCTCCTGCTGCGCCTCGCTCCCGTCGGCTCCGTCGCACTCCGCGCGCGTGAGGACGCGTTCCGAACGGCCGCCGAACGCCAGATCGAGACGGACGCGGCCGACCTGCGCCGGACGGCCGAAGCGCTTCAGGCCTCGCGGGACTTCTCGTCGATCGTGGACGGCGGAGGAGCCGAGGTGCGGCCTGCGCGTCTCTTCAAGCTTCTCGGGGACGCTCTCCCTCCCGCCCGCGGGTGGGGCGCCGTGTTCTTCGATGCGGCGGGACGGCCGGTGGCGTGGGCCGGAGAAGCGGCGGGGCTCGAGGCCGAGCGCGGCGGTGCGACGACCGGTCTCGTGGTCTCGTACCACGTGACGCGGCTCTTCGTCGGTTGGGTGTCGCCTCGTGGGGAGAACGGGACGCGCGGCACGCTCGTCGTGACGCGGCGTTACCCGACGGGGATCATCCGGCCGGACCTCATCGAGTACCTCGGCCTCACGGGCGGGCCGACGCCGCTGCGGCTGCGGCTGCGGGCCTCAGAGAGCCGCGACCGCCTCTTCACGTTTTTCGTCGAGCCGGCTCCCCGCGGTGCCGCGGCGGACGACGTGGCGCGCCGCCGCGCGCGGCCGGCCGCCCTTGCGCTGGCCGCCTGCGCCCTCGCGCTGGGCGTCCTCGCGTGCCGTCCGGTGACGGGACTCGCGGCGGCCCGTTTCGCGCTCCTCCTCGGCATGCCGCGCGGCGTCTCGGGCCTCTTCGCGCCGGTGCCTTCGGCGGCGCCGTTTCTCGGACTCTACGCGACGCCGGCGGACGTTCTTCTCACGGGCCTCCTCGCCGCCGCGGCCGCCGGCGCGTTCGCCCGCGGGACCGCCTCCTCGCGACGGCGGCCCTGGGGCGCCGTCCTCGCGCCGCTGGCCGCGGGCGCTCCCTGGCTCCTCGGCCGCTGGGCCGGCGCAGCGCGGCCCGGACTCTTCGACGGCATGAGCATCGTGCCGTCGGCGCCCGCCGTGTTCGCGGAGCAGGCCGGGCTGATCGCGCTCGGGGCGGCCGGCCTTCTCGCGGCTGCGGCGCTTCTCTCGCCGCTCCTGCCGCGGCGCCGGCACGGGGTGACCGCGGCGCTCGCGTTGTGTGCGGGGGCGGCCGCCTTCTGGGCGGCGGGTGGTGCGGCGGCAGCGCCCTTCGGCCTCTTTTCGGCGGTTCTCGCCGCGGCGGCGCTCGCGCATCGCGCCATCCCGTCCGAGCGCGACGACCTTCTCGCGCGCACATCGACGGCCGTCTTCGTCGTCGCGGCCACGACGCTTCTCCTGGGCGCAGGTCTCGCGGACGGCGCGAGGCGTTACGTGGACGACGCGCTGGCCCGGGCTGCGCGCGCGGTCGCGGGGGACGAATCGGCGCGCCGCGCCGCGGTCTCGCGCTGGGAGGCGAGAGTCGGCTCGCCGGATCTCAAGCCCTGGCTGCCGGCCGGAGATCGCACGCATAACGACGACCTCGCCCGCGCCCTCTGGGTGCGCGGCGCCGACGCGGACTTCCCGGAGCTTGGCGACATGCTCACGATCCGGAGCCCGCTCGAGGCGACGACGTCTTCGTTCGGCGTCATGCGGCCCGGGAGCCGGGCGCCGGACGCCGTGAGGCCCGTCGCGATCCCGTCCGGCTTCCCGGCGACGTTCCTGCACGTCGCCTGGCCGCGCGAGGCGGACCGCGATCCGCTCCTTTCCTGGGTCGCCTCGCGCGAGGTTCCGGACCGTGTGGCGGCCGAGCGGCTCGAGTGGGACGCCGCGGGCCGGCCGTCGGGCCCGCGCGGCGAGAACGTCGAGCTTCCGCCCGCGCTCCTCGCGGCCGCCCGGCGCCGGGGGAGCGCCGTCGGCGTCGCCGCGACGAATGACGGGCCCCGCCGCGTCCACGTCGCGTCCGTCCCGGACGGCTTTGCGGGGTTCGCCGCGCCCGTCGACCCGCCGCTGACGTCCGCGGGTGCGGCCGTGGCGGCCGGTGAGGCCGCGCTCGTCCTGCTCGCGCCGCTTCTCTTCGCATTCCGGCCCGCGCGCCGCGATCGCGTCCCGGGTCCGCGGTTCTTCAGCACGTTCCGCGCTCGCCTCGTGGCGCTCGTCGTCCTCTTCGGGGCGCTCCCGCTCGCGGCGAGCGTCGTCCTCGTGCGCGTCGCCCTCGCGAACCACGCGACGAGCGAGACCGGGCGGCGGGCTCGCGACCTCGTGACGGAGGGACGCCGCGTCCTCCAGAGCGGAGAGGAAGGCCTCTCGACGTCTCCCGAGGGCGAGTTGAACCGCGCCGCAGCCGTCATCGGCACGGACCTCCTGCGCTACCACGACGGCACGCTCGTCGCGGCCTCGCGTGCGCTCCCGGTCTCGGCCGCGATCGCGCGCGAGCGCCTGTCGGCGACGGTCGCGCAGGGCCTCGCCGAAGGGCAGCCGTCGGCCGTCGCGGCGCGCCGCACGAACACGCCGGGCGCACCGCGCGTCGTCGAGGCCGCCGAGGCGCTCTCGCGGGACGGGCGCGACGTCCTTGCGGTCGTGGTCGGGGAGGACGAGGCGCTGCGCGCCGCGGCCGACGGGCTCGTCCTCCTGTCGGTCGCCGTCGCGCTCGTCGCGCTCGGCCTCGGCGGCCGCGCGGCCCTGACCCT
>JBBQDQ010000040.1:0-22306 GCA_038319835.1 Thermoanaerobaculia bacterium | reverse complement strand
GTTCGTCGTCACGCGGCGCGCGGCGGACCGCATCGTCCTCGAGCGCAACCCGCACCACTGGAGAGAGCCCGCCCGCCTCGACGCGATCGAGTTCCGGACGGGGATGACCGCGTCGGCGATCGGCGCGGGCCTGAGGGCCGGCGACATCGGGCTTGCGCGCGACCTCTCGCCGCAGGACCTCGACGCGCTCCTCCGGGAGCCGCGCCTGCGCGCCGGGCTCGTCGAGACTCCCAAGAAGGGCACCTACTTCGCGCTCTTCAACACGCAGAGCGCCCTCGGCGCGAACGTCGCGCTTCGGCGCGCCCTCGCGGGCGTGACGCGCTGCCAGGACTTCGTCTGGGCGACGCTCGGACGCTTCGCGGTCCCGGCCACGGGAGTCCTGCCGCCCGGGATCCTCGGCCACGACGCCGGCCGGCGGCGGTCCCTCCTTTCGCGCGACGAAGCGCTCCAACTCCTCGAGGGCGCGGGCCTGATGCCGCCGGTCAAGGTGACCGCGGCTGTCCATCCGATCCTCCGGGACCGCCACAAGGCGCTTACGGCCGCGCTCTTCGCGACCTGGGAAGGGCTGGGGGTCGAGGTCGACGTCGCGACGACGGACATGAAGTCGTACCTCGACGCGCAGGCGCGCGGGAGCGCGGATCTCCTCATCGGCCGTTGGATGGCGGACTACGAAGACCCGGACGACTTCACGTACGCGCTCTTCCATTCGGCAGGCGGCCACATGCGGACGTTCTTCTCGTCGCCCGAGACGGACCGCATCGCCGAGGACGCCCGCATGGAAAGCCGTCCGGCGATCCGCGAGGGCCTCTACCGTAAGTTCGAGAGCCTGCTGCTCGACGACGGCGTCCTCATCCCGCTCTTCCACGAGGTGGACTACCGGATCGCCGCCGCCGGCGTGCGCGGCCTCGCGCTGCGCAGCAGTCCGCCGTTCGTCAATTACCCGGAGATCGGAAAGGTCGAGGCGCAGACCGGTCATGCGACGCACGACTGGGGCGGAGGCGTCGTCCAGGTGCCGATCGGTGGCGTCCTGACAGAGATCGACCCCGCTTTGATGGGGACGTTCGAGCAGGCCGAGACGATTCCGCTCGTCTTCGAGACGCTCACGCGGGACGTCGAGGGCGGCCGCGTCGTCCCGTGGCTCGCCTCCGAGGTGATTCCCGAGGAGGGCGGCGCGCGCTTCCGCTTCCGGCTGCGCCGCGGTGTGCGCTTCCACGACGGGCGCGCCCTCTCCTCGCGCGACGTCCGCTACAGCTTCGAGCGCCTCCTCCAGAGAGGGACGAGCGGCAAGTTCCTGCTGTCCCCGATCCGCGGCGCGCAGGCGCTCCTCGACGGGAAGGCCACGGATCTCGAAGGGTTCCACATCGTCAGCCCCTCGGAATTCGTGATCGAGCTCGAGAAGCCGCTCGCGTTCTTTCCCGTCCTCGTGTGCTGGCCCGGCTGCGGCATCGTGCCCGAGGGCGCCGACTCGATCGGAGAAAGCTGGAGAAAGGGCTGCGTCGGAACGGGGGCCTACCGCGTCGCGAGCTTCGAGCCGGGCAAGCGGCTCGAGCTCGAGCGGAACCCGCACTACTGGCGTGAGGGATTTCCGAAGAACGACGGCATCGTCTTCCGTTTCGGCGTGCCGCCGGAGGAGATCCGCAGCGAATTCCTGGCCGGCCGCTTCTCAATTGCGTCGGACCTGCTCCCCGCAGATGCCGAGGCGCTGCGCCAGGACCCGCGCTTCCGCGCGACCTACAAGGAGAGCCCGAGCCTCGTGACGTACTTCGTCGCCTTCAACCTCAACCGGGGCGCTTTCGCGGACGCGCGCGCGCGCCAGGCCGTGGCGTCCGGGATCGACGCGGCGGCGATCGTCCGGCGAACTCTCGGCCGGCACGCGATCCCGGCGAATGGTCTCATCCCGCCGGGCCTCCTCGGATACGTCTCGAAGCCGAGGAGCAGGGCGCAGTCCTCGGGCCAGGTCTCGGGCGCGCACACGATCTCGCGAGAGATTGTCGACGTCACGGCCGTCGCGAACCCCATCATGTTCGGGGAGTTCGGCGCCTTCACGAAGGAGCTCACGCAGGCGTTCCGCGAGATGGGTTACCTCATCCGCGTCGTGAACAAGACGATGGCGGAATTCATGGACGCCCAGCGCGCCGCGCCGACCGAGATCGCGATCGGCCGTTGGATCGCCGACTACCCCGACGCCGACACGTTCGCGCAAGGGGTCCTCCACTCGCGCGAGGGCGTCTACGGCCGGTACTGCGGGCTGCCCGCCGTGGACGCGCTCTCCGAGCGCGGCCGCGGCGAGATCGACCCGCGCACGCGCGAGTCCATCTACCGGGAAATCGAGGACATCGTGGCGCGCGAGGCGCTCATGATCCCGCTCTTCCACGAGCAGGTGTACCGCTTCGCGCGGCCCGAGGTCGAAGGCCTCGCGCTCGGGTTCGGCCAGCCGCTCGTCCTGTACGAGAACCTCTCGATCCGAGGGTAGGCGAGGCCGCGCCTAGAATCGCGCATGCGATTCAGAGCCGTTCTCGCCGCCGCCGCTCTCGCCGCGCTGCCCGTATCCGCCGACGATCTCGAGACCGCCGTCTCGCGCATGGCGCGCGTCGGGTTCTCGCGCTCGCCGAGCTTCTCCCCCGACGGGAAGACCGTCGCGTTCGTCTCGAACCTCAGCGGCCTGCCGCAGGTCTGGACGATCCCGGCCGTCGGCGGATTCCCGCGGATGGTGACGTCCTTCGACGACCCGGTCGGCGGCATCGAGTGGTCGCCCGACGGCGAGTGGATCGCGTTCAGCCTCGCCCCTGGCGGCGGCATGAACACGCAGGCGTACCTCGTGAAGCCCGACGGCACCGGCCTCAAGCGCCTCACGGACGGCGGCAAGGAGACGAACCGCCTCGGCCCCTTCCGGCACGACGGAAAGCGGCTCGTCCTCGGGTCGAACCGGCGGACGAAGACCGGGATCGACGCCTACGTCTACGACGTCGAGTCGGGCCGCCTCGACCTCGTCAGCGAGATCGCGGGCATCGGGGGCTTCGAGGACCTTTCGCGGGACGGACGCCGCGGCCTTCTCAACCGCCTGCGCTACCGCGGGAGCAACGACCTGTTCCTCGTGGACCTCGCGACGAAGAAGGAGACGCTCCTGACGCCGCACCAGGGGCCGGGATCCTATGCGGGCGTCTTCTCGCCGGACGGAAACGTCGTCTGGATGTCTTCGAATGGAAATCGGGACAAGCTCGCCTTTGCGAGGATCGTGCTGTCGCCCGAGGGCATACCTGGCCCGATCGAGATCGTCGCGGCGCGCGAGGATGCAGAACTGCAATCGTTTTCGATCGATGAAAAGGGCGAGAGAGCTGCGCTCGTCTGGAACGTCGCGGGCAGACACGAATTGGCGTTTGAAGATCTTCTGAGAATGAAAATGCGGGCCGGTCCAAAGCTGCCCTCCGACCTCGTCTCGGGCCTGACGTGGTCCCGCGACGGGAAGCTGCTCGCCCTCACGGTTTCCGGCGCGACCTCTCCCGCCGATGTCTTTACACTCGAGGCATCCTCTCTTCGGTTCTCCCGGCTGACCGAAAGCCCGCACCCGGGCGTCGACCTCTCCTCCCTCGCCTCCCCCGAGCTTCTGACCTTCAAGGCCCACGACGGCGAACCGCTCTCGGGCTGGCTCTATCGCCCGCGCGGGGCGAAGGCCCCCGGGCCGGTCGTCCTCTCGTTCCACGGCGGGCCGGAGGGACAGGAGGTCCCCTCGTTCCGCGCCGACTATCAGGCGCTCGTCGCGCAGGGCATCGCCGTCTTCGCACCGAACGTGCGCGGGTCGGCGGGTTTCGGGAAGCGCTTCGTGAACCTCGACAACGGCGCTCTCCGGGTGAACGCCGTGAAGGACATCGTCTCCTCCGTGGACGCGGTCGTGAAGGCCGGCGTCGCGGACCCAAAGCGCCTCGGCATCATGGGCGGCTCGTACGGCGGTTACATGACGATGGCGGGGCTCGTCGAATACCCGGACCTGTTCGCCGCCGGCGCCGACCTCTTCGGCGTCGTGAACTTCAAGACGTTCTTCAAGCACACCGAGGCCTGGATGGCGGCGATCTCGAAGATCGAGTACGGCGACCCGGACACCGAGGGCGAGATGCTCGACCGCCTCTCACCCCTCACGCGGATCGACCGCGTGAAGGCCCCCACGCTCGTCCTCCACGGAGCGAACGACACGAACGTGCCGGTCATCGAGGCCGAGCAGGTCGTCGACAGCCTGAAGAAGCGCGGCGTGCCCGTCGAGTACGTCCTCTTTCCAGACGAGGGACACGGCTTCCAAAAGCTCCCGAACCGGATCCGCTCGAACGTCGAAATCGTGAAGTGGTTCGCGAAGTGGCTCGGCGCAGGCGAGGAGCGCCCTCGCACGTGACGCTGCAGCCGGGGACCCGCCTCGGCCCCTACGAGATCCTGGAACCGCTCGGACGCGGCGGGATGGGCGAGCTGCGAGGCCGACGGCGTCGCCTACGCCGTCCTGGAGCCCCTCGAGGGCGAAACGCTCGCCGTAGCGGCCGACATGGCTCGCGGCCTCGCCCGCGCGCACGCTCTGGGCTTCGTGCATCGCGACCTCAAGCCGCAGAACGTGTTCCTGACCGCCACCGGAGCGAAGATCCTCGACTTCGGGCTCGCCCGGCCCGCATCCGGCCCGGCAACCGAGGACGAGGAGACGGCCTCAGCCTACACGGCCGCCGGCTCCGTCATGGGCACCGCCGGGTACATGGCGCCCGAACAGCTCCGCGGCGCGCCGATACCGATCGTCGGGATCGCGAGCTGCTGCGTGACGAGCGCCGCGACCCCGTCGGGAATCGCCTCGAGGACGATCGAAAGCAGCCGGCCTAATCCCTCGAAGGGGACGTGCCGCCGGGCACTAAACTTGCAAATCAACCCCGCGGCGGCGACTTCATGCTGACCTTCGTGACGCTCCTCCTCGGTCTGACGACCGGCCTCCGGCCGATCGAATTGGCCGTCGGAGCGGGAATCGCCGCCGTCGAGCTGAGGCTGGACGGCCGGGCGTTCGCCACGCTCACCGCGGCGCCGTGGAAGGCCACGGCCGACTTCGGCGCGGAGCCCGAACCGCACGAGATCCTCGCGATCGGACGCAACGCCGCGGGCGCCGAGGTTGCGCGGACGCGGCAGATCGTGAACATGCCCCGCCCGCCCGCCGAGGCGACGCTCGTCCTCCTCCCCGGCTCGGGCGGACACGGCCGCCGCGCGAAGCTCGTCTGGCAGAGCGCGCTCGGGATGCCCCAGAGCGCATCGGCGTCACGTTCGACGGAGCGCCGGTCGGGCTGGAGCCCTCGCGCGAGATCGCCCTCCCCGACTACGTTCCGGAGCGGGTCCACTTCCTGCGCGCCGAGCTGGACTTCCCCGAGAACCTCCTCGCGTCCGCCGAGATCATCTTCGGCGGCAAGGACCACGACGAGGCCCGCTCGGAGCTGACGGGCATTCCGGTGCTCTTCAGCGGGTCTCCTCCTCCGGCCGCGCAACTCGAGGGCGCGTTGCTCGTGGACGGCAAGCCCGTGCGCGTCTCGGCCGTCGAGGAAGGCCCCGGCGAAATCGTCGTCGTCCGCGACGAGGAGGCCCGCTCGCCCCTCTCCCGGAGCCGGACCCACATTCCCTTCGACCTCGAGCTCCGGCCCGGCCAGAAGCTCCGTCTCTGCTGGCCGGTGACGCGACCGGCAGACGAGGTCTCCGAGAGTTACGACGTCTTCATGCGGACGAGAGACTTCGGCAGGGAATCTGGAAGTCTCCATGGTCTCCTGACGATCCTGAATGCGCCTGCGGTCTCGAAGAAGCCGCGCTTCGCCGACGCCATCAGCGTCGCGGCGCTATCGGCCTCGGGACGCAACCGGGCGCGCGCGGTTCTCCTCCTTTACGGTGGCTCGCCGGACGCGAGCAAGCTCTCCCCCGAGGCCGTGCGCCGTTACCTCGCGAAGCTCCGGGTCCCGCTCACCGTCTGGGCGATCGACGGGTCGAGCGCGCGCAAGGCGGTGCGCTGGGGCGAAGTCGTCGTCATTCGCGACTTCCCGGCCTTTCTCGCGGCCGGGCAGAAGCTCCTCGACGAGGTTGCGGCTCAGAGGATCGTCTGGGTGGACGGCGTGCACCTGCCGCAGTCGATCACGGTCTCGCCGAACGCCAAGGGGATCCGGATCGCCGAATGAGAGGCGCCGCCCTCCTTCTCGCGCTCGCGGCCGTGGCTTCGCTCACCGCCCGCGCGGAAAAGCGGTCAGGCGCAACCCCTCCCTGCGCACCCGGCTCCCCGGGAGAGATGGTGGAGGTGCCCGAGGGCACGCATCTCTACTCGAAACCCGGGCGCGCCGGGGATTCCCTCGTGATGGTGGACGTCGACCTGACGCTGCCCGTCCGGTCGCGCTGCGGAAACTGGGTCGAGGTCGTCTACGACGGCCTGCGCGGCTACGTCCTGCCCGGGGATGCGTACATCCCGCCCCTCGACATCGGCTTCACCGCCGCGGTCGGCGTTACGGCCGACTCCCTCGAGGAGCGACTGAACGACGCCCGCTCTGCGATGAAGGGAAAGGCCCGTGAGGCCCCCCTGGGGCCGTGGACGGCCGTGACGGACGTACCTCAGGAGGACCTCGCCCGACTTGCGCGGGTCGCCACGCACCTCGCCGCAGGCTATGCCGAACGGTACGGCCTCAAACCGGCGCCGCCCGGGGAGCAGGCGGTCGCGCTCTTCACGAACCTCCGGGACTACCGGGCCTTCCTCGCCGCCGCTGGCGTCCCGGGCGCCACACTCACGCGCGTCGCCGGCGTCGACATGAGCCCGCGGAGCCACGTGGAGGGCGACCTCGTCGGGACGAGCCTCCGGGACGGGCCAAAGCTCGCGCGCATACACCTCGTCCACGAGTTGACGCACCTCCTCCAGCGGCGGACTTTTCCCGGGCCGCTCCCCCGCTGGCTCTCGGAAGGTGTGGCCGAGGATCTCGCCTGGTGCCGCGTGGACGAGGCGGGCCGACTCGACCTCGGCTCGATCCAGGGTCTCTTCTTCATGAAGGCGGGAGCGCGGATCGACGTCGATTCGCAGGGGCCGAGCGCCGCCCTCGAGCAATACGTAAGGACCCTTCGCAGAGCGCCGCTCGGGCCCGCGGGCCTCGAGAAGGGTGTGCCGCTGGCCGCCCTCCTGAGCGGCCGTGTCCCCCTCGGGAGCGCTCAGGGCGGTTTCGTGCGGGGCATTTCCAGGACAGCCGTCACGGAGGCCGGTCTCTTCGTTCGCTTCCTTCTCGACGGAGAACGCGATCTCACACCGACCGGCAAACGCTTCGGAGAGGTCAAGCCAGGGCGCCGGGCCCTCCGGTTCCGCGCGTTCCTCTCATCCGTCGCTGCAGGCGGCCCCTCGGACGCTGCCGCGCTCTTTGCGGCTCTCAAGGCCGACCCCGCGGCAGTCGAGCACGACTTCGACGACTGGGTTCTCTGGCAGATCGCCGCGAACCGCTAAGGCGCACGGACCTCGAACGTCGCGTCCGGCAGGCTCGCCTTCTCGTAGTCGAGGTACTCGACGACGGTCTTCCCCGGCCGGAGCTCGTCCACGATCGTCATCTTCCAGAGCGCGAGGCTGCCGCGGACGACGCGGTACTCGTCGAATGTCGTCTCCTTCGCGGTCTTCCCGGACGCGACGAGGAAGACGGCCTTGCGGTAGAGGCCCTCCTTCCCGTCGATCCAGACGCGCGCGACCGGGTATGCCGGCGACCGCCCCTTGCGCGCCATGAGCCGCAGGACCGAGCAGTCGCGCCCGTCGAGGACGTCGGCGCGCTCGAAGACGGCGTCGTAGTCCTCCGCGAAACGGGTCTTCGACATCTCGGCCGCCGAGAAGCCGCCCGCGAGGCGCTGCCGCTTCGGGATGCGGATCGGGTTTCGGGTGCCCGGGAGGATCAGCCACGAGTCGTCGCCCCTCGAGACGACGGACTTCCCCGCGTCGGCGGGGTCCTGGAAGACGACGCGCGAGTTTGGGCCCTTCGCCTCGACCTTGAACGTCCCGGCCGCCGCCGGCGCCCCCGGCTTCGTCGTCGTGACGCGGATCGTGATCACGACCTCGGGCCACGCGTCGCGAACGCGGTCGGCGCGGCGCAGCAGCGCTGCGGGATCGGGCTGGGCGGAAAGAGGAAAACAGAGAATGCTGCTGAGAGTGAGAAGAGCGGGCCACGGGCGCGCGAGCCGCCTCTGAACCATTCGAAGAATCCTCTCTTCTCCCCGCCTCTCAGACATGCCCGAGCGCCTCCACGGGGTTCAGTCGCGACGCCCGGCGGGCGGGCCACCAGGCGGCCACGAGGAGCGTGAGGGACATGGCCGCGAACCCGATGCCGTAGGAGAGGGGGATGAAGTCCACGTGGAGAACGTTGCCGCGCGTCGCCCCCGGAGGCGGGGGCAGCATGATCCCGGACGCGTTCAGCACGGCCCGGAGGAGCAGGGACAGGACCGCGCCGATTCCCGAACCGATCAGCCCGAGCAGGATGCCCTCGAGCAGGAAGAGCGTGCGGATCGACGAGCGCTCCATCCCGATCGCGAGGAGCGTCCCGATCTCGCGCGTCCGCTCGAAGACGGACATCGTCATCGTGTTGGCGGTCGCGAGGATCACGACGACCGCGAGGACGAGCCCCATGAAAAAGAAGATCGATGCGTAGAGGAGCTTGACCTGCTTGTAGAACGTCGCCGTGTCGAGCCAAGTCTTGACGGCAACGGGCCGCCCCTCCAACGCGAGCGCCTTCGGGAGCTCACGCGCCTCGAGGTCCGTGTCGCGGTCGTCCTTCAGGAGGACGACGACGGAATTCGCCTTGCCCTCGACCTTCAGGAGGCGAGCGGCCGCACCGTAGGGCATGAAGAGGATCCGGTCGTCCAGCTCCTTGACCGGGTAGCCGAGCACCGCGGCGACCGTCGCGTCCACGGCGTTGATGCCGCCGTCCGGCGTCGTCGTCATGACCGTGACGAGGTCGCCGGCCTTCGCGCCGATGGCGCGCGCGAGCCCGGTGCCGAGCATGATCTCGTCCGAGTCGTTGCGGGAGAGAAACGCGCCCGAGACGACCGTGTCCGCCGCAAGCGATGCCTGCTTCTCGAGCGCCGGGATCGTTCCGGTCCCGAGGTAGGCGGCGCTCCGGTCGCCCTTCACGACGAGCCCGAAGAACGAGAGCTTCGGCATCGCCTGAACGACGCGCGGGTCCCGCGACAGGAGGCCGGCGAGGCCCGGCCAGTCCTCGAGGAGGATCGTCGCGGCTTCGTCGTCGGTCTTGCCGGCCGCGCGCGGGTCGAGGATACGGATGTGGCCGCCCACGCTCCGGATCGTCGCGTCCTTGAGCGCCGAGAACGTCTGCGAGACGAACCCCGCGGTCATCGTGACGGCGATGAAGCCCACGACGACGATCGAGCCTGTGAGGAACGTGCGGCGGCCGTGCCGCAGCAGGTTCCGGGCCGCCAGGACGACCCAGCGGCTCACGCGCACGCTCCTGCGGCGACGTGCTCGTCCGCCGTGATCCGGCCGTCCAGGAGGCGGATCCGCCGGTCCGCGCGCTGCACGATGCGCGGGTCATGGCTCGAGAACAGGAACGCGACCCCGCGCTCCGCGTGAATCCGCGCGAAGAGGTCGATGAGCCGGCCCGCCGTCTCCGAGTCGAGCGAGGCCGTCGGCTCATCCGCGAGGACGAGCGCCGGCTCGCCCACGATCGCGCGCGCGACGGCGACACGCTGGCGCTGACCGCCCGAGAGCGCGTCCGGGCGCCGCGCCTCGAGGCCGCCGAGGCCGACGGCCGCGAGCGCCGCGCGAGCCCGCGTGCGGCACGTCTCCTCCGGCAGCTTGCGGATCCAGAGGGCGAGCGCGACGTTCTCCTCGGCCGACAGGACCGGCACGAGCTGATGGGCCTGGAAGACGAAGCCGAGGCGTTCGCGGCGGAGGCGGGCGCGGCCGCGCTCGTCGAGCGTCGAGACGTCGGTCCCCTCGAAGATCAGAGAGCCCGAGTCCGGCGTGTCGAGAAGGCCGAGGAGATTCAGGAGCGTGGTCTTGCCGCTGCCCGACGGGCCGGCGAGCACGGCGAACGCCTCTTGCGCGAGCGTCAGGGACGCGTCCACGACGCCGACGACCCGCTCCTCGCCGAGGCGGTACGTCTTCGTGAGCCCACGGGTCTCGAGAATCGGCATCGCGCCGAGTATAGGGAATGCCCGCGTCAGCGGGCCGCGGCCTTCGCGTCCGCGGTGAGCGCCTTCACGTCGATGCCGGCGCCGTAGTACCGCGCGACGATCGTGCCCCTCCGGTCGATGATCGCGGTCTGGAACCCGTGAAAGATGTCGCCCTTCTCGTCGCGGCCGACGTTGACCTCCCAGTCGCGGACGGCCTTCTCCACGGCGTCCTTGCCCCCGGTCAGGAAGACGATCTCGGACCGTTTGAACTTGTTCTCCTTCATGTGCTCGCGGAGGCGCTTCGGCGTGTCGACGACCGGATCGAAGGAGAGGGCGACGACGAGCGGACGGTCCTTCGCGGGCCGGCCCTTTCCCGCCGCGCGGGCGGCCTCGAGGCACTCGTCGACGACGAGCGGGCACGCGCCGGGACAGCTCGTGAAGATGAAGGTCAGGAGGACGGGCCGCTCGCGCCCGTCCCGGCCGAGCGTGAAGACCTTCCCGTCCTGCGTCACGAGCGTGAAGTCGGGCGCCCTCTCGCCCCGCCCTTCCTTCCGCGTCGCGGGCTGCGCGGCGGCGCTCCCCGCGAGGAGGAGCGCGGCGGCGAGGACGAGCGGCCCCCGGCTCACGGCGCGGCTTTCGGCGATTCGCCCGCGGCGGCCCTGCGGAGGTCGTCGATCACGGCGGGCGGCTCCCAGTCGTTTCCGCGGCGGATGGAGTAGATCTTGCCGTCCGGCGCGACCACGGCCGTCGCGAGGCTGTGGACGAACTGCTCCCCGGACTTCAGGTACGTGAGCCCGAAGAACGTCGTGAACTCCTTGATGCGGTCCGGAGCCCCCGTCGCGAACTTCCAGTGGGCGGGCGCGACGCCCTTGACGCCCTTGAGGAACCGCTCGCGGTACTCCCTGAGGACCTCGGGCGTGTCGTGCTCGGGGTCGAAGCTCACGGAGAGGAGCTGCGTCTTCCCGTAGAGCACCGGCTCTTTCGCGAGCAGCGTCTCCATCTCCGCGAACTGCGCGTTCATGCGCGGGCAGAACTCCGGGAGCGGGCAGCGCGTGAAGATGAACGTGAGCGCGACGGCCTTGCCCTTGAAGTCCGCGAGGGCGAGCGGCTTGCCGTCCTGGCCCGTGAGAACGGTCGCGGGCGCGACGTCGCCCGGCTTGCCGTACGGGCCCTGCTCGGGGATCGTCTGGGTGGCCGGCGCCGTGCCGTGGCGCGACACGACGATGCCCTCGAGGCGCGAGGACTTCTCCCCGACGACGAGCTTCGCCTCGATCTCGTCGCCCGGCTTGAGCTCGGCGAGCATCTTCGGCTCGGCCACATTGAACGGCATCGTCATCGCGTCCATGTAGCCGCGGATCTCCTCGTGCCGGACGATGACCTTCGCGGCGCCGGGATCCACGGAGACGACGACGCCTTTGAGCGGGTACGGCTTTCCCGCGGCCGCGGCGGGCTTCGCGGGCTCGGGCCTTCCGCAGCCGAGCGCGGCGCCGAGGGCGAAGACGAGGGCGAGCTTCCTCACCATCCGAGCACCATCGCGAAGACGAGCGGCGCGACGATGGCGGCGTCCGACTCGATGATGAACTTCGGGGTGTCTCCCGCGAGCTTGCCCCACGTGATCTTCTCGTTCGGGACCGCGCCGGAGTAGCTGCCGTAGCTCGTCGTGGAGTCGCTGATCTGGCAGAAGTACGCCCAGAGCGGGATCCCCTCGCGGCGCAGGTCCTGATGGAGCATCGGGACGACGCAGATCGGGAAGTCCCCCGCAATGCCGCCGCCGATCTGGAAGAAGCCGACGGGAGTCTTCGGGGCCGTCTCTGTGTACCACTCGGCGAGTGACTGCATGTATTCGATGCCGGTCCTCACCGTGTGGACGTTCTTGATGTCGCCCTCGATGCAGTGGGCCGCGAAGATGTTCCCGAGCGTCGAGTCCTCCCAGCCCGGGACGAAGATCGGGAGGTTCTTCTGGGCAGCCGCGAGGAGCCACGAGTCCTTCGGGTCGATCTGGTAGGAGGGCTTCAACTTCCCCGAGAGGAGGATGCGGTAGAGGAACTCGTGCGGGAACCGGCGCTCCCCCGCCTTGTCGGCCGCCTGCCACTCCTCGAGGACGGCGTGCTCGATCCGCCTGATCGCCTCCTCCTCGGGGATGCACGTGTCCGTCACGCGGTTGAGGTGCCTGGAGTGGAGCGCCTCTTCCTCTTTCGGGCTGAGCTGGCGGTAGTGCGGGATGCGGACGTAGTGGTCGTGTGCGACCAGGTTGAAGACGTCCTCTTCGAGGTTCGCGCCGGTGCACGTGATCGCGTGGACCTTCCCCTGCCGGATCATCTCGGCCAGCGAGAGGCCGATCTCCGCGGTGGACATGGCTCCGGCCATGGTGAGGAACATCTTGCCGCCGCCCTTCAGGAGGGTGTTCCAGCCCTCTGCCGCGTCCACGACGGTGGCGGCGTTGAAGTGGCGGAAATGGTGCTTCACGAACGAGGTGATCGTCATAGGGCCGGAGCATAGGAAGAAGAGGTGAAGACGACAAGCGGCATCCCTTCCCTTAGGATCGGGGGGTGACGTCCAACACGCTCCTCGTGACCGGGGCGGCCGGGTTCATCGGCGCCCGCTTCGTCGAGTCCTGCAACGCCCGCGGGATCCCGGTCGTGTGCGTCGACCGCCGGGACGCCTTCGCCAGCCGCCCGGAGCATCGCCGTCTCGAATTCGGCCGAATCCTCGACATCGAGGAGCTGCCCGGCTGGCTCGCGGACGGCCGCCCGGACCTCGCCGGCATCGTCCACATGGGCGCCATCTCGGCCACGACCGAGCTCGACGAGGGCCTCCTCAAGCGTCTGAACCTCGACTACTCGAAGAACCTCTGGAACGAGGCCCGGCGCCTCGGAATCCCGCTCGTCTACGCCTCCAGCGCGGCCGTCTACGGCGACGGCACCTTCGGCTTCGACGACGACGACGCGCTCGTTCCGCGCTTCAGGCCGCTGAACCCCTACGGCGAGTCCAAGCGCAGGTTCGACCTCTGGGCGCTCGAGGAGGCGGCGGCCGGCCGCACGCCCCTGTCCTGGGCCGGCTTCCGCTTCTTCAACGTCTACGGCTTCGGCGAGAGGCACAAGGGCCCGCAGGCAAGCGTCGTCCTCCACGGCTACGACCAGGTCAAGGCGAAGGGCGAGATCCGCCTCTTCCGCTCTCACAAAGACGGCGTCGCCCACGGCCACCAGTCACGCGACTTCGTCGACGTCTCGGACACGGTCGAGGCGATGTGGTTCGCGCTCAAGAAGCCGATCACGGGCGGCATCTACAACGTCGGGACCGGGAAGGCCCGGACGTTCCTCGACCTCGCGAAAGCCGTCTTCGCATCGCTCGGCGTCGAGGAGAGGATCGCGTTCGTCGACACGCCCGAGGGGATCCGCGAGCGCTACCAGTACTTCACGGAAGCGAAGATGGACCGCCTGAAAAAGCAGGGCTTCCAACGCAAGCCCGTCGCCCTCGAGGACGGCGTCGATTGGTACATCCGCCGCCTCGAGAGCGAAGGGGCCTGACCGAGGCCCTCGGGGCTTCTCGACGATCAACCTCTTCGAGCGTTAGGCCAGAGTGTCTACTTTATCGGGTCAACTGCCGAGCAACCTCCGAGGAGTCCAGATACGCGTTGTTAGACGGCACCCTCACCCTAGGCCACCGCTTGGCTGCAACAGATCCCAGAGGTTTCCGTACAGGTCTCTGAACACAGCCACACGACCGTACTGCATGTCTTGTGGTGGCCGAACGAACTCGACGCCTCGCGCGAGATATGCAGCGTAGTCGCGTTCGAGATCGTCAGTGTAGAGAAACAGGAAGACACGGCCACCTGTCTGGTTACCTACGTGCTGGGACTGCTCCGGCGACGACGCACGGCCCAGCAGAATGCCTACTTGGCCGGGCCCCTGAGGCCGGACAACGACCCATCGCTTGCCTTGTTCCGGCACCTCCCTGTCTTCAACTAAGCTGAAGTCAAGTGTCCCGACGTAGAAGGCGATGGCTTCGTCGTAGTCTTTGACGACAACGGAAACGAGGCCCAGTCTTTGTTGCATCTGGCTTCCCTGGCAGTGCGTGTGCCGTCTAACGATATCAAGCTCAGCGGCGAGCGTAGCGAGTCCGCTGCAGCGCGTTGTTGGGCGACGACGACAGAGCGACTAGGTTAGCCCCAGAAGATGTGCGTAGGGTCCGTTTCGAGTTCGCGAACTAGGCGAGCCGTGTCCTTAGTGGGACGGGCGTTCTCGTACGCGTACCAGCGACCAGTGTGCCGGAGCCAGAAAAGCCGCCAGCGCCCGTCCGGCTCGTAATGAAAGCGCGCAATCGTGTGCTCGGTTTCCTTGGAGTGGTCGAGGTAGAACGGGCGACGCTCCACGACCGTTACGTCGCTGCCGCGCGTCTTGATTTCGAGCCGAACTTGACCACGAGACTGAGGCGGGAACCTGCGCCATGCGAACTGCTCGAGCTGCGTGATCAGACGCTGGCGTTCAGGTTCCGGTACAGGCATGAGGATGCTTCGCCTTCGCCGCCCAACTAGTATTAGACGGCAAGTGGGCCGGGTGGAACATGGGCATCGCTATTCGAATTCTCGGGAATTCAGGTGCGGATGGCTAGGGATATTCGAACCGACATGGGCAGGGATCTTCGAGTGCGGGCCGGCGGCGCACACGGGCGCCGCCGGCTGGAGCCCTTGGCTCAGGCCTTCGGGAGGTTCTTGAGCGCGAAGTCCCAGTTCAGGAGGTTCTCGACGACGGCGGCGACGTAGTCCTTCCGCCGGTTCTGGTAGTCGAGGTAGTACGCGTGCTCCCAGACGTCGAGCGTCAGGAGGGGCGTCGCGGATGTCGTGAGGGGGGTCTCCGCGTTCGGCGTCTTGACGACCTTGAGCTTGCCGCCCTCGGCGACGAGCCAGGCCCAGCCGCTCCCGAACTGCCCCATCGCGGCGGCCGTGAACTGCTTGACGAACTCCTCGTGGCTTCCGAACGAGGCGCCGATCAGGTCGCCGATCTCTTTCGGGACCTTCGCATCGCTCTTAGGACGCATGCTGTTCCAGTAGAACGTGTGATTCCAGATCTGGGCGGCGTTGTTGAAGACGGCCGCCTGGTCGGCCTTCCCGGCCGCGCCCTTCACGATCGCCTCGAGCGACAGGTCGGCCTCGGGCTTGCCGGCGACGAGGTTGTTGAGGTTGTCGACGTACGCCTTGTGGTGCTTTCCGTAGTGGAACCCGATCGTGTTCTTCGAGATGAAGGGCTCGAGGGCGTTGTCGGCCCACGGGAGAGCGGGCAGCGTGATCGGGACGGCGGCCTTTGCAACTGCGGGAGCGGCGACGTCCTTCAACGCGATGCTCGCCGCCGCCACGGCGGCGGTCTTGACGAAGTCGCGGCGGTCGTTCTTTTCGTCGGTCATGGGGGTCCTCCGACCCGCCATTCTGCGCCTGCTACGCTTCCGGCGTGCGCACGCGCGCCTCGAAAACGCAGCCGGAAGCCAACCAAACGGCGGACCTGCGCCGCGCCGGCCTCCGGGTGACCCCGGCCCGCCTCGCGGTCCTCAGGGCCCTGCGGGCTCGCACGGCGCCCGCCAGCCACGCGGACCTCGCGGCCGCCCTCGGCGACGCCGTCCCGGACCGCGCGACCGTGTACCGGAACCTCGTGGAGCTCGTGAAGGCAGGGCTCGCCCGCCGGCGGGACCTTGGGGACCACGTCTGGCGCTTCGAGGCGGCCGGGGCCCGGCCCGGCGGGCGGGAGCACCCGCACTTCCTCTGCACGGCGTGCGGATCGCTCGCATGCCTCGACACCCTGAAGGTCGAGCTGCGCCGTGGCGCGCGCGTGCCGCGCGCCTTGAAGGAGGACGCCGTGGAGATCCTCGTCAAGGGGCTCTGCGACGGATGCGAGGCGTCGCGCCTATAACCATTCGAAGGAATCCCTCGTATTCTCTTCCCATGAAGAGAACCCTCGCCGCGCTGGTCGTCCTCGCCGCCCTGATCGCGTCCGCCTCCCCCGCCCCCGCCCAGAGCTACGCAGTCGAGAAGTACAGGCTCCCGAACGGCATGACCGTGATCCTCTACCCGGACCACACGCTGCCAGCCGCGACGATCGACATCTGGTACCGGGTCGGCAGCAAGGACGAGCCGGCGAGGCGCAGCGGCTTTGCGCACCTCTTCGAGCACCTCATGTTCATGGGGACCGAGCGCGTCCCGAACGGCGAGTTCGACCGGATCATGGAGGCCTCGGGCGGCTCGAACAACGCGTCCACGGGCTCGGACCGCACGAGCTACTACTCCTCCGGCCCGGCCTCGCTCCTCCCGACGCTCCTCTGGCTGGACGCCGAACGCCTCGAGGACCTCCCGCGCGCGATGGACCAGAAAAAGGTCGACCTCCAGCGCGACGTCGTCCTGAACGAGCTCCGCCAGAGCTACGAGAACCAGCCCTACGGCCGCGCGGACCTCGCGATCCAGCAGATGCTCTATCCCCCGGGCCATCCCTACCACTTCCCGACGATCGGGACCGCCGAGGACCTCAAGGCGGCCGTCGCGACGGACGTGAAGGACTTCTTCGCGACGTACTACGTCCCGAACAACGCGAGCCTCGTCATCGCGGGCGATTTCGACCCCGCCGCGATCAAGCCGCTCGTCGAAAGGCTCTTCGGCTCGATTCCCCGCGGCGCCGAGCCTCCGCGGAAGTCCGTCCCGTCCGCGAGGCTCGACGGCGTCAAGCGCGGCGCGATGTACGACAAGGTCCAGCTCCCCCTCGTGTCGTTCGCGTACCACACGCCGCCGGCCATGCAGGCCGGCGACGCCGAGTGCGACCTCGTCGCCGCGATCCTCGCGGACGGCAAGAGCAGCCGCTTGTACAAGCGGCTCGTGATCGACGACAAGCTCGCCTCGTCGGTGTCCGCCTCCAACAACAGCCAGGCGCTCGGCTCGTACCTCCGGATCGACGTGCAGGCCCGCCCGGACGCGGACCTCGCCCGGATCGAGAAGGCCGTCGACGAGGAGATCGCGCGCTTCCTGCTGGAAGGGACGAAGCCCGCCGAGCTCGCGCAGCGCAAGGAGACGACCGAGCTCTCGAAGCTGTCGTCGCTCCAGCGCCTCGAGGCGCGCGCCGACGCGCTGAACTACTACGACGACGTCTGGGGCGAGCCGAACTCGTTCACGCGCGACATCGACCGTTACCGGAACGCGACCGCCGCGTCCGTCCAGATGGCCGCGCGCCGGTTCCTGACGCAGGACGCCCGGGTCGTGTACCGCGTCCTGCCGGAGCAGCCGAAGCGCACGCCGTCCGCCCGGGACGCCCGTCCCGCGGACGGCGCGGCGGTGGCGTTCCGGCCCACGCCGCCCGAGCGCTTCAAGCTCGCGAACGGCATCGCCGTGCAGTTCTGGCGAACCCCGGACCTGCCGCTCACGCGCATCGCCGCGGTCTTCCGTCCCGACGGCGCGCTCGACGCAAAGGCCTCGGAAGCCGGCGTCGCCTCGATGATGGCGGGCATGCTCGACGAGGGCGCCGGGTCGCGCGACGCGATCGCGTTCGGCGAGGCGGTCGCGAGCCTCGGCGGGAGCTTCTCCTCCGGCGCATCGCGCCGGTCCGTGCACGCGAGCCTCACGGTCCTCTCCCGAAACCTCGCGCAGGGCGTGCCGCTGCTCGCGGACGCCGTGCGGCAGCCTCGCTTCGAGACGAAGGACTTCGAGCGCGTCAAGCGCCTCACGCTCGACGAGATCGCGCAGTCGGACGACGAGGCCCGCGTCGTGGCCGAGCGGGTCGCCGCACGGGCCCTCTTCGGGGGCGCGCACCCCTACGCCTGGCCTGCCGACGGCACGCCGTCGTCCGCCGGCGCGATCACGCTCGACGAGCTCAAGGCGGCCCACGCCGCCCTCGTGAGGCCCGAGACGGCCACGCTCCTCGTCGCGAGCAACCTGCCGCAGCCCGAGATCAAGGCGGCGCTCGAGAAGTCTCTCGGCGACTGGAAGGCCGCGGGACCGGTGCCGAAGCGTGCGGCCGTGCCCGCAGAGTACGCGCCGGGGGGGGCGGGTCTGCGCGTCTACCTCGTGGACCGGTCGGACGCGCCGCAGACCAGCGTGCGGTTCCTCGCGCCGTCACCAAAGTTCGCCGACCCCTCGCGCGTGCCGCTCCGGCTGCTCGGAACGGTCCTCGGCGGCAGCTTCACGAGCCGCCTGAACCAGAACCTTCGAGAGAAGCACGGGTACACGTACGGCGCCGGCGGCGGGTTCGCTCCGGGCCCCGTCCTCGGGACGTTCTCGGCCGGCGCCGAGGTCACGGCGAAGGACACCGGAGCGGCCGTCAAGGAGTTCCTCGCCGAGTTCGCGCGGATCTCGACCGGCGACGTGACGGACGAGGAGGCCGGCAAGGCGCGCGGCCTCGTCAAGAACGGCGCCGTCGGGGCGTTCTCCGGCCTGTCGGGAATCGTCGGGACTGCAACGGCCTACGTCGAGAACGGAGCGCCGTTCGAGACGCTCGGCGAGGACCTCGCCGCGATGGAGAAGACGAAAGCCGCCGCGCTCAACGCGCGCGCGAAGACGGCCCTCGCGCTCGACAAGGCGGTCCTCGTCCTCGTGGGTGACAAGGCGACGATCCTCCCCCAGCTCAAGGAGGCGGGTCTCCCGGCGCCGGTCGAAGTCGACGCGTGGGGGGAGAAGAAAACGGAAAAGGGCAAGAAAGAGTAGAAGTTCTTAGAAGGTGAAGAGGGCAAAGCAAAGGCGCCGCGGCTCATGCCACGGCGCCTCTTACCTTCTAAGAAATCCGAATCCGAATCTTCGTCTGAAGCCTAGATCTTCGATTCCTTGAACGCGACGTGCTTGCGGATCTTGGGGTCGTACTTCTTCACTTCCATCTTGTCCTGATGGATCTTCTTGTTCTTCGTGATCGTGTAGAAGTACCCGGTGCCCGCCGTCGAGACGAGCTTGACCTTCTCGCGCATCGGCTAGACCTTTTTCCCTTCGCGGCGCATGTCGGCGACGACCGCATCGATGCCCTTCTTGTCGATCGTGCGCATCGCGGCCGTCGACACCCGCAGGCGAACCCAGCGGCCCTCGCTCTCCACCCAGAAACGCTGCGTGCGCAGGTTCGGCTTGAAGAGGCGCTTCGTCTTGTTGTTGGCGTGCGACACCTTGTTGCCCGACGTCGCCCGCTTCCCCGTGACCTGACAGATTCCGGACATCTCGAAACTCCTTCGACCCAGAGCCCTCAAGCTTACCAGAGCACTGCCTGCGGCCGCAACCTCAAGGCTTCTCAGAGACTTGCGGGGCGGACGCGAGGAATCCCGCCCCCAGGAGCGGGAGAGCCACGAGGGTTGCGAGGGTCGAGACGAGGAGCCCTCCGACGACGGCGATCGCCAGCGGCCGCTGGAGCTCGGACCCGGCTCCCCACGCGAAGGCGAGCGGCAGGAGGCCGAACACCGTGCAGAGAGTCGTCATGAGGATCGGGCGAAGCCGCCGGCCCGCGGCGGACGCGAGCGCCGCGGCCGGAGTCTCCCCCGCCCGGACCAGCTCCTGCGCCTTCTCGACAAGGAGGATCCCGTTCTTCACGACGAGCCCGACGAGGAGGACGAGGCCCATCACGGAGGAGACGTTGAGCGGGACGCGACACGCAAAGAGCGACAGGACGCCGCCCGAGAGAGCGACGGGCACGAGGAGAAGGACGAGGAGCGCCGCCTTCGCGGAGCGGAACTGCGCGACAAGGACGGCGAATACGGCGAGAACCCCGAGGCCGAGCACCTGCGCGAGGTCGCGGAAGGCGCGGCCCTGGCTCTCCGCCCGGCCGCCGATCTCGGAGCGGTAGCCCGGCGGCAGGGCGAGCTTCGCGAGCCGTGCGGAGACCGCTCGCGCCGCAGCTCCGAGGTCGCCGCCTTCGACGTCCGCCGAGGCGGGGACGACCGGCGAAAGGTTCTCGCGGTACAGCACACTCGCCCCGCTGACCTCCGCGTACGGGGCGAGGCGCGAAATCGGAAGCGTCGCGCCCGCCACCGCGACCGGAAACGCGCCCGCGCCGTCCGGCGAGAACCGCACGGCGTCCGGGAATCGGACGCGCACGGGGACGAGCCGGTCGAGGCGCGGCATTGCGCCCACGATCTTGCCCTGAAGCGCGGTCGAGAGGTCGTCGGCGACGTCGGACGCCGTCAGCCCGGCCCGCACGGCCGCCTCGCCGTCCACGGTGAAGACGCGGAGCGGCACCTGCCCTTCGACGCCCGAGTACGGATCGACGAGCTTCGGGACGTCCGCGAGGCTCTCGGAGAGCTTTCCGGCGAGATCGCGGAGAACCTTCTCGTCCGGTCCGAAGAGCTTGATCTCGAGCGGACGCGGAGCGCCCGACAGGTCGTTCAGCACGTCCTCGAGGATCTGGACAAACTCCACGCGGACCCCCGGAAGCTCCGCGTCCACGCGGGTTCTGAGGCCCGCGATGACCTCCTCTGCGTCCTTGCGCTTCCCGCGCGGGGCGAGGCGCACCGCGATGTCGCCGCGGCTCATGAGCGTGGCGGTCACGGGGCCGAGCTCCGCGCCCGTTCGCCGGCTCCACGTCTCGACGCCTGGCGTCGCGGCAAGAAGGTCCTCGAGCTTCCGCGCGGCCTTCTCCGTGTCCGGCAGGGACGTGCCCGCGGGCATGAAGTAGTCGACGACGAACGCGCCCTCGTCCATCTCCGGGAGGAATCCCGAGGGCATCCGCCACGCGACGGCGGCGCCGAGGACGACGAGAAGAGCGGTCCCGCCGGCCACCCACGCGCGCCGGGCGGCAGCGGCGCCGAGGAGCGACGCGTGGAGGCCCGCGATCCGGCCCCCGCGCCCGGCGTTCCGGTCCTTCAGCCCCCCGGCGAGGAGCGGAAGGACGAAGAGGGCGAAGAGGAGGGACGCGAAGACCGCCGACGCCAGGGTGAGCGCGAGCGCCTTGAAGAAGCTCCCGACGAGGCCCGTCATGAAGGCGAGCGGCAGGAGGACGACGATCGTCGTCACCGTCGTCCCGACGACTGGCGACGTCATCTCGGAGAGGGCCCCGGCGACGGCTGCGGCGGGCGCGGTGCCCTCCTCGCGGCGCTTCACGATCGCTTCGACGACGACGATCGCGTCGTCGATCACGAGGCCGATCGCGATCGCCATGCCTCCGAGCGACATGAGGTTCAGGGTCTGTCCGAAGGCCGACATCCCGAAGAACGTCGACACGAGGGCGACCGGCACCGAGAGCGCCGCGAGAAGTCCCGCCCGCGCGTCGCGCAGGAAGAATGCGAGGACGGCAACCGTCAGGAGGATGCCGAGGACGATCGCGTCGCGGATCCCAAGGATCGATTCGCGGATGAGGCCGCCCTGGTTGTAGACCTCCTTCAGCGAGAGGCCCGCCGGAAGCGGGAGCGTCCGCGCCGCCTCCTCGATCCCGCGCACGACGTCCGGCGCCGAGGCTCCGAGCATCCTCGACACGCTGATCTGGACGGCGTCGCCTTCGGGGCCGTGTACGGCGAGGACGCGGTCCGGCGCGCCCTCGAAGACCTCGGCGATCGACCCGAGGCGCACGCTCCCCTGCCGGCTCGCGCCGATCGGGAGATCCGGCAGCTTTCCGACCTCGAGCGCGGGTGGGTTCGCGAGGACGGTCGTCGTCTGCCGGAACGAGTCGAATCGTCCGACGGCGCGCCGCGCGATTCCCTCGCCGACGCGCCGCGCGAGCTCGGCGGGCCTGAGGCCAGCGGCCGCGAGGCGCGCGGGGTCGGCGACGACCTCGATCTCACGCGGGTCGCCGCCCACGACCTCGACGCGCCCGACGCCGGGGACGCGAGAGAACACGGGCCGAACGAGCTGCTCGGCGGCCTCGCGGCGCGCGGTTCCGTCCCCGCCGACGATGTTGTACGAGAGGATCGGGAAGTCGGCGGGCGTGACCTTCTGCGTCTCCGTCTCGACGCCCGGCGGGAGGTTGCCCCGCGCTTCGGCGGCGGCGGCGTCGACGAGCTGCAGCGCCCGCCACATGTCCGTCCCGTCCGCGAACTGGAGCGCGAACTCCGCCGAACCGCGGATGATCCGGACCTTCAGCCGCCGGAGCCCGAGGACCGTCGCGAGCGATTCCTCGAGGGGCCGGACGACGGCGGCCTGCATCTGCTCGGGCGGCAGGTCGGACGCGCGCACGACGACCACGATGCGCGGGAACTCGATCTCCGGGTAGATCCCGGTCCCGAGTCGCGCAAGCGCGGCGAC
>JBBQDQ010000039.1:0-22502 GCA_038319835.1 Thermoanaerobaculia bacterium | reverse complement strand
GTCCGTGAGGCCGTGCCACTTGTCCGGGAGTGGCCGGAGCGACTTCGCGAGGAAGTCGAGCGACTCGCCCTTGATCGAGAGCTCCCCCGTCCGGGTCCGGAAGACGACGCCGCCCACGCCCACGTGATCGCCGAGGTCGAGCTGCTCGAGGAGCTCCCAGTCGCCGGGGCGCAGGAGGTCCTTCTTGAGGTACGACTGGACGCGGAGTGCGCCGTCGGAGAGATCGACGAAGATCGCCTTCCCCATCTTGCGGATCGCGAGGATGCGCCCCGGGACGCGCACGCGGCGGCCGGACTCGGGCTCGGCGTCGAGCGCGGCGGCGTCCAGGCCGGACCAGCGGGCGACGACGTCCGAGACGAGATGCGTCGGGTCCCAGCGGTTCGGATAGAGGGGGCGGCCGAGGGCCGCGATGCGCTCGCGGGACGCGCGCCGGTTCGCGATCTGCTCGGGGACGTCCGCTTCGGGGGCCTTCGGGTCTGCCGTCTTCGGATCGGGGTTCTCAGCCATCGAGGCGGATTAAACCACCTCGCCCGCGGGAGCGAGACTACTCGCCGCCGAGGGAGCTGAAGAGGAGCCAGAGGCCCGCGAAGGCCCGGAGGTGGCGGAACCGCGACCGCGTGAGCCTCTTCCAGGCGGCCCGGTCGTCCTCGGCGGCGGCGAGCGCCTCGCGGAAGTTCCGGTCGATCTCCCGGGCACGCACGAGACACTTCCCGGCGGGCGCGATCGTCGTGTCCGAGGCGGACGACTCCCCGACCTCCTGGACGAGGTCCCGCAGCGTGTGCGCCTCCTCGTCCATGCGGGTCCTGAGCACGGCCCCGTTGAAGAAGAGGCGCTCGTGCGCCGAGAGCGGCTCGACGCCCTCCTCGCGGTTCACGCGGTACACCCGGAGCGCCGCGCGGACCTCCCAGTCCTCCAGCCGACCCGCGAGCTCCTTGCCGGAGGAGCCGCCCGACCGCAGGAGGTCTACGGACGACAGCACGCGCCGCGCGGTCTCGCTCGTCGCGCGGTCGCTCTCGGCCCGCCACAGGGCCGCGCTCTTCGGCGGGGGCGTCTGGCCCGCGGCCGCGGTTTTCCGGCGGCGCACGCCGCTGCCGGGCCCGCGGCCGGATCGTCCGCTGGTCGAGTCGGAGCCGATGTCGAGCTCGTCGGCCGCCGCGGGGTCGAGCCGTGCGAGCAGGCGGTGGAGCGACTCCTTCAGGCGCTTGACGTCCCGGGGGCGCACGCCGTGCTTGCGGCTCGACTTCTCGAACTCGTCCTTGTCCCGGCGGAACCGCTCGAGGTCCTCGCGGAACTCCGCGCTCATGAACCGCGTGTCCTTCTCGAGGTCCTTCTCCTTCGCGATGACGTCGCGAGAGGCCGTCAGGATGCGCCGCTCCTCCTCCTTGTAGAGGAGCTGGAATTTCTTCTTGAAGGCGACGTTCGACGCGAGGACGGCCTCCATGACCTCCGCGGAGTAGAACGCCGCGCCGAGACGGTGCTTGAGCGTCCGGAGGTTCTCGAGCGTCTTCCTTTTCGTGAGGTCCTCGAAGCGCTCGCAGGCCTCGAGGTCGCGGCGGAGGACGTCGAGGAGCGTGACGACGGATTGGACCTCGGAGGGAGCGACCGGCGGCCGGAACGTGAGGCCGAGGAGCGCGCCCGAAAGCTTCGCGAGGTCGGCCGCCGGCTTCAGGACGGTCTCCCCTCCCGCGTCTTTCGCCGTGCCGAGGCGCGTGAGGAGGAAGTCGACCTTGTCCGTCTCGTCGGGGCCGAGCGTGTTCGCGTAGTAGTAGAACTTCAGGATCGAGAGGAGCAGCTCCTCGTCTCCGGCCTTCACGCGCTCGAAGAACTGCCGCAGCGTCGACGGCGGGATCAGGCGGTCGTCGTCCGCGAGCGCGTCGTGGAGCTGGTCCAGCTCGCCGTCGAGGCGCTTCATCGCGGCCTTCGTCGCGTCCTCCGGCTCGACGCCCTTCGTCTCCTTGATGCGCTTGATCTGCTCGTAGAGCGGCGCGAACGGCACCTCGGGCAGCGGCGCGCCCTTCAGGCTCGTGCGGTGCACGCCCTGCAGGAACTGGTGGAACATCCAGAGGGCCTTGAACTTCTCCGACAGGCGGGCGTACGCCCTCGAGACGCTCTCAGGCTCGCGTTCTGTGTCGCTCACGTTGCTCACGCATTCTATAGTCCTCGGGGCCGGGGGCACGTTTCCCCGATGATATCTTCCGCGGCGTGATCGACCACATCCTGCTCTCCGAAGACACCATCGCGAAACGCCTCGACGTCCTCGCGAGGGAGATCGACGCCCGCTACGTCGGGAAGGACCTCCTCGCCGTCGGGATCCTCAAGGGCTCGGTCTTCTTCCTGACCGACCTCTTGAAGCGCCTCACGGTCCCCGTCGCCGTGGACTTCATGCAGGTGCGCTCGTACTCCGGGACGAGCTCCTCGGGGAACATCCAGCTCCTCAAGGACCTGTCGATGGACGTCGCCGGCAAGGACGTGCTCCTCTTCGAGGACATCGTCGACACGGGCCTCACGCTCCGGAAGATTCTCGAGCTCCTCTCCTCGCGCGGGCCGCGCTCTCTCGGGATCGCCGCGCTGCTCAAGAAGAAGATCCCCGAGAACCGCGACATCAACGTCGACTTCCTCGGCTTCGAGATCGGCCCGGAATTCGTCGTGGGCTACGGCCTCGACCTCGACGAGAAGTACCGCAACCTGCCCCACGTCGCCGTCTGGGACCCGAAGAGGTAGGAGAACCGCCGTGAGCGACCTCAGGACTATCGCCGTCGACAACGCTCCGAAGGCCATCGGCCCCTACGCGCAGGGAATCGCCGCCGGAGGCTTCCTCTTCACCGCGGGTCAGACGCCGCTCGACCCGGCGACGATGAAGCTCGTCGAGGGCGATGTCGCCGCGCAGACGACGCGCGTCCTCGACAACCTCGAGGCCGTGCTCGCGGGCGCGGGCCTCACGTGCGCCGACGTCGTCCGGGCGGGCGTCTTTCTCGTCGACATGGCCGACTTCGCGAAGATGAACGAGGTCTTCGCGGCGCGCTTCGGAAGCCATCGCCCCGCGCGCACGACCGTCCAGGTCGCGGGGCTCCCGGCGAACGCGCGGGTGGAGATCGACCTCGTCGCAAAGCTAAAATAGGGGTTCGCGCGGCCGACCGGCCGCTTGAGGAGAACCCCATGACCCGAACCCGCGCGATCCTCGTGTTGTCCGCCCTGCTCGCCGTGCCCGCGTTCGCGGACGAGGCGCCTCAGGTGCCGACCGCGACCCCGGCGGCCTCCGCGAAGAAGAAAGCGGCGAAGAAGAGCGCTCCGAAGACCGCGGCCGACGCCTCGAACCTCGTCGTCACGAAGGACCCCGAAACGGGCGAGCTGCGGCCCGCGACGGCCGCCGAGCGCGAGAAGCTCCTCGGCCGGCAGCCCCTCATCGCCCCCGAGCACAAGGAGGTCACGCTGCCGGACGGGAGCGTGATGGTCGAGCTGGGCGAGGCCGACCGGTCGTACGCGGTCGCGACGAAGAACCCGGACGGAACGCTCGCGCACACCTGTGTTCACGGCGCCGCCGAAGCCGGCAAGGCCGTCGCATCGCCTGCACCCGCCGTCGCGCCTGCGCCGGTGCAGGCGCCGAAGACGGACCGCTGAGGAGCCGCCGGTGAAGACGCACGTCCTCCGCGCCGCCTTCGTTCTCGCGCTCGTCGCGCAGCCGCTCTTCGCCGCCGAGTTCCAGATCGTCGTGACCGACGCCGCCGGCCTGGGGTTCAACGACGCGACTCCGGCGACACCCGTCGGCGGAAACACCGGGACGACGATCGGCGCCCAGCGCCTCATCGTCTTCCGGGAGGCCGCCCGCATCTGGGGCGCGCTCCTTCCGAGCACCGTCACAATCAAGATCAATTCGAGCTTCTCGGCCCTCACGTGCGCCGCGAACTCCGCCGTCCTCGGGTCGGCCGGAGCCACGACCGTCCACGCGGACTTCGCCGGCGCGCCCGTGGCGCACACCTGGTACAACAAGGCCGAGGGCGACAAGCTCAGCGGGACCTCCCTCGGGACGAACCCGGCCGCCATCTCGGCCCAGTTCAACAGCGAGCTCGGAAAGACGGACTGCCTGACGGGCACGTTCTTCTACCTCGGCCTCGACAACAACCACGGCAGCAACGTCAACCTCCTGACCGTCCTCCTCCACGAGTTCGGGCACGGCCTCGGATTCACCTCGGCCGCGAACTCGAGCGGGAAGTTCCTCGGGTCCAACCAGTACCCGGGCATCTTCGACCGGTTCCTCCTCGACACGACCGCCGGCAAGACGTGGGACCAGATGACTACCGACGCCGAGCGCGTCGCCTCCAACACGAACACCGGCAACCTCGTCTGGAACGGACCCAACGCGAACCAGTACGCGAAGGCGTACAACGCGCGGAAGGCGACCCTCGCCGTAGCCGCGCCTCCGGCCAGCGCCGGGATCTACGCCTTCGGCACGGCCGACTTCGGGCCGTCCGCATCGTCCGTCTCCGTGACGGCGCCCGTGGTCGCGGCGACGGACGCCGCCGATTCCGTCGGGCCTCTGATCACGGACGCGTGCAGCGCGGTCACAAACGCATCCGCCCTCGCGGGTCGGATCGCCCTTGTCGACCGGGGCAGCTGCGCCTTCGTCATCAAGGCCAAGAACGTCCAGAACGCCGGCGCCGTCGGCATGATCGTCGTCGACAACGTCGTCGGCGCCCTCGCCGGGATGTCGGGCACGGACTCCACCATCACGATCCCCTCGGTGCGCGTCACCCTCGCGGACGGAACGAAGCTCAAGGCGGCCCTCCCGACCTCCGCCACGATCGGTCCGGATCCGACCGCCCTCGCGGGCACGGACACGAGCGGCCGACTTCAGATGTACGCGCCGAACCCGTACGAGAGCGGCTCGTCCGTCTCGCACTGGGACACGGGCGCCTCGCCGAACCTCCTCATGGAGCCGAACATCAGCGGCGACCTTCCGGTCGCGACGGACGCGACCCTGGCTCTCTTCCGGGACATCGGCTGGTTCGAGGGCTCGACGACGCTGCCCACGACGTGGGTCCTCCCGTCCAGCGCCCACGCGCAGGGCGCGAACAACGCCTTCTACACGACGGCGCTGACCGTCACGAACACGGGCGCCGTCGCCGCGAACATCACCCTCAGGTTCCTCGGCCACGACCAGGACGGACGCACCGGCGCCGAGGTCACGCGCGTCGTTCCCGCCGGACAGACCGTGACGTACCCCGACGTCCTGAGCTCGCTCTTCGGCGTCTCGGGCGGCTTCGGCGCGATCCGGATCGTCGCCGACACGAACAACCTGAAGGTCGTGAGCCAGACGTCCACGCCGCCGCCTTCGGGCGTCGGCACGTTCGGCCAGGCCGTGCCCGCCGCAACCGGCAACGACGTCGTCACGACCGCGGCGCCGAAGGCGCTCTTCTCGCTCAGGCAGGACGCGGCCTTCCGGACGAACGCCGTCATCGCGAACACGACCGAGGCCGCCGCCCACGTGGATCTGCGGCTCCTGAGCTCCTCGGGAGTTGAGATCGGAAGCGGCTCCGCGGACCTGAATCCGCTCGAGATGCGGCAGATCGGCAACGTCGTCACGGCGCTCGGCGGCCCTGACGGGGCAAAGGATGCCTGGCTCGTCGTCTCGACGCCCACCGCCGACGCGCGCATCGCGACCTACGCCGCCGTCATCGACCAGACGACGAACGACCCGCGCACGATCCTCCCCGTGACTCTCGGGACGCTCGGGACGAACACGACGTGGCTCCTGCCCTCGAGCGCGCACGCCCAGGGCGCGAACAACGCCTTCTACACGACGGATCTCACGATCGGGAACGCCGGGACGACGACGGCGGCCGTGACCCTCAAGTTTCTCGGCCACGATCAGGACGGAACGGGCGGTGCGGAGGTCGTCAAGCTCGTTCCGCCGAGCTCCGTCGTCACCTACACCGACGTCCTCGGAACCGTGTTCGGCGTCTCCAGCGGCTTCGGGGCGATCCTCGCGACGGCCACGAGCGGCGACCTGCGCCTCCTCAGCCAGACGTCCACACCCCCGCCCGACCTGAGCGGGACGTTCGGCCAGTCGGTGCCCGCGGCCGGCCCCGCGGACTTCGTGACGCTGGCCGCGCCGAAGACCCTCGGAGGCCTGAGGCAGGACTCGTCGTTCCGGACGAATGCCGTGATCGCCAACGCGACCGCGAAGCCGACTCACGTCGACCTCACGTTGAAGTCTGACTCCGGCGCCACGATCGGATCCGGGTCCGCGGACCTCCAGCCCTTCGAGATGCGCCAGATCGGCAACGTCGTGACGACGCTCGGCGCCCCGGACGGAACCGTGAATGCGGCGCTCGTGGTCTCGACGACGACGGGCGGCGCCCGCGTCGCGACCTACGCCGCGATCATCGACCAGAAGACGAACGATCCGAGGACCGTGCTGCCGTAGCCGTCAGTGGCCCTTCGCGATCTCCTCGAAGGCGCGAAGCGCGCGCTGAACGTCGATGTCGTTGACGTCGGCGTGCGTGACCATGCGGATGGAATCTGCGCCCGCCGCTCCGACCAGGACGCCGCGTGCCGAGAGCTTCGCCACGACCGAAGCCGAGTCGCCCCACTTCCCTTCCAGGAAAAACAGCAGAATGTTCGTCTCGACGTCCGCGGGGTCGATCCGCAGGCCGCTCAGGCCCGCGAGGCCCGCGGCGAGCTTCGTCGCCCGGGCGTGATCCTCGGGCAGGCGCGAGCGCTCCTCCTCGAGGGCGACGAGCGCGGCCGCCGCGATGACGCCGGCCTGGCGCATGCCGCCGCCGAACAGCTTCCTGACGCGCCGCGCCTCGGCGATGAAGTCCTTCGAGCCCGCGACGGCGCTTCCGACCGGCGCCCTCAAGCCCTTCGAGAAGCACGTCATGACGGAGTCGAACCCCGCCGCGAGGGACGCCGCCGTGACGTCGAGCGCGGCGGCGGCGTTCCAGAGGCGCGCGCCGTCGAGGTGCACGTTCAGACCGCGCTCCTTCGCGAGCGCGAGGAGCGGCTCGGTCGCCTCCCGCGGGGTGACGGTGCCGCCCGCGAAGTTGTGCGTGTTCTCGAGCGCGAGGACGGACGTGCGCGGAAGGTAGTAGACGGACTCGGGCCGGATCCAGGCTGCGACCTGACCGGCCGCGAGGCGCCCGCGGACGCCGTCGATCGGGCGCGGGAGGAGGCCCGAGAGGGCCGCCATGCCGGCCATCTCGTAGTGGAAGATGTGGCACTTCCCCTCGAGGATGACCTCGGTGCCGGAGCGCGCGTGGACGCGCAGCGAGAGCTGGTTGCCCATCGAGCCGGTCGGGACGAAAAGGGCCGCCTCGTGGCCGAGGACTTCCGCGGTCTCTTCCTCGAGACGCCGGACGGTCGGGTCCTCGCCGTAGACGTCGTCGCCGACTTCGGCCTCGGCCATGGCCTGCCGCATGCGGGGTGTGGGCTTCGTGACGGTGTCGGAGCGGAAATCGGAAACGGGGACGCTCATGCGCCGATCATCCCAGAACGAGCGCGGCGAGGGCGAGGAGGAAGCCGAGAAGATCGATCCGGCTCGCGCGCGCGAGAGCGGCGTCCCGGCGGGCATGCCAGGGGGCCCGAAGATCTTCTTCGAAGGTGGACGAGCGCTCGTCGTAGTACCGCGCCTTCGGTGCGACGACCATGACGGAGTAGACGAGAGACGCGACGAGGACGAAGAGCGTCACGGCCCTCCAGACGTGCCGCGGCGGGAGCGAGCTGCCCATCACCTGGACTTCCAGGAGCACCCCGACGAGGAGCGCCCCGGCCGCAAAGAAGCGAGCCCTGCCGTTCGCCGCAGCCTGCCCCTCTTCACGTTCAAAGGAATTCTTCTCTTCGCCTTCCGTCCATCGCCCGAGCAGCCTGGCCAGCGGAATTCCCACGAAAACCGTCAGGCCGAGGGCGATCAGGACCCGCGAGACCTCGAGGAGCGCATCCGCGTAAGGCACTCCGGCGAGTCTAGCGGGATAATGGCGCGACTCATGGGCCTCTACCTCGTCGAGACCTTCCCCGTCGGGCCGCTCGCATGCAACTGCGCGATCCTCGGCGACCCCGCGACACGCGAGGCCGTCGTGCTGGATCCGGGCGACGAGCCGGACCGCATTCTCGAGGCGCTCTCCGGCACGGGCTTCAAGGCGATCGCGCTCGTCCACACCCACGCGCACTTCGACCACGTCGGCTGCTCGGCGCTCCTCAAGCGGATCACCGGAGCCCCCATCCTCATGCACGAGGGCGACGGGCCCCTCTACGAGAACCTCGCCGAACAGGGGAAAGCGTTCGGGATCCCGATGGACAAGCCCGGCGAGATCGACCGGCCCCTCGTCCACGGGCAGAAGATCCCGGTCGGCACCGGCGCGCTCCACGTCCTCCACACGCCCGGGCACACCCCCGGCAGCCTTTCGTTCCGGATGGAGGGCGCCGAGGAGGACATCCTCTTCTCGGGCGACACCCTGTTCCGGCGTTCGATCGGGCGGACCGACCTGTGGGGCGGCTCGCAGGACCAGATCCTCGACTCGATCCGGCGCGAGATCCTGACGCTGCCGGGCGGCCTGCGCGTGGTCCCGGGGCACGGCCCGGACACGACGATCGCCGAAGAGGGCCGCCGCAACCCCTTCGTCGGCGATCCCGGCTACAAGCCCGCCTGACCTGCTTTATCATTCGCGCACATGAGACTCACTTACGAAGAGAGCGCGGGGCTTCTCCACAGGTTCTGGTCGGGCGAGCCGGTGCCGTCCCCGAAAACGGGCAAGCCGATGCGCGCCTTCTTCGTCGAGCGCACGTTCGCGCCGCAGGTCGTCATGATCGGGACGAAGGGCGAGCACTTTCGCTTCGACCAGAAGCCCCGCCAGATCGTCTTCTCGCCGTCGCACATCAAGTCCATGGTCCGCGACGCCAAGGAGCGCGACAACCCCGTCTGCCCGCAGGACTTCGAGCCCCTCTACGTCAAGCGCATCCCGGCCACGCGCTTTCCCGGCGAATGGGACTGGACGTTCTGCTGCCCGAAGTGCCTCTCGTTCGGGATGTGGGAGTACACGGACGCCAAGGACGAGTCCGTCGTTCCCCCGACGAAGAAGAAGGAAGAAGCCCCGCCCTTCCACGACGAGACAATTTCCCTCCCGAAGCGCATGGAGATGGCGAAGACCGGCGACCTCGCGCTCAAGCTCTACGCGGCGATGGCACAGACCGACTGCACGGCGTGCGGCTACGACTGCGAGGGCTACGCGAAGGCGATCGCGAACGGCACCGAGAAGAACCTGACGCTCTGCGTGCCGGGCAAGGAAGAGACGGAAGACGTCGTCAAGCGGCTCATGGCCGGGACCTACACCTTCGCCTGAGCCTCCGCGAGCATCGCCTCGATCACGGGGCGGCAGCGCTCGCCCTGGCACTCCCCCGTCGTGCAGCCCGTCGCCTTCGCGACGTCCTCGACCGTCCGGGCCCCGCGAGCGATCGCTTCCGTCACGCGCGGGCCCCGGATCGTGTTGCAGATGCACACGGGCCGGAACTTCAGCAGCATGAGCTGGCGCTTCTCCTCGGTGGTCAGCGGCCGGGCAGCGGACATCAGAAGTCGACGGTGTAGCGGATCGACGTCCGGTCCTTGACGCGGTCGAGGTAAACGACGCCGTCGAGGTGGTCGCTCTCGTGGAGGACGACGCGGGCGTGGAAGCCCTCCGCGACGTACGTGACCGGCTTGCCGCTCGTGTCGAGCGCCGAAACCCGGATCGCCTTCGGCCTCGGGACCTTCGCCGCGAGGAACGGCACGGAGAGGCAGGCCTCGAAGTCCTCCTCCTCGGCCGGGTCGAGCACGTCGAACGACGGGTTCACGAGGATGGTCGGCGGAACCTCGAGGACGTCTTTCCCGCGCTTTTCGCCGTGGACCTCGTAGAGGACGACGCGCAGGCCTGTCGAAACCTGCGGCGCGGCCAGGCCCGTGCCGTGGTACTCGATCATCGTCTCCATCATGTCTTCGAAGAAGGACCTCAGGCGGCCCTTCTTGAGGTCGAGCGGCTCGATCTCGGAGGCCCGCCGGCGGAGGATCGGCGAGCCGAGCTTGGCGACTTTCAGGATGGCCACGCGGGCATTGTACGGTCCGCCCGCCTACAATCGGGCATCCGCACCGTCTTCGTTTTCAACCCCGCCGCGGGCAAGGGCCGCGCGGCCCGCGATCGCGACGCCATCCGCGCCGCGCTGGAAAAGGCCGGCGCGCACGGGACGTTCGTCGAGACCGAGCGCCCGGGCCACGGGATCGCGCTCGCCGAGGACGCCGCGAGAGGCGGCGCCGAGACCGTCGTCGCGATCGGCGGCGACGGCACCGTGAACGAGGTGGTGAACGGCCTCCTCCGGGTCCCCGAGGCGAAGCGCCCCACGTTCGGCGTCGTCCCGGACGGGACGGGCAACGACTACGGGTTCCTCCTGGGCCTCCGGCCCGGCGACTTCGACGGGGCGGCGAGGACGATCGCCGCAGGAGCGACGCGCGTCCTCGACGCCGGCGAGGTGAACGGCCAGTACTTCGCGAACGGCGTCGGGCTCGGCTTCGACGGCGCCGTTGCCGAGAAGGCCTCGAAGGTGCGCTACCTGAAGGGCTTCGCGGCCTACCTCTGGTCCGTGTTCGCCGTCCTGAAAGCCTGGGAGAACTTCGAGCTCAGGTTGACCTGCGACGGCCGGGAGATCTCCGGCCGCGCGTTCCTCGCGGCGGTCGCGAACGGCCCGCGCAGCGGCGGCGGGTTCATGCTCGCTCCGGAGTCGAAGCCCGACGACGGCCTGTTCGACGTCTGCCGCCTCGGAGACCTCGGCAAGCTCGAGGCTCTCCGCCACCTGCCGAAAGCTCTGGACGGCTCGCACCTGAGCCTGCCGTGGGTGACGATCCTGCACGCGCGCGAGGTCGTTCTGGCGTCGGGCCGGCCGCTCACGGCGCACGTCGACGGAAACCTCGCGACCGGCGCCGCACACCCCGACCCGCTTCGGATCAGGATCCTTCCTCGCGCCCTGCGCGTCCTTGCGCCGGCCGGAAGGAAGTGATGGTGCCCAGGGGCGGAGTTGAACCGCCGACACCGCGATTTTCAGTCGCGTGCTCTACCAACTGAGCTACCTAGGCACGTGGCACCACGCCCGGGCACGCCTCTTGCGGAGGGAATCGCCCCGGACGCCTGCGCGTTATAAGTGGCGCGCCTAGAATAGTCAACAGAAGGAACACGAATGGTTCTTGCAACCCTCGCCTTGCTCGCCCAGACGATTCAGACGCCTTCGGCGGGGGGGGCTTCCATGTCAGTCCCCTCCGCCCCCCCCCAGACGGGCTCCGCCTACGCCGGTGCCGCCGGCCTCGACGTGATCTGGGCGCCGACGCTCGAGATCGGCCAGAAGTCCGCGCGCGAGATGAAGAACGGGCGAATCCTGGTCTTCTTCACGTCCTCCGACTGCGGGGAGTGCGACCGGATGCTCAAGCTCGTCGCGCCGTCCACGTCCTTCTACGCGTTCACGCGCGACAAGGTGCCCGTGCCGGTGGACATCGAGAAGCCCGAGGGGCTCGCGCTCGCCCGCAAGCTTCGCGTCCAGGGAGTCCCGACGTGGATCGTCCTCACGCCGGATCTCCTCGAATGCGGTCGGCAGGAGGGCGTCACGACGCAGCAGGGCTGGGTAGACACGTTCATCCAGGCCGAGCGAGGCTGGGGCGGATACCGCCGCGCCCTCGACGCCGAGGCGGCGAACCCGGCCGACCCGGCCCTCGTCTTCGACGTCGCGAAGCAGACGTACCAGCGCGGCGGTCGCGAGCAGGCCGAAACGCGCTTCCGGAGGCTCGAGAAGGACCCCAAGGCTTCGCCGGACGAACGCGAGCAGTCGATCGGATACCTCGCGTCGATGGACCTCGACGCGGGCCGGTTCGACGACGCGACGGCCCGCCTCGATACGCTCGTCGCCACCGCGCAGAGCCCCCAGCTGAAGGAACGCGCCGAGCTCCGCCGCGCCGACGTCGAGATCGCGCGGGGCCGCAAGGACCTCGCCGCGTTTCGCCTGAGGGAGTTCAAGAAGGCGCATCCGGGCTCGCCGCTCACGCCCGATGCGGACGCCCTGCTCGAGGCGCTCCAGAAGGCCGCCGCCCCCGCGCCGAAGGACGGGCGATGAGCGTCCTCCGGGTCGCCTCCGCCGCGTCCCTCTGCGCCGCGCTCGCCCTCTCGCCGGGCCGGGCGCCCGCCCAGGGCATCCCGAAATCCTCAGAAGTCGTCGCGCCGAAGCTCGTAGCGGACGCCGACCGCCTCGTCGCCGGCAAGGCCTTCCGGCTCGCCGTGGTTGCCGACGTCAAGTCCGGCTGGCACGTGAACAGCCACACGCCGAAGGAAGACTTCCTGATCCCGACCGAGGTGAAGGTCAAGTCCGTCCCGGGCCTGAAGCTCGCCGCCGTCGCGTATCCGAAGCACCTCGAGAGGAAGTTCGCGTTCTCCGAGCAGAAGCTCGCCGTCTACGAGGGGCGTACGGTCTTCGTGATCCCGGGCACGGTCGAAGCGGCCGCCGCGCCGGGGCCGCGCACGATCACCGCGGTCCTGTCCTACCAGCCCTGCAACGACAACCAGTGCCTTCCCCCGGCCGACCTGACCGTGACGCTCGCGATCGAAGTCGCGAAGGCCGGCGACGCGAAGCCCGTGAACGCCGACGTCTTCGCCCCGCCGCCGTCCGGCGGGGGCACGCAGGGCGCCCCGTCGTCGGGCGAGCCGGGAGCGGGCGGCGACGCGGCGTCCGGAGCCTCGCCCGGCGGGACCGCCGCGCTGCGCGAGAGGTGGAGCGTCGTGGGCGTCCCGACGATTCTCTTCCTCGGTCCGGACGGAAGAGAGACCGGAGGGCGCGTCGTCGGCTTCGAGCCCCCGGAGAAGTTCCTCGAGCGCGTGGCGGGCGGCGGCGCCGCGGTAGCGGGCGGCCTCGCGGGCAAGTCGCTTCCGCTCCTCCTCGGCCTCGTCTTCGTCTCGGGCCTCGCCCTGAACCTCACGCCGTGCGTCTACCCGCTCATCCCGATCACGCTGGGCTTCTTCAGCCGGCAGAGCGGCGGAAAGGCCGGCGGCACGTTCGGCCTCGCGGTCGTCTACGTCCTCGGGATGAGCGTAACGTACTCGGCCCTCGGCGTCTTCGCGGCGCTCTCGGGCTCGCTCTTCGGCGCGTGGCTGCAGAAGCCCGCGGTCCTCGTAGGGATCGCCGCGATCGTGATCGCCCTCGCGCTCTCGATGTTCGGGCTCTACGAGATCCAGGCCCCCCACTTCGTCACCGACCGCACGGGCTCGCAGGCCGGCGCGCTCGGCGCTCTCACGATGGGCCTCTTCGTCGGCTTCGTGGCGGCTCCCTGCATCGGGCCGTTCGTCCTGTCCCTTCTCACCTACGTCGCGGCGAAGGGCTCGGCGCCCCTCGGCTTCGCGCTCTTCTTCACGCTCGCGATGGGCCTCGGCCTGCCGTATCTCGTCCTCGGCACCGTCTCGGGCAGCCTGAAGGCTCTCCCGCGCTCCGGCGAGTGGATGACGGCCGTGAGGAAGGTGTTCGGCTTCGCGCTTCTCGCGCTCGCCGTCTACTTCCTGCGCGCTCTCCTGCCGGCGCGCGTCTACGAGATCGGCGTCGCCCTTCCTCTCCTCGCCGGCGGGATCTGGTTCCTCTTCTTCGAGAAGACGGGGGCTTCGCTGCGCGGATTCGCCGCCGTGAAGGTCACGGTGGCCGTCGCGCTCCTCGCGGCCGGCGCCGCGTTCGCTCTGCCGCGCCGCGCGGGCGCGGAGCTGAAGTTCGCGCCGTACTCGGACGAGGCGGTCGCAGCCGCGAAGGCGGCCGGCCAGCCCGTGATGATCGACTTCTACGCGGACTGGTGCCTGCCCTGCAAGGAGCTGGACCACAAGACTTTCGCCGATGCAAGGGTCAGGAAGGCGCTCGAGGGCTGGGTGCTCCTGAAGGCCGACCTCACCCGCTGAGCCGCCGGAGCATCGCCTCCGCCGCGGCGGTCTGGGCTTCCTTTTTCGAGCTTCCCTCGCCCAACGCCCGCTCGGACTCGCCGTAGGCCACCTCGTAGATGAACCGGCGGTCGTGCGCCGGGCCGGACTCCTCCACGAGCCGGTACGCCGGCAGCGGAAGCCCCTCGGCCTGCGCGCGCTCCTGGAGCGCCGTCTTGGGGTCGCGCCGGTGGAGGCCGCCGAGGTCGAGCGACGCGATGTCGGCTGCGAAGATCCGGCGCGCGAAGGCACGGGCCGCGTCGATCCCCGCGTCGAGGGCGAGAGCGGCGAAGACGGCCTCGAACGCGTCCGCGAGGCGGGCGTCCCGGTTGCGTCCGCCCGCGCGCTCCTCGCCCGGCGAGAGCCGCAGGGCGGCGCCCAGGTCGAGCCGCCGCGCGAGATACGCGAAGTGGTTCTCCGAGACGAGGACGGACCGCGCCTTCGACAGCGTCCCTTCGCCCTCGAGCGGGAACGCCTCGAACAGGAGCTCCGAGACGAGGAAGTTCAGGATGCTGTCGCCGAGGAACTCGAGCGTCTCGTTGTCCTCGGCGTCGGGATCGTCGTTCGCGAAGGACGAGTGCGTGAGCGCCCGGGCGAGGAGCTGCCGGTCGCGGAAATGCCGGCCGAGCGCGCGCTCGATCGCGTCGAGGGTCTCCGGTCGCAGGTCGGCGGGCGCGTTCAACGTCGCTCGATCGTACCGGAGGAGGGACTCGAACCCTCACGGCCCTTACGGGCCTGGGGATTTTAAGTCCCCTGCGTCTGCCATTCCGCCACTCCGGCGGGGCCGAGCTTACGCCGGGGCGCGCTTCACCTTGACAGCGAAGGGGCAGGAGATCACTCTGAGACTCAGTCGTCGGAATCAATCAAACCGCGGGGCGGGCAGCTCCGGAATGGAGCCGGAGGGAACCATGAGAGCTAACGCCGCCCGGGTCGACGACGCCCTCGAACTCATCGCCGAGGCGTCGGCCGCCGCATGCGGCATGGACCGACGCCACCGGATCGTCTACTGGAACGACGCCGCGGCGGCGCTCCTCGGCTGGACGTCCCGCGAGGCCCTCGGGAAGAAGTGCTACGACGTCTTCGCCGGACACGACTTCTTCGGGAACGTCTGCTGCTTCCGGGACTGCGGCGTCGCGGTCGCATCCGCGCGCGGCGAGACCGCGGCGCCGTTCGTGATGGACGTCCGCCGACGCGACGGCACCGCGCTGCGGCTCGTGGCGCGCACGCTCGCGCTCCCCTCTCCGGGGGCCGCGTACCGGACCCTCGTCCATCTCTTCGAAAATGGCGACACGGACGCCCTCGAGGCCATCCTGGCGCGCGTCAAGGCAGTCGTCGCGGAGCCTCCGGAGCCCCTTACGGGCCCACCCGAGGCAACCCTGACCCTCTCACCCCGCGAGCACGAGATTCTCATCCTCCTCGCGGCGGGCTACGGCTCGATCAACATCGCGGCGAAGCTCGGCCTCTCACACGCGACGGTCCGAAACCACGTCCAGCACCTTCTCCGGAGGCTGGAGGTCCACAGCCAGGTCGAGGCGGTTTCCCTGGCCTTCCGGCGGGGCCTGCTCGGGCGGGACGAAACTGGAGGCGACGGTCGGGGTCGAACCGACGAATGAGGCTTTTGCAGAGCCTTCCCTTAACCACTTGGGTACGTCGCCGTCCCAAAAGCCGGAGGCGGATCTTAACCGGGACGGGCCCTACTTCGCCATCGTTCGGAGGAGCTCGAAGAGGGAGGGATCCAGGGGCTTTTTCCTTCCCGCGATCTCCAGCAGCGGCGTCGCGGCGATCTTCCCGTCCCTCAGGCCCACGAGGACGCCGGACTCGCCCGCGAACATCTGCTTGACGGCCGCGGCGCCGAGGCGGGTCGCGAGGGTCCGGTCGTAGGCTCCTGGCGCGCCGCCGCGCTGGACGTGACCGAGGATCGTGACCCTCAGATCGAACCCGAGGCGCTTCTTGTGCTCTTGAAAGTACCGGGCCAGCCCCTCCGCATCGTAGGACGCGCCCTCGGCGACGACGATGATCGCGTGCTTTTTCCCTCGCTCGCGCGACGCGTCGAGCTCGCGGGCGAGCTCCTCGGGGTCGACCGGGACCTCGGGAATCACGACGAACTCGGCGCCGCCCGCGATGCCGGCCATGAGTGCGAGATAGCCGCAGTCGCGGCCCATGACCTCGACCAGGAACGCCCGCTCATGCGAGGAGGCGGTCGTTTTCAGGCGATCGATCGCCTCGAGCGCGATGTTGAGCGCCGTGTCGACTCCGATCGTGATGTCCGACCCGTAGAGGTCGTTGTCGATCGTCGAGGCCACGCCGACGACCGGAAAGCCGAGCTTCTGGAGCTCGAGGGCTCCCATCTGCGAGCCGCTTCCGCCGATCACGACCAGGCCCTCGACCTCGTGCCGGCGCAGGATCTCGAGAGCCCCCGCTCGCCCCTCGGGCGTCCGGAACTCGTCGCAGCGTGCGCTGCCGAGCATCGTCCCGCCCTGCTGGATGATGCCGCCCACGGCGCGCGCGCCAAGAGGGACGAGGTCGCCCGCAATCAGCCCCTGGAACCCGTGCCTCACGCCGATCACGCTCGCCCCCTGCGCGATTCCCGCGCGCACGACCGCCCGGATGGCGGCGTTCATGCCGGGGGCGTCTCCCCCGCTCGTGAGGACGGCGATGCGTTTCATGGCGCGGCAGCCTCCTGGCCGGCGGCTCCGGCGAACGGCCATTCTCGCGCGAGACGGGATCTCACGAGAAAGGCCGTGACGCCCGCGGCGATCACGATCAGGCCCGCGGCCTTGAAGCCCTTCTCCGGCGAGAGGAGGACGAAGCACCAGAGGACGAGCGCGACGAGGGCGGGCAGGGGGTAGAGCCACATCCGGAACGGGCGCTTCAGGTTCGGCTGGGTCCTTCTGAGGACGAGCGCGCCCGCGACCTGCGCGACGAACGGGATGAGCGCCCGGATCGAGATGATCGCCGAGACGACGACCTTCAGGCTCAGGAACGAGAAGATCGCCGCGGCCCCGCCGAGCGCCGCGATCGCGACGACGGGATAGCCCTCGGTCGGGTGGAGGCGCGCGAAGATGCGGAAGAAGTTCCCGTCTCGCGCCGCGGCCCAGAGGATCCGCGAGTAACCGAGCGTCAGGGAGAAGACCGACGCGAACGCCGTCCAGAGGATCAGGCCGGTCACGGCCCGCGCGACGGGCCGTCCCGCGAGCTGCTGGACGAAGTCTGCGACCGTGGACTTCGACGTCATCGCCGTGTCCATCGGGAGGACCGAGACGATGCAGACGTTCATGAGGATGTAGAGGACCGCGACCGCGAGGATCGAGATCACGATCACGCGCGGGATCGTCTTCGTGGGCTCGACGATCTCCTCAGCGAGGTAGCAGATGTTGTAGTAGCCGAGGTAGTCGTAGACCGCGAGGATGAGCGCCGCGCCGAGGCCGCCGAGGACGCCCGGCGGCGGGACACCCGGCGCCGAGACGACGGGCGCCTCCCAGAAGCGCAGGGCCGCCAGCTTCATGTGCGGCAGGCCGAGCGCGATCACGATCCCGAGCGTCGCGAGGACGCCGATCCAGAGGACGATCGAGAACTTCCCGATCGCGCCGATGCGCCGCATGAGGAGGAGCGTGACCGCGACGCAGAGGAGCGACGCCGCGGGCGATTCCCACCCCTCGGGAATGGTCGGGAAGACGAACCGGAGGTACCGGGCGAAGCCGATCGCCCCCGAGGCCATCGAGAGCGGCGCCGAGAAGACGATCTGGAAGAGGAAGAGGAAGGAGACGAGCCGGCCCCATTTCTCGGCGCCGTACGCCTCGCGCAGGAACGCGTACGAGCCGCCCGCACGCGGGAGCGACGCCGAGAGCTCGGCCGTCACGAGCCCGTCGGAGATCGCGAGGAGCGCGCCGAGGATCCACGCCAGGAGCGCCCGCCCCCCGCCCATCGCGGCGAGGATGAGGGGAAGGGTCACGAACGGACCGATCCCCACCATGTCGATCACGTTGAGGGCGGTCCCCTGCCAGAGGCCGATCTCCCGGCGCAGGCCGGTGCCGGGAGATGGGGATGCCGTCATGACCGGTGCGGGCTCAGCCCCGCTTCAGGACGTCCTTCGCGATCGTGTTCAGCTGCATGAAGGACGTGCCCTCGTAGATCTTCCCGATCTTCGCGTCGCGGTACATCTTCTCGAGGGGGTATTCCTTCACGTAGCCGTATCCGCCGAGGAGCTCGAGGCCCTTCGACGTGCACATCTCGGCGACCTCGGAGCCCTTGAGCTTCGCGATCGCGCCTTCGCGCGCGAACGGGAGGCCCGCCTCTTTCAGCCGCGCCGCGTTGTAGACGGCGAGCCGGGCGCACTCGAGCTCCATGTCCATCCGCGCGAGCTCGTGCTGCACGGCCTGGAACTGCGCGAGCGGCTGGCCGAACTGCTGGCGCTCCTTGACGTACTTGGCGGAATAGTCGAGCGCGGCGCGCGCGATCCCGATCATCTGGGCGCCGATCCCGATCCGGCCCTCGTTGAGGGTCTCGATCGCGATCTTGTAGCCCTCGCCTACGTTTCCGACGACGTTCTCGGCCGGAACCTCGAGGTCCTCGAAGGCGAGGGCGAGCGTGGAGGACGCGCGGATCCCGAGCTTGTCCTCCTTCTTTCCCTTCGTGAAGCCCTTCCAGCTCGACTCCACGAGGAAGGCCGTGATGCCCTTATAGCCCTTGCTCTTGTCCACGTTCGCGAAGACGAGGAAGAGCTCGGCCTCGAGGCCGTTCGTGATCCACATCTTGCCGCCGTTCAGGACCCACCGGTCGCCCTTCGGCGTCGCCGTCGTGGCGAGCGCGAACGCGTCCGAGCCCGAGCCGGCCTCCGAGAGCGCGTACGACGCGACCTTGTGCTTGGCGAGCTGCGGGAAGTACTTCTTCTGGATCGCGGGCGAGGCCCAACGCTTGATCGCGTTGTTCACGAGCGTGTTCTGGACGTCCACGACGACGGCGCAGGCGGCGTCGACGCGCGCGAGAGCCTCGATGATCGCGATCGACGTCGTGAAGTTCGCGCCGAGGCCGCCGTACTCCTCGGGAATCTCGATCCCCATGAGGTCGAGCTCGAAGAATTTGCGGATGAGCTCGGGGTCCATGACGTTCTCGCGGTCCATGCGGGCCGAATGGGGGCCGATCGACTCGACCGCGAAGTCGTACACGCCCTCGGCGAGCTCCCGCTCGTGGTCTCCGAGGACGGAGACGGGCGGGATCGCGGGCGTTTCAGTGCTGAGGGCCATCGGAAAACTCCTCCGGGTCCGTAGAATATCGGAAAGACTAGAAGTCGTACCGCCCCGAGAACTGCAGCGTCCGCGGCGTCGTCGTGAAGCCGTTGAGGGTGCCGAAGCTCGCGTTGACGCTCCCCGGGTTGCCGTACGTCGTGTTGGACGTGACGCGGTTGCCCGTGTTCGTGACGTTGAAGATGTCCACGAAGAGGGCGAGCGTTCCCGGGCCCAGCCGGTAGCCGACGCCGAAGCGCACGTCCACGGTATAGAAGTCGGGCTGCCGGAGGCTGTTGCGGGAGACGACGGTGCCGTCGATCGTGGCGCGGTCCGTCGAGTTGCCGTCCTTGTTGTTGTCCGTCCCGGTGAAGGCCGTGTACGGCCGCCCGGTCTGGTACGTGAAGAGGACCGACGAGAACGTGTTGACGGGTCCGATCTGTCGGTCGTAGGACGCGTTCGCGGCGCCGCGCCAGCGGATGTCGCGGTCGGACGGGCCCCAGTTGAGCTCCGGGTTGTTCACGTCCCAGAGGGTGAAGCCCGAGTAGTTCCGCTCGTTGGAGTCCGTGTCGTAGTCGGAGGCGCGCGTCAGCGACCCGAAGAACCGGAAGCCGTTCTGGAAGCTCTTCCGGAAGGACAGCGTGATCGACTTGTAGTCCGAGCGCGCGTCCGACGAGTACACCGTGACGCGCCCGTAGTTCGGATTGATGCGGTCCTGACCGCTGCTGACGGGGGAAGCGCCGTAGCACGCGACCCCGGAGGCCGGATCCAACGCCGGGCAGTTCGCGGCGGGCGCCGGCGCGAGGTTCGCGTCGTTGTTCCGCTCGAGGTCGTATCCCTTGGCCCACGTCGCCTCGAGGCCCCACGCGATCGTGAAGAACTCGCGTTCGAGACCGAGGGAGATCTTGTCCGTGTGCGGATTCTTGAAGTCGGACGTGATGGCGAAGACGCCGGGAGCGGCGAGCACGGTGCCCGGAGGCAGGTTGCCGAGCTGCTGGGTCTTCGTCGGGTCGAAGCCCGCGCCCCATCCGGGCGACGGGATGCCCACCTGCGGGCCCGTCGGGCCCGCGTTCACGACGTACTGCGTGCCCTGGATCCCGTTGGACTGGTAGAGCTGCGCGAAGAGGATCTCGGGCGTGCGACTCCAGTAGCGGCCGAGCGAAAGGCGGAGAACGCTCCGCGCGTCCTTCCCGGGAGACCACGCCAGCGAGAGCCGCGGCGACCACTGATAGCCCGCGTCGGGGATCTGCGCGTCGGGCTGGACGTCCGCAGCCCCTGGCGCGAGCACCTTGTTGAGGTCGAGCACGGGGTCGTTCGGGTTGTCGAGGCGCTCGTAGCGCACACCCACCGTCACCGTGAGGGACGGCGTTACGAACCACTGGTCCTGGGCGAAGAAGGCGAGCTCCTTCTGGTCGGCGTTGAACCGTCCGGCCTGGTCCGCGGTGAGGCCGTTCAAGCCGATGAACTCGCGGTACTGCGTCCACCTGCCGGCGAGGAGCGCCGCCTTCGCGAGCTCCGGGGTCGAATCATTGAAGACGAAGACCCCTCGCCAGTTTCCCTTGAACACCTGATCCATCCCGGTCTTGTTGTAGTCGAAGCCGGCCTTCACGGCGTGGGCGCCGAGAAGGAAGGTCGCCGTGTCGGCGACGCTGATGCGGTTGTCCGTCGCGACGATCGGAAGAAACGCGACCTCGCCGAACGTCGCGTAGCCGACGAGCTGGATCTCGGGAAGGCCGAGGCCCTTGTCCGCGCGGGGGATTTCGTTCCTGGCGTACTGGACGTTGAAATCGTTGATCGTGTTCTGGCTGAAGACGGCGTTCCAGCTGCCGACGAGAGACGTCGACTTGAGGCCCTCGATCCCGTTGTGGCTCGTCGACTGCGTCTGGCTGGAGGACGTGCCGTTCGGCCCGTCGTACGTCGAAGTGTTCACGCGCCCGTAGATGCGGTGCTGGTCCGACAGCTGGAAGTCGAACCGCCCGAAGAACACCTTGCCGTTCTGCTCCTGGACGTAGCTCGTGTCCGACTGGCCGAGCTTCGGGTACCGGGTCGCGATGTCCGGGTCCGTCACGAGAGCGGCCGTGATCGGGATCGTCGTGGACTGCAGCTGCTGGTCCCACGCCCCGAAGAAGAAGAGCCGGTCCTTCAGGAGCGGCCCGCCGAACGACGCCCCGAACTGCTGGGTCTTCTGGTCGCGCGGGTCGGTCCCGTTCGCGAACCGGGCGGTCGTCGACTGCGGACGGTTGTAATAGAAGGCCGACCCGTGAAACTCGTTCGAGCCGCTCTTCGTGACGACGTTGATGAAGCCGCCCCCGGAGCGGCCGAACTCGACCGACGCCCCGCTCTGGATGACCTGGAACTCGCGCACGGACTCCTGGGAGACCGTGAACGGCGCGCGGCCCTCCGCCGAGCCGTCGCCGGACGAGCCGCCGAAGAACGCGTCGTTGTAGTCCACGCCGTCCAGAGTGACGCCCGTGTTGATGCCGCGCTGCCCGCCGAGGGCGAGGTTGCCACGCTGCGTCTCGCGCTGCGCGTTCGGGGTCAGGAGGACGAAGTCCGTGAAGTTGCGGCCGTTGATCGGCAGGCTCTTGATCGCGTTGTTGTCGACGGTGGTCTGGGACGCCGTCTGGGTCGTCTCGATCGCGGTTTCGGAGGCGGTGACCGTCACGCTCTCGGTCTTGGCAAGGAGACGGAGCCGGAAGTCGACCGTCGGCGCCGAACCGAGCGTGATGACGACGTGCCCGTTGCTCTGCTTCGTGAAACCCGGGAGCGACGCGGTGACGGCCCAGGTCCCGACCGGGACGCTCACGATGCGGTACAGGCCGCGGCCGTCCGTGAAACCGCTGAGCGCCAGCCCCGTCTCCTTGCTCCGGGCCTCCACGGTCGCACCGGGCAGCGGCTGCCCGCTCTCGTCGAAGACCGAGCCCGAGATGCGCCCCGTCGTGACGTCGACCTGACCGGGAGCAGGGGCGGTCGCAACGAGGGCCGCCACGCACGCGGCGAGCGGAAGCAAACGACGCAGGTTGATCATGGGCACACCCCTTCGGTGACGTGGCGTGCGGATTGTAGGGGACGTCGCCCGAAAAAAACGGGGGGCCGAAGCCCCCCGTTCCCGCAGTCGTGCGGAATCCGCCTAGAACGAGGCGCGGGCCCCGAACTTCAGCTGCCAGCGCGAACGCAGGTCGTTCGTCGAGTACTGGCGTCCCTCGGCGAGAGCGCCGGAGTTGACGGTGTAGGTCGGCTTGCCCGTGGCCGCGTCGACGCCCGAATACGTGAGCGCCGAGTACGTCTGGTTGGAGACGTAGCGCAGGAGGCCTGAGTTGCTGCTGATCAG
>JBBQDQ010000038.1:0-22651 GCA_038319835.1 Thermoanaerobaculia bacterium | reverse complement strand
AGGCTCTTCAGGTCGGTGAGGCTCGCCTCGGCCGCGAGGGCTTCGAGGTCGGAACGCGCCGCGTCGGGCGCCGGTTCGGGCTCGGAGACCTCCGGAACGTCCAGGCGCTCCCACGCTTCGGGCCGCCGCGTCTGGCCGCGGTCCGAGCGCTCGAAGGCGGCGATGTCCTCGTCGAGATCCCGCCGGGACGGCTCGGGCGTGTCGTCGAGCGCATCGAGGTCCATCTCATACCCGCGCTCTCCCGAGAGACGCGGAGGAGGCGGAGGCGCCGGCGGGGGCGCGATTTCGGAGTAGACCGGGATCGCCGTCGTCGAGAAGACGTCGTCGAGGAGCAGAGCCGCTGCAGGAGGCGGGGGCGGCAGCGGCTCGGGGGTGACGAGCGGAGCCGTGTAGAACGGGCTGGCGCCCGAGAGAGTCGGATCCGTCGACTCGCCAGTCTCAAGGACGGGAGGAGGCGGCGGCGGAGGCGGCGGCGGTTCGGGGATGGGAGGCGGTTCCGGCGGCGCGGAGGCCTTCGCTTCGGCCGCACGGCGGACGAGTTCCCGGACGAGGCTCGCAAGCCCCTGTGAGTCGAACGGCTTCGTGACGACGGAGTCCGCTCCCACGCGTTCGGAGCGCGGCTTGTCGAACGGCTCGAACGTGCCCGTCAGGAGGACGACCGGGACGAACTTCCCCCCCGGCAGGCGCTTCACCTCCTCGCAGACTTCGTACCCGGTCTTGCCGGGCATGACGGCGTCGGCGAGCACGATGTCCGGCTGGAAATCGGGGAGCAGCGCCACGGCGTCGTCACCGTTGCCGACCGCCTTGAGCTCGAACTCGCTGCCCGAGAAGGTCAGCTCCACGACCTTGCGGATGGTGAGACTGTCGTCCGCCAGAAGGATGCGGGAAGGCATGATTGGGACGGAGTTTACACCGGACGCCGGCCGAGGGCGGCCGCGAGCGCGCGCGACGCCGCGGCCACGGCCTCGAGGTCCACGCCCGTTTCGTAGCCCATCCCATGCAGGAGCCCGAGAAGGTCCTCGGTCGCGACGTTGCCCGCCGCGCCCGGCGCGTAGGGGCAGCCGCCGAGGCCGCCCGCCGAGGAATCGAAGATCCGCACGCCTTCGCGCAGGCCCTCGACCACGTTCGCGAGCGCGGTCCCGCGCGTGTCGTGGAAGTGCAGGGCAAGCCGGTCCAGCGGGACGCCCGCCTCGACCGTGCGGCCGACGACCTCGGGCACCTGCGTCGGAACGCCGATCCCGATCGTGTCGCCGATCGACACTTCGTCGCATCCGATCCCGGCGAGACGGGCCGAGACACGCGCGACGGCCGCCGGCGCAACCGGCCCCTCGTAGGGGCAGCCGAACGCGCACGAGACGTACCCGCGCACCCGCATGCCGGCCGACCGCGCGCGGGCGAGGACCGGCGCGAAGCGCGCGAAAGACTCGTCGATGGAGGCGTTGATGTTCTTCCGGTTGAACGTCTCGGAAGCCGCCGTGAAGACGGCGATCTCCCGGACGCCGGCAGCGAGCGCCCGGTCGAGGCCCTTCTCGTTCGGGACGAGGACCGGGTAGCGGACGCCGGCGCGCTTCGCGATGCGCCGAAAGACGTCCTCCCCGTCCGCGAGCTGGGGAATCGCTTTGGGCGAGACGAACGCCGTCGCCTCGATCACGGCCAGCCCCGAGGCCGAAAGCGCGTCGACGAACGCGACCTTCGCGTCCGCCGGAAGGATCGCGGCTTCGTTCTGCAGGCCGTCCCGGGGGCCGACCTCGACGACGGTGACGCGCGGCGGGCTCATGTGACGTCGAGGAGAACGTCTCCGAGGCCCACCATCTTCCCGGGCTGCGCGGCGAGGCGCGAGACCGTTCCCGAGCGGGGCGCCTTGACCGCGTGCTCCATCTTCATCGCCTCGAGGATCACGAGGACCTCACCCTTTTCGACCTTCTGGCCGTCCGTCACGTGCACGACCGAGATGCGGCCCGGCATCGGCGCCGTGAGGGCGTGCTCTTCCTCGACCGAACGTGCGGCCCGGGCAGCCGCCTTCGCAATGCGCCAGGTCTCGCCGCCGGCGAAGACCCAGGCCGTGTCCCCGTCGCGCACCGCGCACGTCCCCCGCGGCATTCCGTCGGGCCTTACGTCGCGCGTTTCGCCCGTCGTGACGTCGCGGAGCTTCACGCGCCGCCTCCGGCGCGGAACAGGCCGTCGAACGGGTCGGCGAACGCGGGCGCGCCCCCGCCGGCCGCCCCCGGAGCGCGCGAGAGCGCCACGGCGGCCGCCGCGTACGCCTCGTCGGGCGGCGGAGGCGCCGCGGGCACGACGAGCGACTCGAGAAGACCGGTGTGGATCTCTCCGGCGGCCACCTCTTTCGTCTCGAGGAGCCTGCGCAGCCACGCGACGTTCGTCGAGACGCCGAGGATCACGGTCTCGGCGAGCGCGGCGACGAGGCGGCGGCGGGCCTCCTCGCGCGTGCCGCCGGAGGCGACGATCTTCGCGAGGAGGGGGTCGTAGTAAACGCCGACGTCCTGTCCCTCGACGAGGCCCGATTCGACGCGCACGCCGGGGCCCGCGGGCTCGCGATAGAGAAGGACGCGGCCGGCCTGCGGGAGGAAGCCCGCCTCGGGGTCCTCCGCATAGACGCGCACCTCGATCGCGTGGCGCGACGGCGACGACGGGAGCGGCGGCAGCGCCTGCCCCGCCGCGACGGCGAGCTGGAGGAGGACGAGGTCCACGCCGAACGCCTCTTCCGTCACCGGGTGCTCGACCTGGAGGCGCGTGTTCATCTCGAGGAAGTAGAAATCGCCCGAAGGAGCGAGGAGGAACTCCACGGTGCCCGCGTTCACGTAGCCGACGGCCTTCGCGGCGTCCACGGCGGCCTTCGCGAGGCGCGCCCGCAGACCGGGCGTCACGGCGGGCGACGGGCACTCCTCGACCACCTTCTGGTGCCGGCGCTGGAGCGAGCACTCGCGCTCTCCGATCGCGACGACGGTGCCATGGTGGTCGCCGAAGACCTGCACCTCGACGTGGCGCGGCTTCTCGAGGTACTTCTCCACGTAGACGGTGGAGTCGCCGAATGCAGCCGCCGCTTCGCGGCGGCAGGACGCGATGGCTTCGGAGAGTTCGGAGGCCGAAGAGACGACGCGCATCCCCTTGCCTCCGCCTCCGGCAGATGCCTTGACGACGACCGGGAGACCCAGAGAAAGAATTTCTTCGAAGGTGCCAGAGGCCGTGATGAGAGCGCCGGGCACGACGGGGACGCCTGCCGCAGTCATTCTCGCTCTCGAGGCGATCTTGCTTCCCATCGCCTCCATCGCCTCCGGCGGCGGGCCGATCCACACCAGGCCGGCCACCTCGACGGCGCGTGCGAACTCCGCGTTCTCCGAGAGGAAGCCGTAGCCGGGGTGGACGGCGTCGCAGGCCGCGCTCTTTGCCGCGGCGAGGAGCTTCGGGATCGAGAGATAGGACTCCTTCGCCGGCGCCGGCCCGATCTCGACCGCGTCGTCCGCGAGCGCGACGTGGCGCGCGCCACGGTCCACCTCGGAGAATACGGCGACCGACTCGAGGCCCGCCGCCCGGCAGCCGCGCACGACGCGCACCGCGATCTCACCGCGGTTCGCGACGAGGACCCGCCGGAACGGCCGCCCCCGCGTCACGAGCCCTTTATCGTCCAGGACGCGGGGCGTTTCTCGAGGAACGACTTGAGCCCCTCGAGGCCTTCGTGGGAGCCGCGCCTCTCGGCCATGCGCTGGACGGCCCACGCGGACGCCTCGCGGGGCGCCATCGTCCCGACGGCGCGCACGAGGCGCTTGGCCTCGGCGACGGCGGCGGGGCCGCCGAGGAGAATCGCGTCGATCACGGCATGGGTGGCTTCGCCGAGCTCGCTCTCCGCAACGACGTGGTGGACGAGGCCGACGCGGCGCGCCTCGGCCGCGCCGACGCGCTCGCCCGTCAGGAACCAGGCGCGCGCGTGCGACTCGCCGATCTTCCGGATCACGTACGGCGAGATCACGGCCGGGATGATCCCGAGCCGCACCTCGGTGGTGCCGAAGACGGCGCCCTCGCTGGCGACGACGACGTCGCACGCAGCGACGAGTCCCGTGCCGCCGCCGAGCGCCGCGCCCTGCACCCGTGCGACGACGGGCTTGTCGAGCTCGTCGAGGGCCTTGAAGAGCTGCGCGAGCTCGGCCGAGTCGCGGCGGTTCTCCTCCATCGTGAAGTTCGCGACCCTCTTCATCCAGTCGAGGTCGGCGCCCGCGCAGAAGGCCGGGCCCTCGCCCGAGAGCTCGACGACGCGCACCGAGTCGTCCGAGGCGAGGTCCCGCAGCGCGCGCTGCAGGAGCGTCACGGTCTCGCCGTCCCACGCGTTTCGCACTTCGGGGCGGTTGAGGACGAGACGCGCGACGCGCGGATCCGCGGGCGACTTCCCGAGGAGGACCTTGGGGCCGCTCATCGGCCCACCTGGATGGTCCCGGGGAGGTTGAGCGGAAGGGTCATGACCTGGTCCTTTCCGACCTTCACGGAGATCGTCGCGACGAGGCGGCCCTCCACGCGTCCCCCGGACGCCGCCGCTCCGACGAGAACGGCGGCGAGGTCCGCGTTGGCCGCTGCGACGGGAAGGTCGATCGAGTTCTCGCGGCCCGGGTGGATCCGCAGGCCGTGGCGCTCGCCCGCGGCGACCCTGCGGTCTCCCGCACGGATCTCGTACACGAGGTCCTTGACGTCGAGCGCGAACGTGAACGGGTTGTAGAGGACGACGGTCGCTTCGCCCTGCGTTTCGGAAAGCGAGACGCCGCCCAGACGCGCGCCGCCGAACCGGGCGAAGTCCTGCCCGAGGGGCCCGGTGGACCGGACGTCGTTCGAGCCGACGCGGAGAACGCCGGCCGCGCAGACGGGCATCGGCGCGGAGGAAGAAGAAGACCGGAGATTTCCTTCGAAGGTGAAATCGAGAGCCGCGGCATGAAGTCGTCCGAGCAGCTCCGCGGGCACCTTCGCGAGCTCCATCTCCGCCAGGAGAACCACCTCGTGGCGGCCCTCGGCGTGCTGGACGAGCGCCGTCACCTTCGGCCCGACCGGCAGCATCGTGCCGGCGAGCTCGATCTTCCCTTCGAAGAGAATCTTCGATCCGTCCGGCGCCGCGGGAAGGACGGAGCGGAGAAAGGCCGTCGCCTTCGTCCGGGTGAGGGACGTGATCTCGAGAGCACCGATGGTCCCGCACGGGGGGCGGTTCGCGGCGAGGGCCGGAGCGGCGGCGAGGAAAACGAGGGCGAGCGCGGTGCGTTTCATGCGGTCACATCCGGAAGACGCCGAAGCGCGTCTCCCCTCCGGGCGCGCGGGACGCCGTCGCGAGCGCGAGCGCGAGCGTACGCCGCGTATCCAGCGGATCGAGGATCCCGTCGTCCCAGAGCCGGGCCGTCGCGTAGTACGGGTTTCCCTCGGCCTCGTACTTCTCGAGCGTCGGGCGGCGGAACCCGGCGCGCTCGGCGTCCGACATCTTCGGCTGGCCCTCGCGCACGCGCTGGTCGTCCTTCACGGTCGCGAGGACGTCCGCGGCCTGCTCGCCGCCCATGACGCTGATCCGGGCGTTCGGCCAGGTGAACAGGAATCGCGGCTGATAGGCGCGCCCGCACATCCCGTAGTTCCCGGCGCCGAACGAGCCTCCGATCAGGAGGGTGATCTTCGGCACGGCGGCGTTCGCGACCGCGTGGACCATCTTCGCCCCGTCCTTCGCGATCCCGCCCTGTTCGTAGGCCTTCCCGACCATGAACCCCGTGATGTTCTGGAGAAAGACGAGGGGCACGCCGCGCTGGCAGGCCATCTCGACGAGGTGGGTCGCCTTGAGCGCGGACTCGGAGAACAGCACGCCGTTGTTCGCGACGATCGCGACCGGGTAGCCCGCGACGTGCCCGAAGCCGGTCACGAGCGTCGCGCCGTACCGCGGCTTGAACTCGTGGAAGCGCGAGCCGTCGAGGATCCGGGCGAGGACCTCGCGCACGTCGTACGGGCGGCGGGTTTCCTTCGGGACGACTCCGTAGAGCTCTTCGGCCGGATAGAGCGGCTCCTCCGGCGCGATGCGTCCCGCCGGCGGCGCCGGGGGAGCCGCGAGGTGCGCGACGATCCCGCGCACCATCTCGAGAGCGTCCGCGTCGTCGTCCGCGAGGTGGTCGGCGACGCCCGAGAGGCGCGTGTGGACGTCGCCGCCGCCCAGCTCCTCGGCGGTCACGTCCTCACCCGTCGCCGCCTTCACGAGGGGCGGCCCCGCGAGGAAGATCGTCCCCTGGTTCTTCACGATGACGGTCTCGTCGGACATCGCGGGCACGTACGCGCCGCCCGCCGTGCACGACCCGAGGACGGCCGCGATCTGCGGCAGCCCCTCGGCGCTCATGCGCGCCTGGTTGTAGAAGATGCGCCCGAAGTGGTCGCGGTCCGGGAAGACCTCGGCCTGAAGGGGCAGGAACGCTCCTCCCGAGTCGACGAGGTAGATCGCCGGCAGGCGGTTCTCGAGGGCGATCTCCTGCGCGCGGAGGTGCTTCTTCACCGTGACCGGGTAATAGGTGCCGCCCTTCACGGTCGCGTCGTTCGCGACGATCATCACGGCGCGCCCCTCGACCTTGCCGATGCCGGTCACGAGGCCGGCGCCCGGGGCCGCGCCGTCGTAGAGGCCGTGGCCCGCGAGCGGAGCGATCTCGAGGAAGGCGGTGTCGGGGTCGAGGAGGCGCTCGATCCGCTCGCGCACGGGAAGCTTGCCGCGCGAGACGTGCCGCTGCCGCTCCTTCTCTCCTCCGCCCTCGCGGGCCTTCGCGAGCTCGTCCCGGAGACGCGCGGCGAGCGCACGGTGGTGCGTGGCGTTCTCCTGGAACTCGCCGGAGGAAGGCGAGAGCTTCGAGACGAGGGTCTCGCTCACGGACGGATCAGGAGCCGGCCCGTTCGCCCGCGAGGCGACGGATCGCGTCGACCGTCGACGCCGTGCTCGTGCCCGGCAGGAAGACGTCCCTCACGCCCTTCGCCTTGAGCGGCCCGATGTCCTTGTCCGGAATGATCCCGCCCACGACGACCGCGATCCCCTCCCCGCCGCGCTCCTTGAGCGCCGTGAGGACTTCGGGAACGAGGACGTTGTGCGCACCGGAGAGGATCGAGAGCCCGACGACGTCGACGTCCTCCTGGACGGCGGCCGCGGCGATCTGCTGCGGGGTCTGGCGAAGGCCCGAATAGATGACTTCCATGCCGGCGTCGCGCAGCGCGCGGGCGACGACCTTTGCGCCGCGGTCGTGGCCGTCGAGGCCCGGCTTGGCGACGAGGACGCGGATGGGACGGTCGCTCATGGCGGCGATTCTACCCGCGGGCGCGGTGTAAACTCAGCGGGAAAGTCTCCGCATGCCGCGACTCGGCGATCTCCTCTTCGAAAGCAGGCTCGTCACCGAAGACCAGCGGCACCGCGCCGTCCTTCGGCAGAGCCGGCTGCGCGGCCGTTTCGGGACCGCCCTCCTCGAGGAAGAGGTCTCCGAAGACATCGTCGCGCACGGCCTCGCCGTGCAGAACCGGGTGCCCCCGGCCACGCCGGAGGCCCTCGAGTTCATCCGCTCGGACGTGCTGCGGCTCGTCCCGGGGCGCGTCGCCCAGCGCCTGCGCGCCGTGCCGTTCCGCAAGGAGGGGCGGGTCCTCTCGGTCGCCATGCGCGACCCCGGCGACCTCCCCGCGCTGGACGAGCTCGCGGCCCTCACGGGCTTCCGGATCGCCCCGCACGCGGCGCTCGAGGTGCGCATCTACGCGCTCCTCTACCGCTTCTACGCGGCCGACGTCGAGCCGCGCTACCTCACGGCCGCGGCCTTCCTCCGCGAGGCCGTGCCCAGCCCGAGGGACGAAACGGACGAGCCGACGCAGCCCAAGGTCGGTCGCCCGCGCAGCAAACCCGAGCTGCGCGTCGTCCCGCCGCCTCCGCCGCCCGACACGCTGACGCCGTATCCGCAGCGCATCCGCCGCATGGACGAGGGCGATCCGTGGCAGTCCGAGGGCGCGTCCCTCGCCGCTCAGGCTTCGGCGGTCCGCAAGCGGGCGGAGCCCGAGATCTTCGAGGACCCGCTCGAAGTCCTCGACCCGCAGCCCGAGTCGATGGAGTTCCCCGAGCGCCCCGAGCCCAGCCCGGAGGCCGCCGCCGAGGAGAAGCTCCTCGGGCGCCTCGCGGCCGCGCGCCACCGGGACGACGTCGCCGAAGCGGTCCTCGAGGATGCGCTTCGGCACGTGAAGCGCGCCGCGCTCTTCATCGCGCAGCCTGACGCCGTCATCGGCTGGGCGGCGCGGCCCGCGCCGCCCGAGACCTTCGGCCGCTTCCGCCTGCCCGACACCGAGCCTTCCGTCTTCGCGACTCTGCGCAACACGGAGGGCTTTTACGTCGGGCCTCAGCCCGATCTGCCCGGAACGGCTTCGACGCTCGAGGCGCTCGCCTCGGACGGCCTCGGACTCGTCGCCGTCGTCCCCGTGAACCTCAAGGGAAAGACGGTCGTGTACCTCTACGGCGAGGCTCCGGAAGGCGCCCGGCCTCCGTCGGTTCCGGCCCTCAAGCGGCTCGCGGCCATGGCGGCTACCGGGCTCGAGATCGTCCTCCTCAAGAACCGGCTCTCCCGCCTCTAAGCCGGGCTAACGGGCGCGATTTGAACGACATGGGCGGGACCGGGTAGACTCCGCGGACACGTGATCAAGAACGACATCATCAACGGCGTCGCCGACGCGGCCGACGTGCCGCGGCAGAAGGCCACGCAGGCCGTCGAGACGATCATCGAGGTCATGCGTCAGGCTCTTTCGCGCGGCGAGCGCATCGAGCTGCGCGGCTTCGGCGTGTTTCTCGTCAAGCCCAGAAAGCGCGGCATCGGCCGGAACCCCAAGCGCCCGACCGAGGAAGTCCAGATCCCGCCCGGCTTCACGATCCGCTTCAAGCCCGGCAAGGAGCTCCGCGACATGACCGGCCTCCTCGAGCCGGACCCGAAGGAGCCCCGCCCTGACGCCCCCGCTGCCCCCGCCGCACCTGCCATCCGCTCCTGACGTGCCCGGCGGCCCCTCGTGGCTGCCGGCGCCGCCGCCGCGCCGCCGCGAACGCTGGTGGCTCCACGTTCTCCTTCTCGTCCTGACGTTCGGGACGACGACATACGTCGGCGCCAACTTCGCCGTGAGCTTCCGGCCGAGCCTCCTGGCCCCCGGCGCGGACACGGCCGCGAACCTCGGCGCTCTTTTCCGGGGGGCGATCACGTTCTCGGTGCCGCTCCTCCTGATCCTCCTCGCCCACGAGATGGGGCACTACCTCATGTGCCGCCGCTACGGGATCGACGCCTCGCCGCCCTTCTTCATCCCGTTCCCGTCGCTCGTCGGCACGATGGGCGCCTTCATCCGCATCCGGCAGCAGATCCCCGACAAGAAAAAGCTGTTCGACATCGGCGTCGCCGGCCCGATCGCCGGATTCCTCGTGACGCTCCCGCTCCTCGCCTGGGGCATCGCCCACACGCGCCCGAATCCGGCGTCCGTTCTCTCCGAGGGCACGATCCTCTTCCGCTATCCGATCCTCGTGACCCTCTTTCAGAAGGTCTTCATCGGAACGACGTTCACGAGCGTCGACGCGGTCGAGCATCCGGTATTCATCGCCGCCTGGTTCGGCCTCTTCGTGACGGCGCTGAACCTGCTCCCCCTCGGCCAGCTCGACGGCGGGCACGCCCTCTACGCGGTCTTCGGGAAGCACCAGCGGACGATCGCGATCCCGCTCCTGATCGTCCTCGCGTTCATGGGCCTCCAGTGGCCCGGATGGTGGATCTGGGTGGCCTTCACGCTCTTCACGGGCCTCCGGCACCCGCCCGTCCTCGACGAGGACACGCCGCTCGACTTCCGGCGCAAGCTCGTGGCAGTCGCGGTGTTCCTGATCTTCGTTCTCTGCTTCGCCCCGATCCCGCTCGAGCTGATCTGACGATTTTCTGGTTGAGATCGCGTCTACTTCTCTGTTAGCGTTCTCCCCAGAAATTCAGATCACGGCCTCGGGCGGGGTACTCGCTGCCCGTCCATCCGGCCATTCGTCACGGCGAGATCTTTTCGGTTCAGGAGGAGAGTCGATGAAGAAGACGTTCATTCGCGGCTTCGTATTCGTGGCCGGGCTCGCCCTCGTGGCGGCGCCCGCCTTCGCGGAACAGAAGCAGGACGCTCCGCAGCCCGAAACCGCGGCGGCGGACACGCCCGACGCCGCCGTCCGGGCGACCGGCGACGACTTCTCCGCGGACGACGCCCCCGTCCCGCACCTCTTCTACACGAAGGAAGAGTACGAGCTCCGCGCCTCCCGCACGCCGCTCGCGCGGCGGTCGGCGAACATGACGTACCACGGCGGGAAGATCATGCCGACGGCCGTCACGAAGGCCATCTTCTGGGGCACGAGCTGGGGCAGTTACAGCGGCGACAAGATTTTGGGCCTCGACACCTGGTACACGGGCTACAGCGGCAGCCACTACGCCGGAACGTCGACCGAATACACGGGATCGAACGGCCGGGTCGGGGCCGCAACGACACATCAGGGCCACGTCATCGACACTTCAGCGGCGAGCGGAGGGGGCAATACCTCGGCGATCCTCGCTGAAGTCTGCAGGGTCGTCACGAGCCCAGATCCGTCCGGGAACGGCTACTACGCCGTGTACACCGACATCCCGCGCGGGAACGCGGGTTACTGCGCGTGGCATAGCGCGGGCAGCTGCGGCGGCAAGGCCGTCCAGTTCGCGTTCTTCTGGAAGCTGGACGGCGACGCGGGCTGTGACCCGGCCGACACGTCGGGACTTCACTCGCAGGGCCTCGCGGCCCTCGCGAACGTCACGGGCCACGAGCTGGCTGAAGCGATGACGGATCCCGCCAGCCCGGGCGCGTGGTACGACTCGTCAGGCCAGGAGAACGGCGACAAGTGCGCATGGACGTGGGGCGCCCCGCTCGTGGGCTTCTCGAACGGCTCGCAGTGGAAGGTCCAGGGCGAGTGGTCGAACGCGGCCTACACGGCCGGGACCGGCTACGCGAACCGGAGCGGCCAGAAGGGCTGCCTCGGCGGGCAGTAATCCCGCTTCACCTTCAAAGGGTTCGCCCGTCGGCTCCAGCCGGCGGGCGTTTTCGTTTCTAGGTCGTTTTCTTCCGGCGCAGCGCGCCAAACGCCTCGCCCATCTCCGGGGCCCGGAGCAGCGCCGCGAACGCGAAGAAGGCCGTCGCGCCCAGTGCGGCCGCGCCCGCGACCCAGCCGGCGCGCACGGCGAACGCCCAGCCCGCGTCGTACGGCAGCACCCGGTACGCGGCGAACCACACGACGGCTCCCATGGCGAGGCTCGCAAGAAGGAGTCGCGCGAGCGCGAACGCCACGACCCGCCCGCCGAGCGACCCGAGGCGCCGCCACAGAAGGGCGAGGAGGACGACGAAGTTGATCCAGAAGCCGGCCGACGTCGCGAGGGCGACGCCCGCGTGCTGCATCGGCTTTGCGAGCCACACGCACAGGAGCCAGAACATCGCGAGGTCGAACGTCCCGACGATCACCGGCGTCTTCGTGTCGTGAAGGGCGTAGAACGCCTGCGTCACGATCTTCACGCCGGCAGCTGCGTAAAGTCCCACTGCGAAGAACACGACCGCGAGCGCCGTCTTTGCGACGTCCGCTTCCGCGAACCGGCCGCGCCGGAAGATCAGGTCGACGATGGGCGAAGCGAGGAGCATGAGGCCCACCATGGACGGGATCGTCACGAACCCGATGAGGCGCAGCGCGAACGCGACGGTCGCCTTGTAGGTCGAGCGGTCCTTCTCGAACGCCTGCTCGGAGAGGGACGGGAGGACGGCCCGCGTCAGGGAGACGACGAAGCCGCCGAGGACGAAGTCCACGATCCGGAAGGCGCAGAAGTTGTACGTGACGAAGGCGTCGCCGAGGGCGGCGAGGGTCCGGCTCGAGACGAGGAAGGACAGCTGCCCCACCCCGTAGCCGTACAGGCGCGGCGCGATCTGGAGCGCGGTCCGGGAGACCTCGGGGTCGTGGAACGGCGAGCCTGCGAAGCGGAAGCCGAGCCGGCGGACGGCCGGCCCCTGGAGCGCGACCTGCAGGAAGCCGCCGAAGAGAACGCCCGCCACGAGCGCCGCTGGCACGGGCACGCCCGCGGGCGCGAGGAGCCACGCGGCCGCGACGATCGCGAGGTTCAGGGCGATCGGCGTCGCGGCCGAGAGCTGGAACCGGCCCTTCGCATTCAGGTAGGCCTCGAGGAGCGACGCGACGGACACGAGGAGGATGTACGGGAACATCCACCGGGTCAGGAGGACGGTCAGCTCGAACTTCCCGGGCGTCGCCTTGAAGCCGTTCGCGAAGAGTGCGACGATCGGGCCCGCGAAGACGATGCCGAGGGCGACGAGGCCGATCAGCACACAGAAGAGCAGGACCAGCATCCGGCCCGCGTAAACCCCTTCTTCGCCCGGGCGCTCGCGCTCGACCTTCTTCGCCATCGGGACGAACGCGCCCGGCAGCCCGCCCTCCCCCACGATCGCGCGGAACGTGTTCGGGATGCGGAACGCCGTGTAGAAGGCGTCGGACGCGGCCGACGCTCCGAGGAACCGGGCGATCGTCGCGTCACGCAGGACGCCGGCGATCCGGGAGACCACCGTCCACGCCGTGATGCCCCAGGTCGACCGGACCAGTTTCCGCGTGTCACTCAAGCCGGGGGGATTGTAGGATCCGGGCCGATCGGAGGAGATTTCATGGCTGGATCCGTCAACAAGGTCATCCTCATCGGCCACCTCGGGGCCGACCCGGAAATGAAAGCCACGACAGGTGGCGTCCCGATCGCGAAACTACGGATCGCGACGAGCGAGACGTGGAACGACCGCGCCACCGGGCAGAAGCAGGAAAAGACCGAGTGGCACAACGTCAGTGTCTTCGACAAGCTCGCGGGCATCTGCGAGCGCTACCTGTCGAAGGGAAGCCTCGTCTACATCGAGGGGTCACTCCAGACAAGGAGCTGGGAAGACAAGGAGACCGGCCAGAAGCGCTACGCCACCGAGATCAAGGCCCGCGAGATGAGGATGCTCGGCGGGCGGCCGGGCGGCGCCGCGGGCGCCGGAGCGGGAGCGGGCGGCGGCGGCGCGGCTCCGGACGGACCCGAAGGCGGCGACGCGGACGACGACGTCCCGTTCTAGGAGAAGGCGAAGGGGTCTTTCCTCTTCTCCCGCGGCTTCGACATCAGCTCCGCGAAGGCCTGTGCTTCCTCTGCAAGACGTGACCAGGCCTCTTCCGTGAAACGCGGGCGCGGCGCGCCCGCGACGCGCCGGCGAAGGGCGGCGAGGCGCTCGGCGCGGGCGGCGTCGGGGCCGAGAGAGTCCACCCGGGCGACGGCCTCTTCGTAGGCCTCGAAGGTCTTCGACAGGATCACGACGTCGCAGCCCGCGGCGGCGGCGCGCCCGGCGCGCTCCGGCAGCGTTCCCTCGAGCGCGCTCATCTCGAGGTCGTCCGAGTAGACGACGCCGTCGAACCGGACGGGGCCGCGGAGGATCGAGTGGATCTTCGGCGAGCAGGAAGCCGGAACGATCGCACCGTCCTCGAACCCGGGATACGCCGCGTGGCCGACCATCACGCCGTCGGCGCCGCGGGCGAGCTTCGTGAACGGCGCGACGTCCGTGACCATGAGATCCACGTCGTGGGCGTCGACGACCGGCAGCTTCGCGTGCGAGTCCACCGCGCCGCGCCCGAGGCCCGGGAAGTGCTTGACGCACGTCGCGAGGCCCGCGCGCGCGAGGCCGTGGAGGAACACCATCCCACCGATCACGACATCCTCGGCGTGGAACCCGAAGCACCGGCCCTCGAGGACGACGGCGCCCGCCCCCGGCTGCCCGAGGTCGAGGCAGGGCGCGAAGTCCACGTCGAAGCCGAGCATCCGCGCGGCGCGCCCCATGAGATACGCGTTCTCGTGCACACGGTCGGTCCCCGCCTCGGAGCACGCCGCCGCCGACGCGAACTTCGTTCCGAGGAGCGGGCCGAGGCGGTCGACGGTCCCGCCCTCCTGGTCGACAAACAAGAGCGGCTCAGGCGAAGAGAGCCCTCTCAGCACCTCCAGAAGCGCGGCAGTTTGAGGTGGGGATTGAAGATTTCTCTTGAATAGTAAGAAGCCGAGAGGCGGGTGCGCGGAGAAGAACGCCTTCTCATCGGCATCCAGCGCGGGGCCGCGTAGCCCAAACACGAAACGCGAGGCGTCACTCAAGCCCTATTCACCTTCTAAGCAAATCTTTCTTTCTTCTTCTTCTCTTCATTTCTCCCCCCTCAACCGATGCTGCAGGGTCGCGAGGAGCTGGAGCGCCGCGAGCGGCGTCATCGAGTCGACGTCGGCCTTGCCGATCGTGTCGAGGACGAGCTCGCCCTGTCCGCGGAAGAGGTCCAGCTGCGCGTTCTTCTGCGGCGCCGCCCCCGCGTGCTCGGCGAGAACGGGCCGCCCGCCGACGTCGAGCTGGTGGCGCTCGAGGTTGCCGAGGATCTCGCGCGCCCTCACGAGGACCGGCTCCGGGATCCCCGCGAGCCGGGCGACCTGCACGCCGTACGAACGGTCGGCCGACCCGTCGCTCACCTTGCGCAGGAAGACGACCTCGCCGTTCCACTCCTTCGCCGTCATCGTGCGGTTCACGACGTCCGGTTTCACGAGCGCCATCTCGGTCAGCTCGTGGTAATGCGTCGCGAAAAGGACGCGCCGCGCCCCGGCGTCGTGGAGGTGCTCGGCGATCGCCCACGCGAGCGAGAGGCCGTCGAACGTCGAGGTCCCGCGCCCGATCTCGTCGAGGATCACGAAGCTGCGCGGGGTCGCGTGCCGGAGGATGTGGGCCGTCTCGGCCATCTCGACGAGGAACGTCGACTCGCCGCGGACGAGGGAGTCCGAGGCCCCGACGCGCGTGAAGATCCGGTCGCAGAGCCCGACGCGCGCCGAGACCGCGGGAACGAACGAGCCCGCGTGCGCGAGGAGGACGAGGATCGCGTTCTGTCTCAGGTAGGTCGACTTGCCGCCCATGTTCGGTCCGGTGAGGACGACGACGTGCGCGCCCTCGACCCCGAGCGACGTGTCGTTCGGGACGAAGGGTTCGCGCGGGCGCAGGGCCTCCACGACGGGGTGCCGGCCGCCTTCCACCGCGAGGACCGGCTCCTCGACGAGGCGCGGGCGCGCCCAGCCGGCGCCGCGCGCGACGCGCGCGAAGGAGACGAGCGCGTCGAGGAGACCGAGCCGCGCGGCGGCCGAGAGGATGCGGCCCGACTCGACGACGACCTCGCCGACGAGCTGCTGGAACAGCTCGAGCTCGCGCGAGGCGAGGCGGGCGTCGGCCGACCGGAGCTTCTCGTCGACATCGACGAGGGCGGGCGTCGCGTAGCGCTCGGCGTTCGCGAGCGTCTGCCGCTTGAGCGCCCCCTCCGGGATCTTCGCGCGGGCGGCGCCGGGCACCTCGAACACGTGCCCGACCACGTTGTTGAACTTCACGCGCAGCGTCGGGATCCCGCGGGCAGCTCTTTCGTCGGCCTCGAGCGCCGCGAGAACGGTCGCCGACTCGCGCCGCAGTGTGCGGATCTCGTCCACCTGCGCGTCGACGCCGTCGCGGAAGAGGCCGCCTTCCTTCGCCGAAACCGGAGGTTCGGCGACGAGGCGCGCGGAAACGGACTCGCCGAGCCCGAAGGGAACGCCGTCGGGCGAGGCGTCGCCGCCCGGCGCGAGGAGCGTGCAGGAAACTCCGTCCAGCGTTCCGGAGAGGCGGGCCGCCCGGACGAGCCCGGCCGCGAGGGAGGCGAGGTCGCGGGGCGTGCCGGCGCCCACCGCGAGGCGTGAGACGAGGCGTGGGAGGTCGGGGATCTCGCGAAAGCCCTTCGCGAGCGCCTCGAGGCGCGCCGCGTCGGCCGTGAGCTCCTCGACGGCGTCCAGCCGGCCCTCGATCTCGGGGATCTTTCCGAGCGGGCGCTCGAGCAGGCGGCGGAGCATCCGCGCCCCGAACGCCGTGCCCGTCCGGTCGAGAAGCGACACGAGCGTGCCGTCCGCGCTTCCGTCGCGTGAGGAGCGGAAGAGCTCGAGGTGTCCCGCCGTGACCGAGTCGACGACGAGACCGTCGCCCTCGGCCTCGCGCCTCAGCGACCGCACGTGGTCGCAGTCGGAGCGCTGCGTCGTGCGCGCGTACGACAGGAGCGCTGCCGCCGCGTCCGTCGAGGGGCCGCGTTCGGCGAGGCCGAACGGCTCGAGCGTCGCGGTCCTGAAATGACGCTTCAACAGCTCGGCCGCAGTCGCGCCGCGCGGCGATTCCGACGCCAGCGTCGAGAGCGCGGGGGGATCAGCCCAGCCGGACCGCAGGGCCCCGAGGAGCGCCTCGGCCCGCTCGCGGTCCGACGGGAAGACGACGAGCTCGCGCGGCGCGTGCCTGAGGAGCCACTCGGAGACGGCGCTCGCGTCGCGCAGCGGGAGGACCGAGAAGTCGCCGGTGGAGAGGTCGAGGCAGGCCACGGCCGCGCCGTCGCCGTCCCAGGCCGCCGCAACCATTTCGTTGGGGCGCCGCGCGTCGAGACGCTCGGGGTCGACGATCGTCCCCGGGGTGACGACGCGGACGATCTTGCGCGCGACGAGCGTACGGCCCTTGGCTGCCGCCTCGGTCTGCTCGGAAATCGCGACCTTCTTCCCCGCCGTCACGAGGCGAGCGAGGTACGTCTCGAGGGCGTGCTGCGGGATCCCGCACATCGGGGCCTCGATGTCCGAGTCCTTGTGGCGGGCCGTGAGCACCAGACCGAGCAGCGGAGCCGCGATCTCGGCGTCCTCGAAGAACATCTCGTAGAAGTCCCCGAGGCGGTAGAGGAGGATCGCGTCTCCCGCTTCCCGCTTCAGTGCCCAGTACTGCTCGAGCATGGGCGTCGCGCGCATCGGAGGTCGGGGATGCTAGCATCGACGCACCCCCTGTTGATGCGCGTGCTCTCGCTCGATTCGGCCTCCCCCGCACCCGCGCTCGCGGTCGCGGACGAGGCCGGCCGCGGCCCCGTCCGCGCGCTGCCCGCCGCGGCCGCCGAGGCGCTTCCGGGCTCCGTCGCGGCCGCGCTTGCCGGCGCCGGCCTCGGAGTCGCCGACCTCGACCGCGTCGCCGTCCTCTCGGGCCCCGGCTCCTTCACCGGCCTACGGGCCGGAATCGCGTTCGCACGCGGGCTCGCCCGGGCCCGCGGGATCCCGCTCGTCCTCGTCCCGACCTTCCGGGCCGCTTCGGCAGCCCTCTCCGAACCCGCGGACGTCCTGTTCGTCCTCGACGCGGGCCGGGACGAGGTCCACGCGGCCCGGCGCGTGGCGGGCCGGCTGTCCGAGGCCCCCGCGCCGCGCCTCCGAAGCGCGGTCGTCGCCGAAGCCGAGGCTGCCGGCCTGCCCGTCGTGGACCTCGCCCAGGCAGGCCTGCCCCTCGCGGCCGCCGCGGCACGCGTCGCGGCCGCCGCAGAGTCCGGACAGGCCGCGGGGACGATCGTGTACGGCCGCCCGAGCGCGGCCGAGGAAAAGCTCTCGGCGGCCCGGGAGACCGCCCGGTGAGCGCGCTCGCCGAATCCGTCGCGACGCGCGACGCCGAAGCCGCCGACCTCGACGCGGTCGCGGCACTCGAGCGCGCCGCCTTCCCGATCCCGTGGAAACGCGAGTATTTCGAGGTCGAGATCGGAGCCGCGCACCGTTTCAACCGCGTCGCGATCGGGCCGAAGGGCGACCTCGCGGGCTACGTCTTCTGCGCCTGGGCCGCGGGTGAGCTCCACGTCAACAAGATCGCGGTCGACGACCGGCACCGCCGGCGGGGCGTCGCCTCGCTCCTGATGGACGAGGTCCTCGGCTTTGCCCGGAGCACCTGGGTCGAGGAGATCTACCTCGAGGTCCGCGTCTCGAACCGGCCGGCGCGGGCATTCTACGAGGGCCTCGAGTTCCGGGAGGCCGGGCGGCGAAACCGCTACTACCTCGACGGGGAAGACGCCCTCGTCCTCGTCCGGGACATGAGGAAAACGCCTTCTTGACGGCGCGCATCACGAAAATACAGACTCGCGGCGCCGGGCTCACCCGGGATTCCGATTTGAGGAGGTGGCGATGCTGTCCTTGACCGAGGAAATCAAGCACGAACTGGCCAGCCACAACGACGAGTTCAAGAACCTCTTGAAGAACCACCACGAACACGAACGCCGGCTGGCCGAGCTCGCGTCCAAGACCTTCCTCTCCACGGACGAGGAGATCGAGGAAAAGCGGCTCAAGAAGGAAAAGCTCCACTTGAAGGACCGCATGGAAGAGATCGCGCGCGAACACCGGGCGCGGGTCTCCGCCCACTAGGATCCCTTGACCGATTCCCCTTCGAACGCCCCGCGCCGCGGGGTGCGCCGGGGGATTTACGTGCTGCCCGCGCTTTTCACTGCGGGCAACATCCTCTGCGGCTATCTCTCGCTCGACGCCTCCGCCCGGGGGGCGTACGAGACCGCGGCGATCCTCATCTTCGCCGCGGCGTTTCTCGACGGAATCGACGGGCGCGTCGCGCGGATGACGGGCACGACGTCCGCGTTCGGCGAGCAGCTCGACTCCCTCGCGGATGTCGTCTCGTTCGGCGTCGCACCCGCCTTTCTCGTCTATCACTGGGGTCTCGCGGACTTCGGCCGCGGGGGGCTCCTCGTCTCGTTCCTCTTCGTCGTCTGTGGAGCCTCCCGCCTCGCCCGCTTCAACGTGCAGATCCACGTCGTGGACAAGCGCTGGTTCGTCGGCCTCCCGATCCCGGCGGCGGCCGGCGCTCTCTGCGGGCTGATCTGGGCCGTGTCGGGCGTGCCGCTCACGGACACGCTGCGCGCCGCCTTCCTCGGCGCCACCGCCGCGCTCGCGTTCCTCATGGTCTCGACGTTCCGCTACCGGTCTTTCAAGGACCTCGACATGAAGTCCCGGCGCGGCCGTCTTCTCGTGCCGCTGTTCGCGCTCGTCCTCGCGGCGATCGTCTGGCGGCCGGACCGGTCCTTCGCGGTCCTCCTGTCGGTCTACGCCGCCTCGGCGCCGATCGGAAAGCTGGCCGGGCTGTTCCGGCGCCGTCCGGCGGGCGGCGGCGCGTGACGAAGCCACCCGGCCTCTCGGTCGGCCTCGTCGAGCCGACGACGCTCCTCGGCCGCGACGTGCGCGCCGCGCTCAAGGAGCGGTCGTTCCCGGCCGCCCACGTCCACCTCTTCCACCAGAAGCCGGTGGAGGGAGGCCTCCTCACGGACGACGACGAAGAGGTCGCGTTCGTCGCGGCCCTGACCCCGGACGCGCTCGAGACGTGCGCGATCGCCTTCTTCTGCGGGAGCGCCGCGGACACGGGGCGCTTCCTCGCGACCCGGACGGACTCCTCCCTCGTGATCGACCTCTCTGGCGCACGGGGCGCGGGACCGCTCGCCGTGCCCTCCGAGGACGGAGCACCGGCTCCCCTTCCGCAGGGAAACGTCCTCGTGCTGCCCCATCCCGTGGCGTTCGTCCTCGCCGAGGCCGTGCGCCTCGTGGACACGCTTGCGCCCGTCGAGGCGGTCACCGCGGCCGTCGACCGGCCCGTGAGCGAGCTCGGAAAGCCCGCCCTCGACGAGATGTTCGCGCAGGCCGTCGCGCTCGCGGCGTTCCGCCCGATCCCGAAGGAGCAGATCGGCACGCAGGGCGCGTTCAACGCGTGGGTGCCGGCCGACTCCGGCGCATGGGAGAACCACGTCGCTGACGACGTCGCCTCGCTCCTCGGCCGCCCGCTTCCGCTGACCCTTCTCTCGGCGCGCACCGGCGTCTTCCACGGCCACATGCTGCGGATCGAGCTGCGCCTCTCCGCCGACGCCCCGACGAACGCCAACCTTCTGGCGGCCGTCGCCGCGAGAAAGGGCGCCTTCGAGATCGTCGACCGCGAAAACCTCTCGGGACCGGTCGAATCCGCGGGGCGCGACGAGACGCTCGTCCTGCGGGCGGAGGCCTCCGGGCGCCGCGTGACGCTCACACTGGCGGCCGACCACCTGCGGCGTGCGGGCGCGCTCCTTGCCGTCCGACTCGCCGAGCAGGCGCTGAAGGAACGGAATCTGGTCTAGCGCCGGCGGGGTGTCGCGTGCGGCAGCGCGGCGCTCACGAATGCCTCGACTTCGGGTGCCGCACTGACTTTGCCGTCCGGCAGCGACAGGTGCCAGCTCGCGAAGACGTGAGGGTGCGCCCCGACGATGCGGATCGGCCCCGAGACGTCGACTTCGCCCGGGGCGAAGAGGTTCTCGAACAGCCGGCAGACGACGGCGCGGTTCGACGTCGTCGGCTTGTAGCCGTCGGCCTCGGACGTCAGCTGTTCGTACCGGTCGAAGTCGCCCGGCCGCACGGCGGCCACCGTGCCGCCCTCGACCCGCAGCTGCACCCAGCTGTTGTAGTGCGAGAGGTCCGTCGGCGTCGGTCCGAGGTTCGTCGAAGTCACCGCGACCTCGATCCAGCCGTGGCCCGATCCCGCGTGCGCGACCTCGACATTGAGGCGCGGCTCGAGCGGTCTGCCGGTCAGGAGCGCGCGGACGGCGGGGAATCCGATCAGGGAACCGTCCTTCGGCACGCCGCCCACGAGGAATACGCGCCCGCGGTAACTCGGAACGGCCCAGCGCCCGGCGCCTGCGAGCGAGCGCAGACCCTCGGCCATCGTCGGAATCTGGAACCGGGCCCATCCGCCGTCGGCCGTGAGGGACGAGCGCGAGCCCGGACGCGGCTTGAACGTGTAGACCGTCCCGGGCTCGGAGGAGAACACCTGCTGGCCGAACTCGAAGTCGAGCCCGTGGTCCTCGGACAGCTCGTCGATCTTCCCGTCCGGCAGGAGCCGCCCGCCGAAGCTCGCCCCGTCCCCCGCGCGGCCGTAGCTGCCGAACGCGACGAGGAGGCGGAACGGGATCGGGAAGATCTTCGCGTTGTCCTCGGGCATCTCGCTCACAATTCGCCCGCCGAGCTCGGGCCGCCGCCCGAACGCAAAAACGAGCGCCTCGTCGGCGGCCCCCGCGAGGGGCTTCCACGCCGTGGTTTCGCCCGCCGCCGGAATCGTCACGGAGACCGGCGCCCCTCCGATCGCCTTCTTGAGCGCGGAGAGAGCGGCCGCGAGGTCCTTTGCCTGCTCGGGGGACGGCCAGATGTGCACGTGCACGCCCACGACACGGCCCCAGCTGTTCGAGTCCGAGAGGATGCGGGACACGGCCCTTGCCCACTCGGCGCCGGCCTCGGCGCCCCGGCCCGTAAGAGCGGACGCGGCGTCTTCGGCGCCCATGAGCACGAGGACGATCGGGCGTCTCAACGGCGCCGGAGGAGGAGGCGCCGGGGTCGCGCGGCCGTCCCGCCCGAGGGTCGCGGCGACGACGTAGAGGCGGGTGATCCCCATACCCGCGAGATCCGCGTCCGACTCGTCCGGGACGAACGCCGGAGCCTCCGAGAGGAAGAGCGCATCCGAGCGCCCCGCCCCGGGAGTCGGCGGCGGCGTCCCGGCCGGCGCTTCCGGGCGGCGGCAGCCCGCGGAGAAGAGGGCGAGGAGAAGGCCGAGCAGAACGGGACGCGATACCCCCGTCCGGAACGCGGCGAAAACGCCGCGGCGTCGGGAACCGCTGTTCACGGAGACGATGATAGCGCGGGCAGTATGAAGCCGATCGCCAGGCCGCCGCGTGGCCGCGCCTCCGCGAAGACCTCGCCGCCGTGACGCTCGGCCGTGCGCCGGACCGCGGCCAGACCCATGCCCGAACCGCGCGATTTCGTGGAGAACGCGGGTTCGAAGAGCCGGTCGGCGGAGCCCTCGGGCGCTCCCGGCCCGTCGTCGGCGCACACGAACCGCACGCCCGCCCCGCCGCCGGACAGCTCGGCGTTCGACGCCGAGAGAACGACGGCGCCGTCGCGTTCGGCGACCGCCTCGGTCGCGTTGACGAGGAAGTTCGTGAGCGCGTCGCGCAGGAGAAGCCGGTCCGCGGCGAAGGGGCGGAGGTCCGCGCCCACGTCGACCGAGATTGCGAGACGCTCGTGCGCCCGGAAATCGGCCGCGACCTCCTCGAGGAGAGCGCGCGTCGCCGCCGCGTCGAGGCGCCGGCGGTCGAGCGCGACCGGATCGCCGAACCGGCCGAGTCGGCCTATGCGCTCCGTGAGGATCGCGACCTGCCGCAGGATGTTGGCGGAGATTTCCGCGAACGCGCCCGGCGGCGGCGGCTCGCGGCGCTCCTCGAGACGCCCGAGGCGCTCGGCCGCGAGGCGGATCGGCGTGAGCGGGTTCTTGATGTCGTGCGCGATCGCGCGCGCGGCGTCGACCCACGCGGCGAGGCGGTCGGCGCGCGTGAACTCGGTAAGGTCCTCGAGGAGCAGGATCGCCCGCCCCTCCTCGAGCTCCTCGGACAGCGTGACGATCGCGACCCGGAAGAGGCGCTCTCCCTGCGGTCCGGGAACGGCCACGCGCGTCTCGTACGGCGACGGACGCGAGCCCGCCGCGTCGAGGGCCGTCCTCAGCGGCGCCCACTCGGGGCCGGCGAGCCGCTCGCCGAGGCTCGAACCCGGCAGGACGCGGTCCGCGGCCTCGTTCGAGAGCAGGACCGCCCCGTCCCGCCGGCGATAGAGCACGACGGCCGCCGTGAGGTTCTCGAGGAGGCCCACGGCCGACGCCCGCTCGCGGGCGAGCGACTGCGTGCGTTCCTCGACGCGGGCCGACATCTGGCCGAAGG
>JBBQDQ010000037.1:0-23001 GCA_038319835.1 Thermoanaerobaculia bacterium | reverse complement strand
GCGCCGATGTAGGCGTTGAGGTCGAGGCCGGAGAGCAGCGGGGAGTGGCCGTCGATCGGCACGCGCCGTCGCCGCGCGTCTTCGACTTTCGCGACGACGCCGGGGTCGCCGAACAGGAATCCGGGGACGTTCATGAGCTCGGCGAGGCCGAGGACGCTCCGCAGGCCGTACAGCGGTGCGAGGTCGTCCGCGGAGAGCGCCGCCCCGGCCGTCTCGAGGTGCGTCGAGGGGACGCACGACGGGAGCATGACGAAGACGTCGACGGGAAGACCTGCCGCCGCAGCCAGGAAGTCGCGGACGCCGGCGACGCCCCGCACGTTCGCGATCTCGTGCGGATCCGTGACGGCCGCCGCGGTCCCGTGGACGGCCGCGTGGCGCGCGAACGTGCCCGGCGTCGTCATCGTGGACTCGATGTGGAGGTGCGCGTCCCAGAGCGCGGGGGCGACGAAAGAGCCGGCGAGGTCGATCGTGTCGTCGGGGCGCTCGGTCCGGTAGTCGCCGAAGCCGAGGATGCGGTCCCCCTTCACGCCAACCGTCCCGCCGTGGATCTCCCCGGTCAGGACGTTCACGACGCGGGCGTTCTTCAGGACGAGGTCGGCGGGGGCGGTGCCCCGGGCGGCCGCCACGAATTCGGCCAGGGCGAGCGGAGCTGCAGGTTCGGCCATGCCGTCCCGAGCGTACGACAGACCGGGCCCGGCCGCGATAGACTGAAGTGAAACGGAGGCCCCGCTGAGCAGCTCGTTTCCGATCCGCGATCCGCAGTCGGGGGCATACACCCGCGCCTTTTTCGACGAGATCGTCGACCGGGAGGTCGAACGCTCGCGGCGGCACGGCTCGGTCCTCTCGGTCCTGTCGATCGTCGTCGCGAACTGGGCGGACTTCGCGGGCGGCAATTCCTCGATCGTCGACGACGCGGTTCGTACGGTCGCAAACAATCTCCACGCGAATCTCCGGATGACGGACTATCTCTTCCGCTGGGAAGACGACGAGTTCCTTGCGCTCCTCGTCGAGGCCAACCTCGACGGCTGCAAGCTGAAGGTCGCGCGGCTCGCCGAGACGTTCCGGCCGTGGCGCGAGGGCAAGGGGCCGCTCCCGCTCCGGCTCAAGATTCGCGTCGGCGCGGGCGTCCTCGGACCCGGGCTCGCCTTCCCGGCGGTTCTTCAGATGTCCCGGCAGGCCGCCCGCGACACGTCCGGCGAGATGCCCGTCCTCAGAGTTTGAGATCGACTCCCATCTCCGCCGCCAGTGTGTAGAGGAGGCGCACCGGCAGGCCGATCACGTTCGAAGGGCTCCCGTCGACGCGCGTCACGAAGAGGCCCGCGATCCCCTGGACCGCGTAGGCCCCGGCCCGGTCGTCCGGCTCGCCGCTCGCCACGTAGGACTCGACCTCGCCGGCGGTCATCGGCGCGAAATGGACGACGGTGACGTCCCGCCCGGACACGAGCCGGCCTTCGCGCGCGAGAGCCACGCCCGTCACGACCTCGTGAGCCCGGCCCGCGAGCCCTTCGAGCATGCGGCGCGCGTCGGTGCGGTCCCTCGGCTTGCCGAGCGCCACCCCATCGAGAACGACGAGCGTGTCGGCCGCCACGACGAGCGCATCCGGCGCCCCTGCCGCAACCGCGGACGCCTTCTCGCGCGCGAGCCTCTCGGCCGCGTCGAAGGCCGGCTCGTCGTCCCGGAGGGTTTCGTCCACGTCGGGCGCGCGCGTGTCGAACGTCAGCCCGAGTGAAGCCAGGATCTCGCGCCGGCGGGGCGAAGAGGACGCGAGGACGATTCGCGTTGGCGTCATGCTTCCGGAGATTAGCCGAGGCCTCGTGCACACGGTTCCGGCTCATAATGCGGGCATGCCGCAGAGGGGTGACGGGCTTACCGGCCGGGGGCGCAGCGGGTCGTCGCCTTCCCTCGCCCCCGCCGCCCGGCTCGCCGCCGCCGAGGCAGCTCTCGAACAGGGCGCCGCCCTCGCGGACCTCATCCTCGAAACCTCGAACGCGTTCGTTCGCGCGACCGCCGCGGAGATCGACGCCCAGGTCGACCACACGCTCGCGGCGTTCGGGCGCTTTCTCGGAGCCGACGGAGTCATTCTCTGGCTCGTCTCGGAAGACGGGGCGCGCCTCGTTCCGACGACGCGGTGGCGCCACGGCGACGTCCCGGGCCCCCCGCCGGAGCCCATCCCGCTCGCCGACTTCCGCTGGTCCATCGAGAAGATGCGCCGGCACGAGGTCGTGCACGCGCCCCGCGTCGCCGACCTTCCGCTCGAGGCGGCCTGGGAGCGTGCGTCCTCCGCCGCCATGGGCGTGAAGTCGCTCGTCTTCGTGCCGATCCGGACGTCGCAGCAGCTCCTCGGCGTGGTGAGTATCGTCACCATGCGCCGCGAGGCGAGCTGGAGCGAGAACACCGTGAGAGCCCTGCCGCTCCTCGCGCAGGTCTTCGGAAGCGCCCTCGAGCGCAAACGGGCCGCCGCGCTCCAGAAAACCCGCGCCCGCGTCGCCGAGGCCGCCGAGAAGGCGCGGGACCTGGACGAGTTCTACGCGGCCGTCCACCGGCTCGTCGGAAACCTCATCGACGCCCGGAATTTCTACATCGCGCTCTGGGACTCCGAGGAGAAGCTCCTCAGGTTCCCGTACTTCGTCGACGAGTTCGACCCGACGCCGGCACCCAAGCCTCTCGGCCGCGGCCTCACGGAGTACGTGATTCGCACGGCCCGGCCGCTCCTCGCCTCCCCGGAGCTCTTCACGGAGCTCGTGAGCAGCGGCGAGGTCGAGGCGATCGGCGCGCCCTCGCTCGACTGGATCGGCGTCCCCCTCAAGTCAGGCGGCCGCATCTTCGGGGCCCTCGTCGTCCAGAGCTACTCCCGTGCGATCCGCTTCGGGGAACGCGAGACGAGCCTCCTGACCGACGTCTCCCAGCACATCGCCGCGGCGCTCGCCCGCAAGCACGCCGACGCGTCGCTGAGGCGCTCCGTGTCCCTGCTCGAGTCCACTCTCGAGTCCACCGCCGACGGCATGCTCGTCGTCGACCTGAAGGGTCGCGTCGTGTCGCACAACCGGCGCTTCACCGAGCTCTGGTCGCTCCCGGACGACGTCCTCGCCACGCGGGACGACGAGCGCGTCCTCGGGCACGTCCTCGGCCAGCTCGAAGATCCGCAGTCCTTCCTCTCAAAGGTGCACGAGCTGTACGAGCACCCCGACGCCGAGAGCTTCGACGTCCTGCGCTTTCGGGACGGGCGGATCTTCGAGCGTTACTCGCTTCCGCAGCGTCTCGACGGCGAGCCCGTCGGGCGCGTCTGGAGCTTTCGCGACGCGACCGCGCGCGTGCGTGCCGAGGAGGCGCTCCGGACGTCCGAACGGCGTTTCCGGAGCCTCTACGAGCGCAACCTCGCCGGGTTCTTCCGGTCCACCTTCGACGGCCGCGTTCTCGAGTGCAACGAGAGCTTCGCGCGCATCTACGGCTACGACTCCGTCGCGGACGTGCTCGACACGCCGGCGCACGAGTTCTACCCGGACGACGCGGACCGCGAGAACTGGATCCGCCAGATTCTCAAGGAGCGCGTGATCGTGAACCAGGAAGGCCGCGGGCGGCGGCGGGACGGCTCGGCAATCTGGACGCTCGAGAGCTGCGCGATCATCGAGGAGTCCGGCCGCGGGCCCGTGATCGAGGGCACGTGCATCGACATCACGGACCGCAAGCGCGCCGAGGAGGAGATCGAGCACCTCGCGTACCACGACGCGCTCACGGGTCTTCCGAACCGCAAGTGCCTTCAGGACCACATGGCCCTCGGCCTCGCCCAGGCGCAGCGCGCGGGCGCGAAGCTCGCGGTTCTCTTCCTCGACCTCGACCGCTTCAAGCTCGTGAACGATACGATGGGCCATGCCGTCGGCGACGAGGTTCTCCGGCAGGTCGGCGCCCGCCTGCGCTCCTCCGTGCGTGCGGGCGACACGGTCGCCCGCGTCGGCGGCGACGAGTTCGTGCTCGTCCTCGCGAACATCGAGAAGGAGCACATCGCTCCGCTGGCCCGCAAGATCCTCGACGCGGTCGCCGAGCCGCTCGCGGTGGACTCGCACCGGCTCTCGATGACGACCAGCGTCGGGATCAGCCTCTTTCCCGACGACGGCACGGATTCGGACGCTCTCCTGCGCAACGCCGACATCGCCCTCTATCGCGCCAAGGAGCGCGGGCGAAACAACTTCCAGCTGTGCACGCCAGCCCTGAATGCGGCGATCCGCGAACGGCTCGCACTCGAGTCGGGCCTGAGGCGCGCCGTCGACAACGGCGAATTCGTCCTCTACTTCCAGCCCGAGGTCCTGCTCCCGTCGCGCACGATCGTCGGCGCCGAGGCCCTCGTGCGCTGGCAGCACCCGCAGCGGGGCCTGCTCGCTCCGGACTCGTTCATCCCGCTCGCCGAGGACACGCGCCTCATCGTGCCCATGGGCGAGTGGATCCTGCGCGAGGCCTGCGCGCAGGCCGCACGGTTCCCGTCCGACGCCGGCCGCTCCTGGTTCGTCGCCGTCAACCTGTCGGCGCGCCAGTTCCACCGCGGCGGCCTCGTGAAGACCGTCGAGGGCGCGCTCGCGCACTCGGGATTGCCGGCGAACAGGCTCGAGCTCGAGATCACCGAGAGCGTCGCGATGGGCGACATCCAGGAGGCGATCGCGACACTGAACCGCCTGCGCGAGATGGGCGTGCGCGTCGTCCTCGACGACTTCGGCACGGGACACTCGTCGCTCGCCTACCTCAAGAGCCTCCCCCTCGACGCCATCAAGATCGACCGGACGTTCGTGGCCGCGGTGCCGGGAACGGGCGCGGACGCGTCCCTCGTGATGGCGATCCTGGAGATGGCGCGCGGCCTCGGGCTGCGCGTCATCGCGGAGGGCGTCGAGACCGAGGAGCAGCTCGCGTTCCTGATGGCGCACGGCTGCAAGCAGGCCCAGGGATTCCTGTTCGGTGCGCCGGTTCCCGTCGCGCGCTTCGGACGGTGATCAGGGGTAGTAACCGGAGATCGTCCGGGCGGCCATGTTCGAGGGGGTCATCTTCACCTCGATCTTCCGCCACTGGTTCGACACGGACTTGTTCTGCGGGACGTACGACAGCAGGTACTGGCTTCTGAGCTCTTCGTTGATCTCCGCGTAGATTCGCGCGAGGCCCCTCGCGCTGTCGACGTAGTACACGGTGCCGCCCGTCTCGCGCGCGATCCGCCCGAGCTTGTGGCGGACGTCGAGCTGCGTCGAGCCGATCCTGAGGCCGATGAAGTACACGGCCACGCCCGTTTTCTTCGCGTAGTCGAGCGCGGCGTCGAACGTGAAATGCGAGCAGCGGTCCTCGCCGTCCGTCAGGATCACGTAGGCCTTCCGCCCCTTCGTCCCCTGGTACTGGTAAAGCCCGTAGACGAGCGCGTCCCAGAGCGCCGTCGAGCCCTGTGCCCGGAGGCCGGCGAGCGCTTGCGCGAGCTTTTCGCGGTCGGTCGTGAAGCGCGAAACGAGCTGCGGCTCGTTGTCGAACGTCACGAGGAACGTGCGGTCCCTCTTCGTCATGACGTCCTTTAGGAACTCGACCGCCGCCTTCTGCGCCTCGACGATCGACTCCTCCATCGAGCCCGACGTGTCCACGCCGATCCCGAGCGAGAGCGGGAGGTTCGTCACGACCTCGAACCCGTCGAGGTCCTGCAGCACTCCGTCCTCGAGGACCTGGAACGCCTCCTTCTTCAGGCCGGTCACGGGCCGGCCCCTCGCGAGGACCGACGTGTAGAGCTCGACCGCCTTGACGTTCTCTTCCGAGAGGTACTTCGGCGCGTTGTAGTAGCGGACGTCCTCGGTCGAGTTGCCGTCCTCGAGCGTCGCGACCACGCGCAGGAACCCGAGGTCCGCGCTCTTCGGGACGTCGACGACCTGCTGGAACGGCTCCTGGTAGAGCGTCGCGGCGCGCCGGTCGTTGACGTAGAACTCGACCTTCTCGAGGCGCTTGGTCTCCGGAATGGCGAGGTCCGCGACGACGCGCACCGCGCCGGCGAGCGCGGCGCCCTTGCTCGGGCTCGTGATCCGGATCCGGAAGGCCTCGCGTCCCTCGTTCAGGATCACCTCGTCCTGCGCGATCGGCTGACCGTCCTTCGAGTAGCCGATGACCTTGATGACGTGCTTGCGCGGCAGCTCGCCGAGGTCGAGGTCCGCCGCGAAGGGCGGACGCCTCTTCGTCACGACGCGCGTGTTGTCCAGGTAGAACTCCGTGAACGTGACGTCGTTGGAGCTCGCCCGCGTCTCGAAACGGATCAGGCCCGTCGCGATCTCGCGCGCGATGGGAAGGATGGAGAGGCTCCCCTTCGGGGCGCCGGCGCTCTCGACGAGCTGCGTGACGGCCTTCTTCGCGGCCTCGCGCGCCGTCTTCTCCTCCGCCGTCATCGCCGACTCGGGGGTGTCCGGGACCTTCAGGCGCTCCTTGATGAGCGCGGCCGCGTTGCGATTCGCGTCCTGGACCTTGACGCGGAGCTGGTACTCGCCGGGATAGAGCTCGCGCTCGATCGTGAGCGGCACGAACGGCCCGCTCACGCTGGACGCCGGGAAGTCGAACCGGTAACGGAAATTGTCGACGAGCCGGCCGTCGCGGACGACTTCGCCGACGAGGTCCACGTCGTAGAAGCTCTCCTCGCCGATCTGCTTTTTCGTGAGCGACTCGCGTTCGAGAAGGACCGCAAGCTCCATCCGCATCCGGCTCCCGACGAGCTCGGGGAAGCGGAAGACGCGCTGGATCGGCAGCTGCGCGGCGCCCGTCTGCAGGTCCGTCGTCATCTGGAGGATGCGGTCCGCGCCCTCGACGTCGGGCTTGGCGGCCGTCTTGAGGTCGTCGGCCATCTTCATGCCGCCGATGGTCCCGAAGTTCGCGGCGACCGTATTCACGGCCGCGATGACGTCGCGGTACTCGCTGCAGCGCGTCACGTCCACGCGCCGCCCGCCGATGCCGTTCAATCCTCCCGCGATGTTGCCGACGAGAAGAGCGGCCTGCCCGTCGAGCGGCGTCCAGAGGCGGTAGTCGCCGACGCCGAGCTGCTGGTAGAAGAGGAGCAGCACCTTCGACATCCGGAGCGACTCGATGCGCTCGTAGTACCAGATCTGGATCGGCCAGTAGATGTCCTGGCAGTCGACCTTGCGGACCCCGTCGGGCGGCCCGTGGAGCAGGAAGATCCGGCCCTGGTCCGTGTTGATGTTCCGGAAGCGGGTCCTCGCTTCCGCGAGACGCATCTCGTAGATGTCCTGGAAGGGCGACCGCATCCCGTCCGGAGTCGTCGACCGCCGCTTCCAGAACTCCTCGACGAACCGCTCACGCTGGTAGTCCTCTCCGATCTTCAGGAGCGTGTCGCGCTCGACGTCCGTGATGATCGGTTCCACGTCGTCGAGAAAGTGACGGTACTTCTCCGGCATCTCCGCCGTGAGCTTCTTGCGTTCCCTGGTCGTGAGCGGCTTGTTCGAGACGAGGAGCGGCGCGGGCGCCTCGATCTTCGCGCCCGCAGGCGGGACGAGACGCGGCACCGCGAGCGCGCCGCGCTCGGCGAGCCCTCCATTGTTGTCGCCCTGGCGCCGGGACACGTCCTTCGCGGCGGAGACGACGAGGGCGACGTCGGAACACGAGGCGGCGTCCTTCTCGACGTCCGCGAGCGTCGGCTGCTTGTCGGACGGCGGGAAGAGGGCGGCCTCGCCCTCGAGGACCGTCCAGTAGCGGTAAGAGCCGGTGGGCGTCTCGGGATAGAAGAGGATGCGGGCGTTCTTGCCGAGCGTCGGGTGCTCGAGGTACGTCCAGATCTCGATCGTCCGGAACACGTTCGGGCAGCGCACGATGATCCGCGCGTCGGGCGGACCGGAGGCGATGAAGACGATCGCCCGGTCGTCGTCCAGCCGGCCGAAGAGCTTCAGGGCCTCGGGACTGCGGGCCGCCTGGGCCTCGGGGACGGGCGGGGACGTCGCCACGAGCGCCTGGGGAGCCGGCGTCCCGGCGGGAGGAGCCTGCCCCGCAGCGGCAGCCGCGACGGCGAGACTCGCGCCGAAAAGCACGACCGGCGCCCACATGCGCCCCATTCTGCGGATTTCCATCCCCGCGCGCACCCTTCGCGTGGGCCCGTCCCCAGCAAAACGGATTCCACCCTGACACGTCATCTCTCTTGTACGCGGAAAGGGGGGGCAAGGGTTGCGGACCTCCCTAGAATGGGACCGATGTCACGTCTTCGCCCCGCGGACGTCCTCTACGCAGACCACCATGCGACGACGCCGCTCGATCCGGACGTCTTCGAGGCCATGCGCCCGTGGCTCGCCGGCCTGGCGGGCAACCCGTCGTCCGTCCACGGCCCCGGCCGGGCCGCCCGGGCCGCCGTCGAGCGGGCCCGCGACGAGGTTGCGGCGCTCCTCAACGCGGAACCGGGCGGAATCGTCCTCACCTCGGGCGGGACCGAGGCCGACAATCTCGCCGTCCGCGGCGGCGCACGCGCGGCCCGCGCGTCGGACGCTCGCCGGCGCAAGGTGCTCTTCACGGCGGCCGAGCACGCCGCGGTCCGCGAGGCGGCGCTCTCCCTCGCTCCGGACGGATTCGAGCCCCTCGAGCTTCCGGTCGACGCCCGCGGCGTCCCGCGGGAGAGCTCCCCGGCCGACGCCGGAACCGCTCTCGTCGCGGCGATCCTCGCGAACAACGAGACCGGCGCCGTCTTCGACGGCCTAACGGCCTTCGCCGAGCGCGCCCGCGCCGCCGGAGCGCTCGTCCACGCGGACGCCGTCCAGGCCGCCGGCAAGATCCCCGTGGACGTGAAGGCGCTCGGCGTCGACTTCCTCGCGGTCGCGGCCCACAAGTTCGGCGGTCCGAAGGGAGCGGGCGCGCTCTGGGTGCGCCCCGGCGTTCGCGTTCTCCCGCTGGCCGCCGGAGGCGGCCAGGAGCGCGGCCGGCGCGGCGGCACGGAAAACGTCGCGGCTCTCGCCGGCTTCGGCGAGGCGGCGCGGCTCGCCCGCCTGCGCCTTGCCTCGGAAGGCGCGCGGCTCGTCGCCCTGCGTGACCGGCTCGAGGCGGGGCTCCTCGCCGCGGTTCCGGGCGTCCGGATCAACGCGGCCGCCGGCCAGCGCCTTCCGACCGCGTCGTCCGTCGTCTTTCCCGGCGCCGAGGCCGAGACGCTCGTCGCGGCCCTCGACCTCGAGGGAATCGCGGTCTCCGCCGGGTCGGCGTGCCACGCGGGGACGACGGCCCCGAGCCGCGTCCTGATCGCCCTCGGCCTTTCGCCGGTCGACGCGAAGGCGACGCTGCGCTTCTCCTTCGGCCGCACGACGACGGACGGAGACGTCGACCGGCTCCTCGAGGCCGTCCCGCGGATCGCGGCGCGCGCCCGGCGCGCGACACGGTCTTGATCTCCACCGATACGTCCCGCGTGAGAACCGGCTAAAATCCGCCCGAGGATCGAAATTCCACCGTGATCATCCAGTGCACTTCGTGTCAGGCGCGCTACCACTACGACGAGTCGCGCTTCGGCGGCGCACCCTCGAAGCGCATCAAGTGCACGAAATGCTCGGTCATCTTCGAGATCCGGAACCCCGCGATGGCCGGATCCGCCGCTCCGGGCCCGGCCCGCCCGGTTTCGATCGGGCCCGACGAGTTCTCGCTCGACGAAACCGCGATGACGGAGCCTGGCAAGCGCCGCCAGGGAGCGATCCCGGGCGGACCCGCCCGCTCGGAGATGCTCGCAAGCGCGCCGCTGGGCGAGACGGCCGGGCCTTCCGACCGCCGCCCCACGACGGACCGCGTCCCCGTCAACCCGAGCACGCGCAACATGGCGCGGCCGTTGAGGCTGCCCGAGGGCGTCCGCCTCTCGCTCGCCTGCATCTCGGGCCCCGACTCGGGCCGCATCTTCGAGATCGACAAGCCGCGGGTCGTGATCGGCCGCGCGAACGCCGACATCATCGTCTCCGACATCCAGTCCTCGCGTCAGCACGCCGCGATCGAGGTCATGGACGAGCACGTGTTCCTCGTGGACCTCGGGTCGACGAACGGGACGTACGTTTACGACCAGCGGATCGGCCGGACCGAGCTCGAGAGCCGCACGGAGTTCGAGATCGGGACGACGACGCTCATGCTCATCCGAAGCGGCGGCCCGCACGAGAACCAGCCACCCGGCAGCTGAGCCGGGCGGACGTCAGGCGAGCGCGGCGCGGACGGCGTCGAGCGTCGCCGGGAGGCGGCGCGGGGGATTCGCGAGGCGACCGTTCCCGCGGTGGTACGCGGCCATCGTTCCCGAGAACTTGAGCGCGTGCGCCGTCGCCACGACGACGACGAGGTCTGTCTTCTTGATCACGCCCTCGGCCCGCAGCTTCGCGGCTCCCGCGAGCGCGACGGCGGAGTTCGGGCAGATCGCGAGGCCATGGCGGTTCGCGAGCGCGAAGGCGTCGAGGAGCTCGGCCTCGGTCACGCGGGACACGACCCCGTCGAAAAAGCCGATCTCGCGCTGCGCCTTCGGGTGCGAGACGGGCGCGCCGATCCGGATCGCGGAGGCTGCCGTGTCGCCCGCAACGCGCGTGACGCGCTCAGCGAACCCGGTCTCGTACGAACGGAAGAACGGATCGGCGGCGTCGGCCTGGATTCCCGCGAGGCGCGGCTTCTTGTCGAGGATGCCGACGGACAGCCACTCGCGCAGCCCCTTGCCGATCGCGGACAGGTTGCCCGCGTTCCCGACGGGCACGACGAACCAGTCCGGCACCGTCCACCCGAGGTCGTGGATCGCCTCGAAGCCGATCGTCTTCTGGCCCTCGAGGCGCACCGCGTTCTTGCTGGTCAGGAGGTAGACGCGTCCTTCGTCGGCGAGCGCCGCGACGATCTTCATGCAGCCGTCAAAGTCCGTGTCGAGGCCCAGCGTCGTCGCGCCGTACGCGAGCGCCTGGGAGAGCTGCTCGTCCGTGATCTTCGCGTGCGGAAGGAGGACCACGGCGCGCATCCCAGGCACCTCCGCTGCGTAGGCCGCGAGCGCGGCCGACGTGTCGCCCGTCGACGCGCAGCCCACGAGCGGAAAGCCGCAGGCCTTCGCCCACGTGACGCCCGCCGCCATCCCGCGGTCCTTGAAGGAGAGCGTCGGGTTCTCGCCCTCGTGCTTGACGAAGAGCCGCGAGAGGCCCAGCTCTTCGCCGAGCGCGCCTCCGGCGTACAGGCGCGTCGCGCCCTCGGGCTTGCTCACGAGGTGCCGCGTGTCGAGGCCGGGCAGGACGTGCTCGCGGTAGCGCCAGACGCCGCTGCGCTCGAAGGCCTGGGTTTCGGGCGACCCCGCGGCGGCGCGCCGCCGGTCGAAGAGATCGCGCCAGGCCGCTCCCGACAGTCCGAACGACGCAACGTCGGGCGCGACGTCGAGGAGCTCGCCGCAGGCGGCGCACGCCGTGCGCGGCTCGGCGAGCGGATACTCCGCCGCGCAGGCGAGACAGCGGAAGCGGGCGGCGACGGGCGGAGCGGGCATCGGCCGATTATGAGCGGACGCGCCGCGCGCCCTTCGTGTCGAGGCGGTGGACCGCGGCGCTCGCGGCAATACCGGCGCGGCGCCAGGCGGCCTCGGCGGCGCGCGCGATGCGCCCGGCCGTCGCGCCGTCCTCCGTGAGCGCGAGAAGCGAAGGCCCGGCGCCGGCGAGGCAGACGCCGTGCGCGCCGGCGGCGAGCATCGCGTCAAGGACGGCGCGGCCCGCGGGGATCAGTGGCAGGCGCGCCGGGTCGACGAGGCGGTCCTCGAGGAGCGCGCGGCCCGCGCGCGCGAGGTCGCCGGACGCGAGCGCCGCGACGAAGCCCGCGAGCGCGGCGGCGTGCGCCGCGTGGACGGCCATCGGGACCTTCCGCGGGACGACGCCGCGCGCACGGCGCGTCTCGAGCTCGAGGGCGGGATGGACGAGGACGAGGCGCAGGCGCGCGGGCGCCTTCAGGCGCACGGGCGCGAGCGCCCCGTCCGGATCGGACGACGGGACGAGGACGAGTCCGCCGAGCAGCGACGCGAAGACGTTGTCGCCGTGCCATGAGCCGTCCGCGACGTGCTCGCCGAGGAGCGCGGGCCGGAGGAGAGCCGCGCGGTCCGTCACGCCGAGGAGAAGGCCTGCCGCGAGGGCGCCGGCCGCCGCCGAGGCCGCGGACGACCCCATGCCGCTCGACAGGGGCAGCCCCTTCTCGAGCGTCAGCTCGATGCCGCGGCGGAGCTCCCCCGCCGCCTCGAGGACCGCCGCGGCCGCGACGGCCGCCGTGTTCCGGCGCGCCGAGAGGGGCAGCCGCCCGCCGTCGCCCGAGATCCCGGAGAGCCGGACGCCCGGCTTCTCCGTCAGGCGTGCGCGTACGACGTCGCCCGGGCCTTCGAGCGCCGCGCCGAGGACGTCGTAGCCGACCCCGAAGTTGGCGACGGAGGCGGGAGCGAAGACGGAGATCAGAACGCGACCACCCGATGCAACGCTTTCACGGCACGTTCCCGGTCCTTCCCGTCGACCGCAAAACTGATGTTGCACTCGGAGCTGCCCTGCGCGATCGCCTCGACGTTCACGCCGGCGCGCGCCGCGGCAGCGAAGACCTTCGCCGCGATCCCGGGCGTTCCGCGCATCCCGTCGCCGACGGCCGCGACGACCGCGATCGGAGCCCGGGCCGACACGCCGTCGATCGAGCCCGTGAGGCGCTCGAAGCGGAACTCCTGCTCGAGAGCCGCGACCGTGCGCGCGCGGTCGCCCTCGGGAATCACGAGCGCGATGTTCTGCTCGGACGAGGCCTGCGAGAACATGACGACCGAGACGCCGAGGCGCGCGGTCGCGCCGAAGACCCGCGCCGCGATGCCGGGGATGCCGGTCATGCCCTTGCCGTCGAGCGAAAGCAGGCACATCCCGGAGATCGCCGTCACGGCGCGGACGCCGCGGGCACCGTCGCCCTTCACGGCGATCGTCGTGCCGGGCCGCTCCGGGTGGAACGAGTTCCGGATCACGAGCGGAATCTCCTCGGCGATCGCAGGGAGGACCGCCGGGAAGTGAAGCACCTTCGCCCCGAAGTACGTCATCTCCGCCGCCTCGCGGTAGGAGAGGCGCCGGAGGAGGCGCGCGCCCGGCACGAGGCGCGGGTCGGCCGAGAGGACGCCGTCCACGTCGGTCCAGATCACGACTTCCTTCGCGGCGAGCGCGGCCCCGAGGAGGGCGGCCGTCGTATCGGAGCCCGAGCGGCCGAGGGTCGTCGTCTCCCCCTGCGCGCTCCGCGCGACGAAGCCCGTCACGACGGGCAGGATGCCCTTGGCGAGAAGCGGGCGCAGGCGGCGCCGCACGCGCGGGTCGCTCTTCTTGCGGTCGCACGTCGCGGCCCCGTGCCGGTCGTCCGTCACGAGCATCTCGCGCGCGTCCACGGCCCGGGCCGGGACGCCCGCCTTCACGAGCGTCGCCGCGAGGAGCGGCGCCGACAGGCGCTCACCGAAGGAGGACACGAGGTCCGTGACGCGGGCGGTGCGCTCGCGGAGGAGAGCGACGCCCTCGAGGGCCGCTGAGAGCTCGCGGAGGGGCGTCGCGTCGAAGCGCACGCCCAGGGCCCGCGCCGCGGCCTCGTGGCGTTCGCGGAGCGCTTCCACGGCGGCCCGGGCGGGCCCGATGCGGCCGCGCTCGGCGTCGCGGGCCGCTCCGAGAAGGACGTCCGTGACGCCTCCCATCGCGGACGCGACCGCGACGACCCGCCCCTTCCGGGCGGCGGCGGCGAGGAGGCGGGCAGCGTTGAGGATGCGGTCGGCGTCCCCGAGCGACGTGCCGCCGAACTTGTGGATCGAGAGGTTTGCCGGCATGGAGACCCGATCGTACCGCCCCGGGGCCGCGGTACGATCTGCGGATGCGTCTCAAGGTTCTGCGACTCGTTCTCGTACTTCTCGTCCTCGCCGCCGCGCCTTCCGCGGGCCCGCTCGCCGCCGCTCCCGCGCACCTCACCTACCCGAAGGCGCCGCGCGCCGAACAGGTGGACGACTACCACGGCACGAAGGTCTCCGATCCCTTCCGGCCTCTCGAGGATGCCGACGCGCCCGCGACCCGGGCGTGGATCGACGCCGAGAACGCGGTCACGCGCGCGTGGCTGGACGCGATCCCCCAGCGCGCCGCGATCCGGACGCGGCTCGAGACCCTCTGGAACTACGAGCGTTTCTCGGCGCCCTTCCGCGAAGGCGCGCGCATGTTCTACACGCGGCACGACGGCCTCAGGAACCAGCCCGTGCAGTTCGTCGCCGACCGCGGCGGCGCGAACCCGCGCGTCCTCCTCGACCCGAACGGCCTCTCGAAGGACGGGACGGTGGCGCTCTCCGGCCTCTCCGTCTCGCGCGACGGGAACAAGGCCGCGATCGGTCTCGCGGCGGCGGGCTCGGACTGGGTGGAGTGGCGGATCGTCGACGTCGCGACCGGCGCCGAGACCGGAGACCGGCTGCGCTGGATCAAGTTCTCGACGCCCGCCTTCACGGCGGACGGCACGGGCCTCTACTACTCCCGCTACGACACGCCCCCTTCGGGCCGCGAGCTCGACGCCGTCCTCAAGAACCAGAAGGTCTTCCTCCACCGGCTCGGAACGCCGCAGGAAAACGACACGCTCGTCTTCGCCGAAGACGATCCGAAGGCCATGCACCAGGCTCGCGTCTCGGAGGACGGGCGCTGGCTGGTCCTCTCGATCTCCCGCGGCTCGAGCAGCAAGAACAACCTGTGGGTCCGGGACCTCTCGGCCGCCGGTGCGGACTGGATCAAGGTCGCCGACGACTTCTCGGCCCGCTGGAGCTGGGTCGACAGCGACGGCACGACGGCGTACCTGCGCACGGACAGGGGCGCGCCCCGGAACCGGCTCGTCGCCGTGGACCTCGCGGCGGCGCCGCTCGCCTTCCGCGACGTCATTCCGCAGGGGCCGGACGTCCTCGCGAACGTCGACGCCGCGGGAGGCCGCTTCGTCGCGGTCACCCTGCACGACGCCTCGCACCGCGTGCGGATCTACGACCGCAGCGGCAAGCCGGGCCCCGAGGTCGCGCTGCCGACGCTGGGCGCCGTGGGCGGCTTTCGCGGCCGCCGCGGTGACACCGACACGTACTTCACCTTCACGTCGTTCACGACCCCCGGCGCCGTCTACCGCCTCGACCTCGCGGCCGGCAAGACGGCGCTCTGGAAGCAGCCGAAGACGGCCTTCGACCCTTCCGCGTTCGAGACGTCCCAGGTCTTCGCGACGAGCAAGGACGGAACGAAAGTGCCCGTCTTCCTCGTGTCGAAAAAGGGCGCGAAGCGCGACGCGACCGCGCCCGCCCTCCTGACGGCCTACGGCGGGTTCAACGTCGCGATCCTCCCGTCCTTCTCCGTGAAGGCTCTCGTCTTCGTCGAGCGCGGCGGGACCTGGGCCGTCGCGAACCTGCGCGGCGGCTCCGAGTACGGCGAGGAGTGGCACAAGGGCGGCATGCTCGGCAACAAGCAAAACGTCTTCGACGACTTCGTCGCGGCCGGCGAGTGGCTCGTCGCGAACAAGGTGTGCGGGCCGAAGCAGCTCGCGATCGCGGGCGGCGCGAACGGCGGCCTCCTCGTGGGCGCGGTCCTGAACCCGAGGCCCGGCCTCTTCGGGGCCGCGATCCCGGCCGTGGGCGTCATGGACATGCTCCGGTACCACAAGTTCACGATCGGCTGGGCGTGGGCATCCGAGTACGGCTCGTCCGACGACGCGACCCAGTTCAAGTGGGTCTACGCGTACTCGCCGCTCCACAACATCCGGAAGGGCGCGTCCTATCCGCCCACGCTCGTGACGACGGCCGACCACGACGACCGCGTCGTCCCCGCGCACTCCTTCAAGTACGCGGCGACGCTGCAGGAGGCCCAGGGCGGCGACGCGCCGATCCTGATCAGCATCGAGACGCGCGCGGGCCACGGCGCCGGCAAGCCCGTCGGGAAGCTGGTCGACGAGGCCGCCGACGAGCTCGCATTCCTCGAGAAGACGGTCGGAGGCGCCGCCCGATGAGGCGCGGCTTCACCGACGCGGTCGCCGCCGCGGCCCTCGCAATCGCCGTGTCCGGCCTCGGCGGGTGCGCGTCCGCTCCTCCCCCTCCCCCGCCGCCCGCCCCGGAGCCGGCGCCAGAGCCGGCCCCGCCTCAGGCCGAAGAGGTCGCCTGGGTCGTGACGAAGTCGATCAACGTCCGGGAGAGCGCGTCGACGAAGGCCCCGACGGTCGCAAAGCTGGGGAAGGGCGCGCGCCTGACGTCCTTCGAGGAAAAGGACGGCTGGCTGCACGTGAAACTCCCGGACAAGCGGATCGGATGGATCCGGAAGGACCTCCTCCGGAAGGACGACGGCTGCCTTCCGGACCGCAAGGAGGTCCTGACCGAGCCGCCGATGCTGCGGATGAGCGATGCGCCGGGCGCCAGGGGCAAGGTCGTCGTCGAGGCCGACGTCGACGAGACCGGGTCCGTCACGACCGTCCGTGTCGTCACGAACGAGACGGGCTCCCCGGAGCGCGCCGAGGCCGTGAAGGCCGAGGTGAAAACCGTGAAGTTCCAACCGCCCGTGCGCCACTGCAAGGTGTCCGGCTTCACCTACGTCTACTCGCGGACGTTCTGAGAACGACGCGGGCCCGCCGGAGCGGACCCGCAGAGAACTCCGGACGGAGGTTCGTCAGCCTTTCCTGAGAAAGCCGGAGAGCGTGTCGAGAAGACCGCCCGCCGCGATCTGGCCGTTGGGCGTCGCCTTGTCGACGAGCTGCGGGAGGATCTGCGCGATCGCGGCGCTCGCCTTTGCGGGATCGATTCCCGCCTTGGCCGCGAGGGCCTGAACCTGAGCACTGCCGAGCACGGCCTGGATCTGGTCCGGCGAGATCGGGAGGTTCTTGCCGGTCGACACCCAGGAGCTCACGACGTCGCCGAGCCCCTTCTGGGTGAACATGTTCACGAGGCCCGTCAGCCCGCCCGACATCCCGCCGCCCGTAACCATGCCGAGGAGCTCGGTCGCGAGGCTCTTGTGCGCGTCGCTGGCGCCGGCGACGCCCGAGGCGCCTCCGACTTCCTTGAGGACTTCGTCGAGAAGGCCCATCGCCGTCTCCCTACTTGACCACGACGAAGTCTTTGATCTTCGCGAACGTGCCTTCCTTGATGCCCTTGACCTTCTCGATGTCCTCGGCCGACTTGAAGGGGCCGTTCGCCTTACGGTACTCGACGATCGCCTGCGCCTTCACGGGTCCGATCTCGGGCAGCTTGTCGAGCTCTTCGGCGGACGCCGTGTTGATGTTGATTTTCGTCCCGGGCGCGAGCTTCTCGGAGGAGGAAGAAGAAGGAGATTTCTTAGAGGTTGAAGAGGAAGAGGACGTCTCCTTGCCGGAGGAAGCGGCCGCGCCACCTGCTGTCGCGCCAGCCGCGGCGGGAGCCGCCGTTCCCTCATCCTTCGCAGAACTCCTGGACTTCTTCTTCTCGGTCGTGGCCGTCTCCTCCTTCGCCGCGACGCCCTCGGAGAGCTTCAGGACCTTCTTGAGGGAGTCGAGCTTCTTGCCCGTGCCGACGCCCTTGACCTTCGAGACCTCTTCCCACGTCTTGTAGGGGCGGTTCTTGACGAGCTCCTTGGCGAGCTTGTCTCCGACGCCCTTGGCCGCGGCGATGTCCTTCTCGGTCGCCGTGTTCAGGTTGACCTTCTCGGTCCTCGCCGACTTGTCGGCCATCGAGGTCGTCTTCGCGTCCGTCGCCTCGGCGGTCGGCGTCGGGGTCTTCTTCTTGGCGGCAGCGGCCGAAGGCGCCGTCACGAGAAGCGCGGCCGCGACACACGCGGCAAAGCCGTTCCAAAGGGTTCTTCTCATTTGCAGAAATCTCCTTCTTTCCCGTCTCTTTCCGGTTCTTCTGAGACTCTATCCCGGAGGCTGCTCCGGCGCCAGACGCCTCTCGACCGCATCCCGTAAACTCCGCGACCGATGCCGAAGCGAACCGACATCAAGTCGATTCTCGTCCTGGGCTCGGGGCCGATCGTGATCGGCCAGGCCTGCGAGTTCGATTACTCGGGGACCCAGGCGTGCCGCGCCCTCAGGCGCGAGGGCTACCGCGTCGTCCTCGTGAACTCGAACCCGGCCACGATCATGACGGACCCGGAGTTCGCGGACGCCACGTACATCGAGCCGCTCGAGAGGGCCACGGTCGCCGCGATCATCGCCCAGGAGAAGCCGGACGCCCTCCTCCCGACCGTCGGCGGGCAGACGGCCCTCAACCTCGCGGTCGCCCTCGACGAGGCCGGCGTCCTCGCGAAATACGGCGTCGAGACGCTCGGGGCCTCGATCCATTCGGTCAAGCTCGGCGAGGACCGCCTCCTCTTCAAGCAGGCGATGCAGGAGGTCGGCGTCGACGTCCTGAAGTCCGGCATGGCGCGGAGCCTCGACGAGGCCCGCGTGATCGCGGAGCCGTTCGGGTACCCGGTCGTGATCCGCCCCTCCTTCACGCTCGGCGGAACCGGCGGCGGCATCGCCTTCAACAAGGACGACTTCGAGTCCATCGTCAAGCGCGGCCTGACGCTCTCCCCCACGCACGAGGTCCTCGTCGAGGAGGCCGTCCTCGGGTGGAAGGAGTTCGAGCTCGAGGTCATGCGCGACGCGGCGGACACGTTCGTCGTCGTCTGCTCGATCGAGAACCTCGACCCGATGGGAGTCCACACCGGCGACTCGATCACGATCGCGCCGCAGATGACGCTCTCGGACGTCGAGTACCAGGCGATGCGCGACGACGCGAAGAAGGTCATCCGCGCCGTCGGCGTCGCGACCGGCGGGTCGAACATCCAGTTCGCCGTGCACCCGAAGACGGGACGCCGGATCGTGATCGAGATGAATCCACGCGTCTCGCGGTCGTCGGCCCTCGCCTCGAAGGCGACGGGCTTCCCGATCGCGAAGATCGCGGCGCTCCTCGCGGTGGGTTACCGCCTCGACGAGATCCCGAACGACATCACGAAGAAGACGCCGGCCTCCTTCGAGCCCACGCTCGACTACGTCGTCACGAAGATCCCGCGCTTCACGTTCGAGAAGTTCCCCGGCGCGTCGACGACGCTCGGCGTCCAGATGAAGTCCGTCGGCGAGGTCATGGCGCTCGGGCGGACGTTCGCCGAGTCCTTCGGGAAGGCCCTGCGCTCGCTCGAGACGGGCCGCACCGGCTGGGTGGACGCCGTCCCCATGCCCGCGCCCAAGCCCGACGCGCTGCGCGTCCCGCGGCCGGAGCGCCTGCACGCCGTCCTCGCGGCGCTCCGCCACGGCACGAGCGTCGAGGCAATCTCGGACATCACGGGGATCGACCGCTGGTTCCTCGACCGCTTCGCGGAGGTCCTCGCGGTCGAGGCGCGCGTCCGCGCGGCCGGGGCGAAGGCCCTCGAGGATCCCGACCTCCTGCGCGAGGCCAAGCGGAACGGCTTCTCCGATCCCGACCTCGCGTCCCTCACCGGGAAGAGCGCCGCCGACGTCGCGGCCGCCCGCGAGCGCCTCGCGGTGACGCCCGTCTTCAGCCGCGTCGACACGTGCGCGGCCGAGTTCGAGTCCCTCACGCCCTACCTCTACTCGTGCTACGAGACGGAGGACGAGTCCTTCGTCACCGCCAAGGAGAAGGTCGTCGTCCTCGGCTCCGGGCCGAACCGGATCGGGCAGGGCCTCGAGTTCGACTACTGCTGCGTCCACGCGGCTGAGGCGATCACCGAGGCCGGCTACGACTCCATCATGGTGAACTGCAACCCCGAAACCGTGTCGACCGACTACGACACGTCCGACCGCCTCTACTTCGAGCCGCTGACGTTCGAGGACGTGATGGCCGTCGTGAAGCGCGAAAAGCCGAAGGGCGTCCTCGTGCAGTTCGGCGGGCAGACGCCGCTCAAGCTCGCGCACGCGCTCGAGAGCGCGGGGGTCCCGATCCTCGGGACCCAGCCCGAGGCGATCGACCGCGCCGAGGACCGAGAGCGGTTCGGCGAGCTCCTCAGGGAGGTCAACCTCCAGGCGCCGCCGTGGGGCGTCGCGCGCACGGCCGAGGAAGGCATGCGCGTCGGCCGGAAGCTCGGCTTCCCGCTCCTCGTCCGGCCGAGCTACGTGCTGGGCGGACGTGCGATGCGCATCGCCTACGACGAGGACATGCTCGGCCAGGTCCTCGGCGAGGCGCTCGCGGCGTTCCCCGACCGCCCGATCCTCATCGACCGCTTCCTCGAGGACGCGTACGAGCTCGACGTCGACGCCCTCGGCGACGGCGAGCACGTCGTCGTCGCGGGCGTCATGCAGCACATCGAGCAGGCCGGCATCCACTCCGGCGACTCGTACGCGGTCCTCCCGCCCTACCGGCGCGTCCCGCGCGCCGCGCTCGGCGAGATCCGGCAGGCGACCGTGAAGCTCGGGCTCGCGCTGAAGGTCGTCGGACTCATGAACGTCCAGTACGCGATTCGCGGAGGCGAGCTCTTCGTCCTCGAGGTGAACCCGCGGGCCTCGCGCACGGTGCCGTTCGTCGCGAAAACGACGGGAGTCCCGTTCGCGCGCCTCGCGGCGCGCCTCTGCCTCGGCCAGACGCTCCCGGAGGTCGGCCTCACCGAGGAGCCGCCCGTCCTCGGTTTCTCGATCAAGGCGCCCGTCTTCCCGTTCCGCAAGTTCGAGGGCGTCGACACGATCCTCGGCCCGGAGATGCGCTCGACGGGCGAGGTCATGGGCCGCGACCGCGGGTTCGGGCTCGCGTTCCTCAAGGCCGCGCTCGGCGCGGGCATCCGCCTCCCCGAGAGGGGCAGCGCGTTTCTCTCCGTGCACGACGGCGACAAGGACGCCCTCCTCCCGCTCGCGCGCGAGCTGCACGCGCTCGGCTTCACGCTCCTCGCGACGGCGGGCACGGCGAAGGCGCTGCAGAAGGGCGGCCTCTCGCCGCGCACCGTCCTCAAGGTCAACGAGGGCCGGCCGAACATCGTCGACCTCATGATCAACGGGTCCGTGGACCTCGTCGTGAACACGCCTCTCGGCAAGGAGTCCTTCTACGACGAGGTCGCGATCCGCCGAACGGCCCTCGAGCGCGACATTCCGTGCCTCACGACGCTCTCGGCCGCCTCGGCGGCGCTCGAGGCGATCCGGGCGCGCGCCGCGGGCGCCCTCTCGTACGCGCCCCTCCAGGAGGAGGTACGGGTCTGACCCCGCCGCGCCGGGCGGCCCTCGCCTTCGGCGCGACGCTTCTTCTGACCGCGCTCTCCCTCTGGACGATTCCCGACTCGGCCGCGCCGGTGACGCGCGCCGCCGGACTCGGACTCGCCGGGGCCGGCTTCCTTCTCGGCTGGACGCGCCCCGCGCTCGCGACGTGCGTCCTTGCCGCCGTGGCGCCCCTCGGGATGGGCCTCCCCCGGCTCCTCGGCGACCACGGCGGAGCGCCTCTTCTCCCCGCGGTCGCCCTCGCGACCCTCGGCAGCGCCCTCGCCCGGCGCCTCGCGCGCGCAGAGGGCTCGCTCCTGCCCCCCCGGCTCGTGACGTTCGCGTCGGCGTTCCTCGTCCTCGCCGCCGGGTCGGCGCTGGCGTCCTCCGTCCGCGGCGAGACGCTCTTTCTCCTTCTCCGCGGACGCGTCGACCCGCTCGTCGTGAACGTCCTCGGGATGACCGCGGCCGAACGTACGCGCGACGCGGCCCTCGCGTTCCTCGGGCTCGTCCTCCTCCTCCTCGCGCTGGACGCGTTCACCCGCCTCTCGCTCGACCCGGACGGGCGCGACCGGCTCCTCCTCTGGACGTGCGCGGGCGGAGCCGCGGCGCTCCTCGTCGCGGCTGTCGAGCGCTTCCGGCCCCTCGACCCGCTGTTCCAGCCGTGGTCAGGGATGCAGCGCCGGGCCGCGACGTTCACGGACCCGAACGCGCTCGGCGTCGGGATCGGGCTCCTCGTCCCGCTCCTCCTCGCCGCCCTCGTCGGGCGCGGAGCGGCGTCGGACGGAGCCCGGCGCGCGGCCGCCCTCGCGGGCCTCGTCGCCGCGGCCGTCGCGCTCGAGTCCTCCGGATCGCGGAGCGGATTCCTGCTCCTCGCCGCCGCCGCCGCCTTCGCCGCGGTCGGCTTCGTGCGCCGGCGGCGCGTCCGGCCTCTCGTCCTCGCCGCCGCCGCCGCCGCGTTGATCGGAACGGGCGTCCTCGCCGTACGGCTCCTTCCGCGCGGCGGGTCGATCGCCGCCGGCGGTCTCCTGAGCCGGCTCGGCGCCGCGCTCGAGGCGCGCGATTTTTCCGGGTTCGCGAACCACCGCGTCATGTTCTGGCGGACGGCGTTCGAGATGACGGCCGACGAGCCTCTCTCGGGCGTCGGCCTCGCGGGATTTCCGTTCGAGTTCCCGGCGGCCTACGCGAAGCGCCACGGGCCTGTCGCCGTGACGGACGGCGCCACGAACGCGCTCCTGGACGTCGCGGCCGAGTGCGGCATCCCGGGCCTTCTCCTCGCGCTCCTCGCGGTCGTACCGCTCCTGGCCCGGGCGTTCGACGCCGCTTTCGCCCGGGGCCCGATCGACCCCGTCTCCCGCGCCGCCGGGGCGGCCCTCGCGGGCCTCTTCGTGGCCTGCCAGACGGGCTCGCACACCCGGTTCTTCGAGATCGCGATCCTGACGAGCCTCACGGCCGGCTTCCTCCTCGTCCCTCACCTCACCTCACGCGCGAACCGCCCGCGCGCCGCCGGAGGCTGGCAGCCTTCGCGCACCGCGGCCATCGTCGCGGCCGCAGGCGTCCTCGGCGCCGTGGCCGCGGCGCTGCCGACCGCGCGTCCGGAGGCGCCCTTCCGGACCACGACCTGGGCCGGCGTCTACCCCGCGCGGCCGGGAGACCCGTTCCACTGGATGGGCCCCCTCGCGTACCGCGGGATCCGGCCCGGCGAGACGTCCGTCGCCTTCCGCGTCCAGAACGCGCGCCCGGACGGCCGCACCGTGGCCGTGAGCGTCGACCTCGACGGACGGCCCGCCGCGTCCCTCGACGTTCCGGGCGGCGGCGAGACGCGCGACGTGCGCATCGACGTCGCGCCGGGGGCGAAGGTTCTCCGCGTCGTGACGACGCCCAGCTTCGTCCCGCGCGACCTGAAAGGCGGCAAAGACG
>JBBQDQ010000036.1:0-23295 GCA_038319835.1 Thermoanaerobaculia bacterium | reverse complement strand
GCACGAGCGACCGCGATGATCGAGCGCGACCTCCTTCATTTTCTCAGAGGAGGATGTCGCGCGCCTGTCGGCGCGCGAGGATTCTTCGAAGGTGAAGAGGGGAGCCGAACGCTGAAGCTCGTGGGCCGCGTGCTTTCCCTCGATGGGCGAGAGTGCATCGAAGACGAGATGAGCGAGCCCTTCGCGCTGCCTTCTTCCCTCTGCCGCCTCCTCGCCGAGAAGCTGCTCGCGCGCGGCGCGGCGCGGCTGATCGACGCGTCGCGCGAGCTCGCGTGAGCCGGCTCCTCCTCCTGCGCTCGGGCTCTGCCGGGCCGGAGGAGGCCGCGCCGGCTCCCGACGTGACGGTCCTCCACACGCATGCGGTCGAACCGCGGCCCGAGGGCATCGCGGAGGCGCTCGCGTTCGACCCGGCGGGGGCGACGCTCGTCGTGTCGTCCAAGGAGACGATTCGAGTCCTGCTCCCTCTCTTACCGTTGCGCTTCGCGCGCGTGATCGCGGTGGGGGAGGGAACGGGGGATTTGCTTAGAAGGGTGAATACGGGGGAGCGGCCCGGCGGCACTGCGCAGATCGTGGTGCCATCGACTCCCGGCGCAGCGGGCGTCATTCACTTTCTAAGAGAATCTTCAACTCCCCTGGAGATGCGCATCCTCTGGCCGCACGGCTCGGACGCAGCCCTCGAACCACTCGAAGAAATCCGATCTCTGGGCTTCTCTCTCGCGTCTCCCGTCGTCTATGTGAAACGCGCCCTCTTGCCCTCGGAGCTCGATCCGGCCGTCCTCACGGATTTTGCGGCCGGCCGGTTCGGCTCGGTCGCGGTCGGCTCGACGGCCGGTCTCGACGTTCTCCTCTCGGCGGTTCCCTCGCCGCCGCCGGTAAGATGGGGCGTCCTCGGTCCCGAGACGGCTCGCGCCGTCGTCGCGCGTCATCTCCCCGTTCCCGTCGTCCCGCCGCGCGCGCGGCTCTCAGATCTCCTCGATCTCCTCCGGAAGGAAACGCCATGAGCTTCCCCCTGCACCGTTATCGCCGCCTCCGCCGCAGCGAGAGCCTCCGGACGATGGTCCGCGAGACGTCGCTCGCGCCCTCCGACTTCATCGCGCCGCTCTTCGTCGTGCCGGGGCAGGGCGTCCGCCAGGGCGTCTCCTCGATGCCGGGCGTCGACCGCACGTCCGCCGACCTCGCGGGCAGGGACGCGAAGGCGCTCGCCGACCTCGGCGTCCTCTCCGTGATCCTCTTCGGGATCCCGGACCACAAGGACGCGAAGGGCACGTCGTCGGCCGACCCGAACGGCCCCGTCTGCCAGGCCATCAAGGCGATCAAGGCCGAGAGTCCGAAGACCGTCGTCATGACGGACATCTGCCTCTGCGAGTACACGGACCACGGGCACTGCGGGGTCATCAAGGGCGACACGGTCGACAACGACCCGACGCTCGCGATTCTTGCGGCCGAGGCCGTCGCGCACGCGAAGGCGGGTGCGGACGTCGTCGCCCCGAGCGACATGATGGACGGGCGTGTCGGCGCGATCCGCGCCGCGCTCGACAAAGAAGGGTTTGCGGACATTGCGCTGCTCTCCTACGCCGCCAAGTACGCGTCGGGCTTCTACGGGCCGTTCCGCGAGGCCGCCGAGTCGACGCCGTCCTTCGGGGATCGCCGCGCCTACCAGATGGACCCGGGCAACGTGAGGGAGGCCGTCAAGGAAGTCCTGTCGGACGTCGCCGAGGGCGCCGACATGGTCATGGTCAAGCCGGCCCTCTCGTACATGGACGTCATCCGCGCCGCGAAGGAAGTCACGAACGTCCCGCTCGCCTGCTACAACGTGTCGGGCGAGTACGCGATGGTCAAGGCCGCCGCCGCGAACGGCTGGATCGACGGGCAGAGGGTCACACTCGAGATCCTGACGTCGTTCAAGCGTGCCGGCGCGGACCTCATCCTGACGTACCACGCGAAAGAAGCCGCAGGGTGGATCGGATGAAGAAGAAGAAAGAAGAAGAAAAGAAAGATTTGCTTGGAAAGAAGAGGAAGGAAGGGCCGGGGCGGCCGGTGCGTAAGCGCGTGCGGCGGACCACGCAGTCCGAGGCGCTGTTCCTTCGTGCCAAGAAGCGTATGCCGGGCGGCGTGTCGTCGCCCGTGCGGTCGTTCGCGTCCGTCGGTGGGACGCCGTTTTTCGTGAAGAAGGGCAAGGGTGCGACGATCGTCGACGCCGACGGCAACCGCTACGTCGACTGGGTCATGTCCTACGGGCCGCTCATCTTCGGGCACGCATACGCGCCCGTCCTCTCGGCCGTCCGCAAGGCGCTCCCGCGCGGGACGTCCTACGGCGCGCCGACGAAGGCCGAGATCGAGATGGCCGAGCGCGTCGCGAAGGCCGTGCCGTCCATGGAGAAGGTCCGATTCGTCTCCTCGGGCACCGAGGCCGCCATGAGCGCCGTGCGCCTCGCGCGCGCCGCGACGGGGCGCGACCTCGTCCTCAAGTTCTCCGGCTGCTACCACGGTCACGCGGACTCGTTCCTCGTCGCCGCGGGCTCCGGCCTCGCGACGCTCGGCATCCCCGGTTCGCCCGGCGTGCCCGGCTCCCTCGCGGGGCTGACGCTTACGGCGCGGTACAACGACCTCGACGCCGTGAAGGCCGTGTTCGCGGCGCACCCGGGCAAGATCGCCGTGATCGCCGTGGAGCCCGTCGCCGCGAACATGGGCGTCGTGACGCCCGCCCCGGGATTCCTGGAAGGTCTGCGTGCGATCGCGACGAAGGAAGGCGCGCTCCTCCTTTTCGACGAGGTCATCAGCGGCTTCCGTCTCGCGAAGGGCGGCGCGCAGGAGATCTACGGCGTCACGCCCGATCTCACGTGCCTCGGCAAGATCATCGGCGGCGGGCTGCCCGTCGGCGCCTACGGCGGCCGCGCGGACCTCATGGCGCAGGTCGCACCCGACGGTCCCGTCTACCAGGCCGGCACGCTCTCGGGAAACCCGCTCGCGATGGCCGCGGGCAAGTCCATGCTCGACGCGCTCACGCCGGCGGTCTACGCGAAGCTCGAACGTACCGCGCGCGACCTCGAGCGCGGAATGAACGCGGCCGCGCAGAAGGCCGGCGTTGCCGACCGCGTCTGCCTCAACCGGATCGGCTCGATCCTGACGCCCTTCTTCACGAGGGGCCCCGTGCGCAACTTCGACGACGCGAAAAGAGCCGACCTCGGCGCGTTCAAGCGCTGGTACCACGCGATGCTCCTGCAGGGGGTCTTTGTCGCGCCCGCGCAGTTCGAGGCGATGTTCGTGTCGACGGCGCACGGCCCGAAGGAAGTCGCGAAGACCGTCAAGGCGCACGAGACCGCGCTGAAGGAGGCGTTCGCCGCGTGACGACCTCCCGTGCCCACTACGACCTCCTGCGCGAGGCGCGCGACCGCGACCGCGAGGACGCCCTGGCCCGGTTCCGCGGCGAGTTCGTCGTCGCCGACGAGGCGCTGATCTACCTCGACGGGAACTCCCTCGGTCGGCTCCTGAAGCGCGCCGAGGCGGCGGTGTGGAAGGCCGTCCGCGAGGAGTGGGGAAGCCGACTCGTCCGCGGCTGGAACGAGGGCTGGGTGGACGCCCCTCGGCGGCTCGGCGACAAGATCGCCCGCCTGCTCGGTGCGCGCGAGGGCGAAGTCCTCGTCTCGGACTCGACGAGCGTGAACCTCTTCAAGCTCGCGGTGGCGGCGCTCCACGCCCGTGAGGGCCGGACGGCGATCGTGACCGACGCCCAGAATTTTCCCTCCGACCTCTACGTGCTCGACGGGGCGGCCCGCCTTCTCGGAGCCGGAAGGCGGGTCGTCGTCGTTCCGACGAAGGACAGCCTCGCCACCGATCCCGCCGACCTTGCGGCCGCGATCGGACCGGACACCGCGCTCGTCTCGCTTTCGCACGTCGCATACAGGAGCGGCTTCCTTCACGACATGAGGGCCGTCACCGAGGCCGCGCACGCCGCGGGCGCCCTCGTGCTGTGGGACGTGAGCCACTCGGCGGGCGTCGTCCCGATCGACTTCGAATCCTGGGGTGTCGACCTGGCCGTGGGCTGCACCTACAAGTACCTGAACGGCGGGCCGGGCTCCCCGGCGTTCCTCTACGTGCGGAAAGAGCTTCAGAACGCGCTCGAGAACCCGATCACCGGCTGGTTCGGCCGGGAGTCGCCGTTCACGTTCGAGCCCGATTTCGTCCCTGCCGCGGGAGCGGAGCGCTTCCTCGTCGGGACGCCGCCGGTCCTTTCGCTCGCGGCCGCCGAGGCGGGAATCGACCTCGCGCTCGAGGCCGGGATCGAGGCGGCGCGCGCGAAGTCCATTGCGATGGGAGAGCTCCTCGTCCGCGCATGGGAGGCGCTCCTCGCGCCGGCCGGCGTGACGCTCCGTTCGCCGCGCGAGGCCGAGCGGCGCGGCTCGCACGTCTCCTTCGGCCACCCGCGCGCGCTCGCCGTCGACCGCGCCCTCATCGCGGAGATGGACGTGGTTCCGGACTTCCGCCCGCCCGACGTGATCCGGTTCGGCTTCTCGCCGCTTCCATCGCGCTACGCGGACGTCGTGGAAGGCGCCGCGCGCTTCCGCCGGGTCCTCGACGAGGGCCTTGACGCGCGCTACGCGGGGGACGGTCCGGCCGTCACCTGAGTCACTCGAACCAGCCGACGACGTCGAGGATCACGTGCACGGTCCCGGTCGGGAGGCCGTCCGCGACGACGTCGCCCGACGTCCCGAGGCCCATCACGACATTGTTCGCGCGGGTCTGGCCGGTGCGAAAGGCCACCGCGGCGGTGCCGGTGGCGGGTGAGCCGCCCGGCACGAGGCGGATCGACCCCGCGGCGGCGGGGCCGGTCACCGTGAGGTTTCCGGCGATCGCCTTCGCCGTCGCGGGGACGCCGCAGCGGCCGCGGATGACCCACGAGCGGGCCTGACCGGCGTACAGCACCGGGCCTCCGTACGTTCCGGTTGCGTTGCGCGTGTCGAAGACGCGGCAGGGCGTCAGCGTGTGGAATGAGGTCGGCGGCGGCGGCGAGCCGTAGTCCACCTGCACCGTGAAGGACGAAGCCGTCTTCGAGAGCGCCGTGATCGTGAGGGAGAGCTCCGGGTCCGTGAACGACTTGCCGACGTCCAGCTCGGCGTCGTCGAAGTTCCCCGCCGTCGCGAAGTTCATGTCGAGGAGGTCGGTGCCGTGGACCGAGCTCGGCGCGAAGCGTACGAGGCCGCCGTTCGCGACGCCGACGGGCTCACCGGAGTCGAATCCGGCGCGGCTGCGCCATTCGATCCAGTAGGTGCGGTCGCTTCTCGTCGTCGGGATCCGAACGGCGTAGGCGAGCTCGCCCGGATTCTCGAGCGCGCCGATCGTGTACGTCGCCGATCCGCCCCCGTGGTTGCGGATCGAGCTCGACGGCAGCCAGCCGAAATAGTCCTTCGAGTACGCGTTGAAATGGCCAGCCCGCGAATTCCCCATCACGTCGAAGCGGTCGCCGTAGTCGCTTCGCGTGCAGCCCGAGGGCGCGATGGCCGCGGACGGGCACGTGTACGAATGCGAGTGCCAGACGCCGAAGTTGTGCCCCAGCTCGTGCGCGGCGACGAGGAGGCCCCACGACCCCGACGGCGCGCCGTTGATCCACGACCCGCCTCCGCCCACGTAGCCGAGGCCCGACCAGCCGCACGCGCCGATCGAGGGGAAGACCCACACCGGGAAGTTGTAGTTCGCCGGGTTGTACCCCGCGGCCAGCGCGCGCGCGTTCGCTTGCGACTGGATCGTGCCCGTGTCGCACGTCGTAGGTTTCGCGACGGTCGCCGTCACGAGGGCGACGTCGCCCGTCATCGTCGTGAGCCCGTAAGAGGCTTCGGCGTAATACTTCGCCACGCTTCCCGACGCGCCGAAGAAGAGGCTCTGTGTGTTCGTGACGGTCGTCGCCGTGAACGAGGAATCGTCCGTGAAGTTCAGCAGGATGACGAGTACGCGCTTGGCGCCGGTCGTCCAGGAGCTCAGGGCCGTCCGCCCGAGCGCCGCCCGTCCAACGGAATGGATTTCGTCCACCTCGAAGGCGCGGGGCCCGGGCCAACCGGTCACCGAGACTCGGTCTCCGGTGCGATGGGCGGGAGGGTGCGCGAACCGAAGGGGCAGGACTTCGCCCTCGTCTGTCTCCAGCTCATAGAGGACGTTCGACTTAGCTCCCGCAAAGTCATCGGAAACGAGGGCCCGGAAGACGCCCGTGCGGGTGAATTGGTCGGTCGGGGCCTCCTCCGGGCGGGCCGGCAGCGAAAGCGCCAGCAGGGCGGCGAGGGCGATTATCCGGAGCGTGCGGACGTGCGGCATCTCGTACCCCCTGAAAAACGTCGAGACTGGCCGGGCTTCTGCAGCCTGAGGGTACAACTTTTCCTTCAATTCCCGCACTTCGCCGGGACCGCTTGTACCCCGATGGAATTTGATGCAACTGAATCAAAGCCTTGGGGATGCGCAGTTTCATACCCTTCGCTACGGATGCAAAAGGCTTTTTCCATTAAGTGCGCCCTTACCGAACTCACGTTCGTCAACACGCCGAATCTTTCCCGGCAAGGAGGCTGAAATGTCCATGGTTTCCCGCACGGCCCTCACGTTGCTGGCCGGACTGGTCGCGGTTCCGTTCACACCGGTGAACCGCCCCACCGCCAGCGCGCCCGAACAGCAGGCCGCTCCCGCGGCCTACGCGGCGACCGCCAAGGAGGCGTACCTCGCCCCCGAAGCGCTCACGTACATCCGGCCCGGCCTGAACATCAAGATCCAGGCGGTCACGAACTTCGGCCCCGGGCAGAAGCCCGTCGTCGAGCTCTACCTGACCGACGATCTCAAGGGCCCCCTGGATCGTCTCGGCCTCGCGACGCCCGGCCTCATCTCGCTCCGGTTCATCCCGGCGGTCTGGAACCCGACGACACGGCGATACACGAACTACATCGGCTACAACGCGGACCCGAACGTAAACGCGAACCCGAGCCGTGACACGACGGGTACGTGGACGGACCTCGAGGTCGGCCACTACAAGTACACGTTCAACGCCGCCCTCCCGGCGACGATGGACCCGGCGAAGCCGCACACGCTGGCCGTCATGGGCTCGCGGAACACGACGGACATCGTCGGCAAGGTGTACTGGGCGGTTCCGCAGTACCTCGACTTCGTCCCGTCCACGAACGCGGCCGCGGTGACGTTCAACGCCATGGGCGTCGCGCGCTGCAACCAGTGCCACGACCCGATCGCGCCGCACGGCGGCAACTACCGCGACATCAAGACCTGCGTCCTCTGCCACAACCCGAACAACATGACGGGCAACATCGTGAGCGGCACCACCGTCACGCCCCGACCGCAGTACGACGGCCAGATCTTCTTCCACCAGCTGCACAGCGGTCTGAACCCGAACGTCGTCCCGGACATCACCTATCCGCAGGACGTCCGCTTCTGCACGACCTGTCACGACCCGAAGGCGGCCGGCGGCGCGAGCTGGAACACGTACCCCTCGACCGCGGCGTGCGGCTCCTGCCATACGGACGTGAACTTCGTCACGGGCGCAAACCACAAGGCCGGCCCCGCGACCGACGACAGCAAGTGCAAGGACTGCCACAAGCCCCAGGGCGACGTCGAGTGGGACGCGGGCATCACGAACGCCCACGTCGTTCCGCTCTTTACCTCGCAGGCCAAGGGCCTCAACGCCAAGATCATCTCCGTCACGAACGCGAAGCCCGGCCAGAAGCCCGTCGTGACCTTCCAGCTCACGAACAACGACGGTTCGTTCATCGACCCGGGCGCCTTCAAGGTCCCCTCGTATGGCACGCTGAACATCATCCTGGGCGGGCCGACGACCGACTACACGAATCCCGGCGAGGCCGCGGCCGGTCAGCCCTTCCGTGAGCCCGCCCAGACCGCGACGTACAACGCGACGAACGGCCAGGGCACCTACACGTTCACGAACGCGATCCCGGCCACCGCCAAGGGCACGTACACGTTCTCGATCGAGACGCGCCGCACCGTCACGCTCAACCCGGCTCCGGCCAAGGGTCCCGCGACGATCAACGAGGGCGCCTACAACTATCCGATGAACGTCGCGGTCACGGGCACGACAGTCGTCCCGCGCCGCCAGATCGTCGCCCTCGCCAAGTGCAACGCCTGCCACGCGCAGCTCAACAACCTCTTCTCGCACGGCAATCAGCGCATCTCGATCGAGCACTGCGTCATCTGCCACAACCCGAACGCCAGCGACATCGGCCGCCGCCCGGCGGACGGCTCGCAGAATCCCGGCGAGTCGGTCGAGTTCGCTCGCATGATCCACCGGATCCACACGGGCGCTGAGCTCGCCCAGGACTTCACGATCTTCGGGTTCGGCGGCGCGGCCGCGAACTTCAACGAGGTCACGTATCCCGGCGACCGCCGGAACTGCCTCGCCTGCCACGTGAACGCCGCGAGCTACTCGCTCCCGCTCCCGATCACGAACGTCCCGGTCATCACGGACCGCGACTTCTTCTCGCCGCGCGGTTCGGCCACGGCCGCCTGCACCGGCTGCCACGACAGCCGCGACGTCGCCGCTCACGCCTACATCAACACGGCGTACTTCCCGAACAGTCCGGCGATTCCCGCCGAGGCGTGCGGCACGTGCCACGCCACCGGCGCGGACGCCGGCGTCGACAAGGTCCACGCGCGGTAAAGAAGGAAGGCCTGTGAAACACCTCTCGCTCGGAGTCGCCGCCGCCGCCCTCGCCGTTCTCACGGCGGGGTCGGCGGTGGCCCAGGCACCGGCCAAGCCGGCTGCTGCGAAGGTGGAGGCCGGGCCCGCGTGTGCCGACTGCCACGACGAGGCCAAAATCTTCGCCGCAAATCCCCACACCCGTGCCTACAGCGCCGCCCATAACGGCGCTGTGGGTAACGCGGTCTGCGAAACGTGCCACGGAGACGGGACGAAGCACATGGAGGCGGGCGGCGACAAGTCGCTCATCAAGACCCTCCATGGGCGCACCGGCACCGACACGTGCCAGACCTGCCACAAGCAGTCCGCGGAGCGCTCTTCCTTCTGGAACAGCGTGCACGCGTCGTCCGAGGCGGTGAATTGCCTCTCCTGCCATGACATCCACAAGCCGGGCTTCGGCCAGAAGGCCCTCCTGAAGTCCGACCCCAACAAGATCTGCGCGAGCTGCCACCAGGATGTCAAGGCCTCGTTCACGGCCATGCCGAACGCACACCGTCTCAAGGACGGCGTCATGTCGTGCGTGAACTGCCACGATCCTCACGGCCGTACGGCGAACCACGCCGTGCGACAGACCCGCGCGGGCGAACCGGTCTGCGTCACCTGCCACGCGGAGAAGCGCGGCCCGTTCGTCTATCCCCACGTCACCGGCGTCGCCGGCAGCTGCACGTCGTGCCACCGTCCGCACGGGTCTCCGTACCCGCACCAGCTGACGCGGGCCACGATCGCGAACCAGTGTCTCGAGTGCCACTCCACGCTCTCGACGGGCACGCTGGGATCGCAGCCGCCTTCTTTCCACAACCTCTCGCTGCCGCGCTACCAGAACTGCACGACGTGCCACACGGCCGTCCACGGTTCGCAGCGCGACCCGCAGCTCCTGAAGTAAGGACAGGCCGATGCGAATTCTCCGCTCCGCCTTCCTCACGGCCGCACTCGTGGCGACGGTCGCCTCCGGCGTTGCCCGCGCCCAGGCGATTCCGTTCGACATCGAGGTCGGCTACCGTTTCCTCTCCGTGACCGGCAACGAAGAGCAGTACCGCTCGCAGGTCAACGAGCGTGAAGGCTTCCTCATCCGCAGCCTCCACATCGCGACCGACCAGAAGTACGCAGCGTTCCCGCTCACGGACAAGCTCCGGCTCGACGCCGCCGACCTCGGCGCCGGCGGCGCCGGATTCCTGCGCCTCGACGCCGGCCTGACCGGCATCTACCGGCTGCAGTTCACGTATCGCAATACGCAGTTCTTCTCCGCCCTCCAGGGCTTCGCGAACCCGCTCGGCGTCTCCGTCGGGCAGCAGACGTGGGACCGCACGCGCAACCAGTTCAACGTCGATCTCGAGGTCCTTCCGGGCAAGGTGATCACGCCGATCGTCGGCTACACCTCCAACACGCTCTCAGGCCCGGGATACACGACGTATCACTTCGGTCAGGACGAGTTCCAGCTCTCGCAGAACCTGCGCAGCAACGACCAGGAGCTCCGGGTCGGTGCCGCGTTCAACGCGGGAGTGGTCTCGGGCGAGGTCATCCAGGGTTGGCGCAAGTACCACGAGACGGAGGACCTGACCCTGGCGCCTTTCGGCGGTTCCGGCAACAACACGACGCCGGTCCTCGGCCAGAACGTCACGGCCAAGACCCTCACGCGCTCGAGCCTGACGGACGTCAACGTGCCCGTGACGTCGGCGTTCGTTCGCGCCTTTGCGCTTCCCAACCTCCAGATCTCCGGTTTCTACGTCCGCTCGAACGCGGTCGGCGACGACGGCACGAAGGAAGCGGCCTCGGGCAGCTTCGCGTCGTTCGCGATCTCGCGCTTCTTCACGGGTTACTCGGCGAATCCGAACACGTCGGCGAACAGCCTCTCCTGGCGCGCCGGCGGCCGGGCCGAGTGGCACGTGATGAGCGGCGTCGACGTCATGGCGGGGTACACCGAGCGTGACCAGACCTGGGACAACCAGGCCCTGCTCGCCGAGCTGTACACCGGCACGTCGACGTTCACGGGCTTCTCGCAGGCCGATTTCCAGTCCCTCATCTCGACGCAGACCAACATCGAGCGCAAGGAGAAGCAGCTGGACGTCCAGGCTTCCATGCGCAACCTCGGGCCGTTCGGCATCCGGCTGGGCTACTCCAAGATCGACCAGGACCTCACGGTCGTCGAGGATCCCGCCGAGATCGTCGTTCCGGGCAACCAGGGCGGCGGGGTCCGCCGCTCGATCAACCGCTACGAAGGCGCGGTCACGTTCTCGATGCACGGCTTCAACTTCATGGGCGAAGCCTCGTACGACGACGCCAATGCCGCGATCACCCGCGTGGACTACCTCACGCGTGACCGCGAGCGCCTGCGCGTCACCTACAAGATGGGCGACTGGCTCACGATCGGCGGCAACGCTCTCTGGCTCAACCAGAAGAACGACAACGCCGGCCCGAACAGCGCGTACAAGGCGACCTCGAAGAACTACACCGCGGACCTCACGATCAACCCCACGAAGGCGATCCGGCTGCGTGGTGCGTACGGCAAGCTCAAGGCCGACAGCTCGATCCCGGTGCGGGCTCCCCAGGATTTCACGACCTTCACATCCGTGAACGCCGAGGATGGCGAGCTCATGGACTTCGGCGCGGGCTTCACCTTCAAGGAGTTCTCGCTCGACGGGTTCTGGAGCCGCTTCGACAACACGGGCTCCTATCTGTTCCGGATGTACCGCGGCGGGGCCCGCGGCGAATGGAACGCCTCGGCTCACGCCGGTGTCGCGGTCGAGTGGACCGTGGACCGGTACCTCGACACCACGCTGTCGAGCCAGAGCTACCGTGCCGACCGCCTCGGCGTCTACCTGAAGTGGCGGCCCTGAAGAACTGAAGAGGGGCGGCCAGCGGGTCGCCCCCTTTTTTGACCAAGAATGAGGATTCGATGAACAAGACCAGACTCGGCGTCATCTCCCTGGCCTCGGCCGTCGCGCTCGTCGCGGGGACCGCGCTCGCGACGATGGACATGCAGAAAGACTTCCTGAAGAAGTACCCCGATTCCAAGGTCAAGTGCGGCTCCTGCCACACGAAGGCGATGCCCAAGAAGGGCGAGGCCGACGTGAACAAGTTCGGCGCCGACATGAACAAGGTCAAGAAGGACGGCAAGTACGACTTCGCGGCGCTCGAGAAGATGGACAGCGACGGCGACGGCGTGTCCAACCTCGACGAGCTCAAGAAGGGGACGAACCCCGGCGATCCCGCGTCCAAGTAAAATGAAGCGGATGAGGCTCGGAGTCGTTCTCACCGCGTTCCTGCTCTCGGCGACCACGCTCAGAGCCGCGGCCCCGGCCCCGAAAGCCCCGTCCAACGACGACTGTCTCACCTGTCACGAGGACCCGTCCGCCAAGAGGGCGGACGGGTCCTCTCTTTTCGTCGACAAGAAGGTCTTCGCCGAGTCGGTCCATGGGGCCGCCGGCGCCAGCTGCGTGGACTGCCACGCGGACCTCGCGAAGACGACGGACTTTCCCCACCCCGAGAAGCTCGCGAAGCCCGACTGCGGGGCGTGCCACGCCCAGCAGGTCGAGGACTACGGCAAGAGCTGGCACGCGGCCTCGCGGGCGAAGAGCCCGCTCTCGAAGGCCGCCTGGTGCTCGGACTGCCACGGCTCGCACGACATCAAGCCGTCGAACGACCCGTCGTCGCGGACGAACCACTTCAACGTGCCCACGACGTGCATGCGCTGCCACGGCGATCCGAAGGTCTTCCCGCGCGCGGGCGGGACCGACGGCAGCGAGCCGGTGAGCTTCCACGATTCGATCCACGGCAAGGCGCTCGAGAAGTCGGGCCTCAAGATCGCCCCGAACTGCGCGACCTGCCACGGCTACCACGAGATCCGCAGCCCGAAGCGCGACCCGAAGAGCACCGCCGCGCGGATCCACGTCCCGGCGACGTGCGGCTCGTGCCACTCGAAGATCCTCGACGAGTACGCGACGTCGATCCACGGCGAGCAGCTCGCGAAGGGCAACGAGAGCGTCCCGGTCTGCTCCGACTGCCACTCGGCGCACGCGATCTCGGCGGTGCCCGAGGTGCGGCGCCTCACGATCCTCAAACAGTGCGGGAGCTGCCACGACTCGTCGCTCCGGAGCTACCGCGACACGTACCACGGCCAGGTCTCGGAGCTCGGATTCGCGGCCGTCGCGACATGTGCGGACTGCCACACGGCGCACGAGATCCACCCGGCGGGCGACGTGCGGTCGTCGGTCGGGCCCGCGAAACGGCTCGCGACCTGCCAGAAGTGCCATCCGGGCGCCGGGCCGAAGTTCGCGAAATACGACCCGCACGCGAACCCGCACGACAGGGGCCGCAGCGGAATCCTCTGGTTCACGGCCCTCTTCATGAAGTACCTCCTGATCGGCGTCTTCGCCTTCTTCGGGGTCCACACGGCACTGTGGTTCCCGCGGTCGGTCAAGGCGCGGCGCGAGGCGGAACGCCGCGGCGGCGACGGAGAACTGCGATGAGTGACCACGGGACCGCCGCTCCGGCCGGAACCGCCTTCGTCCGGCGGTTCGACGATCTCGACCGCCGACTTCACATCTTCCTCATGACGAGCTTCCTCGGGCTCGCGTTCACGGGGCTGCCGCTCCTCTTCTCCGAGCGCAAGTGGGCGAAGGTGCTCTCGAACTTCGTCGGCGGCTTCAAGGCCGCCGGGGTCCTGCACCGGTCCTTCGCGATCGTCATGGTCTTCGTCTTCTTCGTCCACCTCTCGCGGATGATGAAGAGGCTGTTCCTCGACAAGGACACGACGATCCTCTGGGGGCCGGGCTCGATGGTCCCGCAGCCGCGTGACCTCTCCGAGATGCTCGGCCACATCAAGTGGTTCGTGGGCCTCGGCCCGCGGCCGAACTTCGACCGGTTCACGTACTGGGAGAAGTTCGACTACTGGGCCGTCTTCTGGGGCATGGGGATCATCGGCGGCTCGGGGTTCGTCCTCTGGTTCCCGAAGTTCTGGTCCCGGTTCCTGCCCGGCGACTGGTTCAACGTCGCCCTCCTCGTCCACGGGGAAGAGGCGCTTCTCGCGACCGTCTTCATCTTCACGATCCACTTCTTCAACGGCCACCTCCGGCCTGAGAAGTTCCCGATGGACACCGTGATCTTCACGGGCGTCCTCCCGCTCGACGAAGTGAGGCACGAACGCCCGGCCGAATACGAGCGCATGATCGCCGAGGGGAAGGTCGCGGAAATCGCCGCACCGGCTCCGACGGCGGCCGAATATCGCCGTGGCCGGACGATCGGGACGATCGCCGTCTGCGTCGGCCTCCTTCTCGTATCCTTGACGATCTACGCTCTGTTGAGCTGATTCCCGTAACCCTGAGGAGGAGCCCATGACCGCAGAACCCGCCGGCCTTGCGGCCCGGTGGATCCGGCCGATTCTGTATCTCGGCCGCAATCGCCTGTCCGTCTTCGGCGCCGTCCTCACGACCGGCGCTGCGCTGTCCCTCGTCGGCTTCTGGATCATCGAGGCGCAAGCCTCGAGGCCGATCCACCCATACGCGGGCATCATCTTCATTCTCGTCCTGCCCGCCTTCTTCCTCCTCGGCCTCGTCTTGATCCCGATCGGGATCTTCCTGGAGCGCCGCCGGCTGAAGGCCGAGGGGACCTTGCCTTCCGTGTACCCGAAGATCGATCTCACGGATCCGGGCCTCCGGCGCTTCGGGTTCGTCGTGACGCTGCTCTCGATCCTGAACGTCATCATCCTGACGTTCTCGGCGTACATGGGAGCCGAGTACATGGAGTCCTCGCGCTTTTGCGGCCTGACGTGTCACAAGGTCATGGCCCCCGAGTACGGGGCGTACCTGGACTCCCCGCACTCGCGCGTCGCGTGCACGAGCTGCCACATCGGGCCGGGCGCCTCCTGGGCCGTGAAGGCGAAGATCGACGGCGTCCGCCAGGTCGTCGCGGTCGTCTTCGGGACGTACTCGCGCCCGATCCCGTCGCCCGTCCACACGCTGCGTCCCGCGCGCGCGACCTGCGAGCAGTGCCACTGGCCGCAGAAGTTCTCGGGAGACAAGCTCCGCATCATCACGAAGTTCGCCGAAGACGAGAAGAACACTCCGTCGAAGACGGTGCTCCTGCTCAAGCTCGGAGGCCGGCGGCCCGACGGAGCGGTCGGGATCCACGGACGGCACCTCGACGACAAGGAGCGGATCTCCTACACGACGGCGGACGGCCGCCGCGAGGTCATTCCGACCGTGAACTACCTCGACGACGACGGCAAGACCGTCGTCTTCACGTCGACCGAGGTCAAGCCCACGGCCGCCCAGAAGGGCAAGTCCGAGACGCGGACGATGGACTGCATCGACTGCCACAACCGTCCGACACACGCCTATCAGCTGCCCGACCGGGCCGTGAACGAGGCGATGGCGATCGGCGCGATCAGCGCGGAGCTGCCCTTCGTGCGCAAGAAGGCGGTCGAGCTCCTCAAAGTCGAGTACTCGACGCGCGAGGCGGCCTTCGACCGCATCTCGAAGGACCTGACGGAGTTCTACAAGACGAAGTATCCCGACGTGTACGCGTCGCGGCGCGCGACGGTCGAGACGGCCGTCCGCGAGGTCCAGCGGATCTACGGGCGTAACGTCTTCCCGGAGATGCGCCTCACCTGGGGCACCCACCCGAATCACATCGGGCACGAGGACTTCCTCGGCTGCTTCCGCTGCCACGACGGCAGCCACAAGACGGCGACCGGGCGCGTGATCTCGCAGGAATGCGACGCGTGCCACCAGATCCTCGCCCAGGACGAGACGAACCCGAAGGTCCTCGCGGACATGGGGATCAAGTAGCGCATCGAGCCCGACTCCGGACCGGGGGCACGTGAATCCTCTGCATCATGGCGTCCCCCGGTCGTCGCGCTAACTTGGAGAGGTGGATCTCTCCTCGTCCTATCTCGGTCTTCGCCTCGCGGGTCCCGTCGTTCCCGGCGCCTCCCCGCTGACCGGCGACCTCGACTCCATCAAGCGTCTCGAGGACGCCGGGGCGCCCGCGGTCGTGCTCTCGTCGCTCTTCGAGGAGCAGGTCGCGGCCGAGGCGCTCGGTCACGAAGGCGTCCCGACGGATCCCGACCGCTACCTCAAGCAGGTGCGGGCCGTGAAGGACGCCGTGTCGATCCCTGTGATCGCCTCCCTGAACGGAACGACCGACGAGGGCTGGATGTCGTTCGCCCGGCTCGTCGAGCAGGCGGGCGCGGATGCGCTCGAGCTGAACCTCTTCCACATCTCGACGAACCTCTGGGCCAGCGGCGCGGCCGCCGAGACCGAGCTCCTCGAGAGCGTCACGGCGGCCCGCCGGAGCATCTCGATCCCGGTCGCGGTGAAGATCTTCCCGTACTTCTCCTCGATCGCGTCGCTCGCGCGGCAGCTCGAGGAGGTCGGCGCGAACGGCCTCGTTCTCTTCAACCGGCTCTACCAGCCGGACATCGACCTCGAGGGCGGCGAGCCCAAGCCGGACCCGCGGCTCTCGAGCCCGTCGGAGCTCGTCTCGCGCCTCCACTGGATCGCCCTCCTCGCGGGGCGCGTGGACGTCTCGCTCGCGGCGTCGGGCGGCGTCCACACGGCCGCGGACGTCCTGCGCTGCGTCCTCGTGGGCGCGGACGTGGCGCAGATGGTCTCGGCCCTCATGCTGAACGGGCCCGGCCATCTGAAGGCCGTAACGAACGGCATCACGCGCTGGCTCGAGACGCACGGCCACGCGTCGCTCGACGAGGTCCGCGGGGTCATGAGCCTCGAGCGGCGGGCCGACCCGCGCGCGTTCCCGCGGCCGGGCTACCTGCAGGTGCTCCAGGGGTGGAAGACCGCCGAACGGCGGGGTTGAGCCGCCCGGCGGGGCCCGGAGGCCTCAGCCTTCGGCGGCGCCGGACTCGGTGACGACGAGCGCTTCGCCGAGGACCTGCGTGCAGAAGCGCTCGAGGTCGGAGTTCGAGAACGCGTCCCAGCCCCGGCAGGTTCCGTGCTCCTTCGTCTGGACGTCGCACGCGAGAGGCGAGCCGTGCACGATCTGGCGGCCGAGCTGCCACTTGTTCGCAAGCTCCTCGAAGGCGACGCGGGGGAGCCCGGGACGGCGCGCCTCGAGCGTCGAGAAGCGTTTGCGCAGGTCCTGGTCCGACCAGGCGCGGAACCCGCCGCAGAAGATGTTCTCGCGCGAGGCGACGTCGCACATCGAGTGCTCCTGGTCGGTCCGCGCGAGGAAGGCGTCGCGCAGCATCCGGATCGCGGCGGCTCTCGAGACGACGCGGCTCACGGAGTCCCCGCGCGTTCCGTCAGATCCAGCCGCGCCGGAACGACAGCGCGACGGCCTCGACCTGGCTGTGCACGTCGAGCTTGCGAAGGACGTTCTGGATGTGGTTCCGGACCGTCGCGTGCGACAGGTTGAGCTTTGCCGCGATGTTCAGGGCGGCGTAGCCGTTCGAGAGGAGAAGGACGATCTCGCGCTCGCGGGCCGTGAGGGGCGAGACGGAGATCGGCGGCTCGGGCGCCGCGACGGGGCCGGTGCGCGGGGCGTCCCCGTTTGCCGGCTCGCGGACGGAGTCCCGGAGAGCCTTCAGGACCGGCTCGGCGGAATCGCCCTCGGCCTCGATGAAGTGCATCAGGCACGAGAAGCGGGGGCCGGTCTCGGGCAGGGCGATCGTCCGGACGACGATCTTCACGGTGCCCGTGCCCTTCTTGCGGACGTCGAGGAGGAACGGGCGGGGATCCTCACCCTCGGCGGCCGTCTTCACGACGCCACAGTCGTGCGAACAGTAGACGTTTCCGAAGACGTCCCGGCCCGCGAGGACGTCGAAGCAGGCCTTGCCGAGCACTTCCTGGGGCTTCCAGCCGAGGATCTTCTCGGCGCCCTCGTTCCAGTAGACGATCCGGTCGTTCCGGTCCATGCCGTAGGCCGGGAGCTTCGATTCGGCGATCAGTTCGAGCGGATCGTCTGTTGGCACGGCAGCTATTCTCATTCGTGTGGCCCCGATTCTGCCAGAACGTTGTCTCCGAGCGACCTCGGTCCCGCGACGGCATCTGCGCCTGAGTCTCGGGGAGGGCCCGGGAGCGGGGAGTCTACACCGGGCGCGGTCCGCACCCGGTACACTCGAACCGTGCCACGCCTGACCCTCGTGACGGCCGGGGAATCCCACGGGCCGCTCCTGACCGGGATCCTCACCGGCTTGCCCGCGGGCTTGAAAATCGATCCTGCGGCGGTCAATGCCGACCTCGCGCGCCGCCAGCACGGCTACGGGCGCGGCGGGCGGATGAAGATCGAGAGGGACGAGGCGCGATTCACGGGCGGCCTCCGCGGCGGGGAGACCCTCGGGGGGCCGGTCGCCTTCACGATCGAGAACCGCGACCACGGCGTCTGGGAAAAGGTCATGGGGCCGCTCGAGGTCGACGCCGAAGCCGCCGCGAAGAGGCGCCTCTCGTCCCCGCGGCCCGGACACGCGGACCTCGCGGGCGGGCTCAAGTTCGGCCGCCGGGACCTGCGCGACGTCCTCGAGCGCGCGAGCGCGCGGGAGTCCGCGGCGCGCGTGGCCGCCGGTTCTCTCTGCGGGCAGCTCCTCGCGGCGTTCGGCGTGCGCGTGAGGAGCGGCGTCCTCTCGCTCGGCTCCGTGGCGGTCCCGGCGGGCCCGCGCTCTTTCGACGATCTCGAGCGCGTGGACGAGGCGTCTCCCTTCCGTGCCGTCGACCGCAGCGTCGAAGGTGCCATGACGGCTGCCGTGGACGCCGCCGCGAAGTCGGGCGACACGCTCGGGGGGACGATCCTTCTAGGCGCACGCGGCGTGCCGGCGGGCCTCGGCTCGCACGTCTCGTGGGAGGACAAGCTCGACGGGCGCATCGCCCGGGCCCTCCTCTCGATCCCGTCCGTCAAGGGCGTCTCGCTCGGCGAGGGGGTCTCCAACGCGTTTCTCCCGGGCTCGCAGGCGCATGACGCGATTCTCTTCGAGCCCGGACGCGGCTTTTTCCGCGCGACGAACCGCGCGGGCGGCCTCGAGGGCGGGATCACGAACGGGGAAGACGTCCTCGCGACGCTCTACCAGAAGCCGATCGCGACGCTGCGCGAGGGCCTGCCCTCGGTCGACATCGACTCGAAGCAGCCCCACCGCGCGCAATACGAGCGCTCGGACGTGACGGCCGTGCCGGCCTGCGGTGTCATCGGCGAGGCGATGCTCGCGTTCGTCCTCGCGGACGCGCTCCTCGAGAAGACGGGCGGGGATTCGATGGACGAGTGCAAGAGGAACTTCGAGGGGTTCATTCGGGCGCAGCGCGCCTATTGATCGGGCGCCGCTTGAGTGCCGTCCGAAGAGATGATTTTCTTAGAAGGTAAGAGGGGGACCCTTGGATTTCCTGGCCGAATTCCCTTCCAAGAAGTCTTCAATTCAGTTCAACCATGCCGCCGTCTGCCCGCTGCCCGCGCGCGCCGCTGCGGCGCTCTCCGCCTACGCGTCGAATCTCACCCTGCGCGGCGGGCTGGACTGGAAGGACTGGATCCGCAAGGCCGACGAGGTGCGCGCGCTCGCGGCGCGGCTCATCGGAGCATCCGACTCCGTCGGGAGCGCCGCGTCGATCGCGATCGTTCCGAACACGTCGTACGGCCTGCATCTCGTGGCCTCGGGCTTCCCGTTCGAGCCCGGCGACTCGGTCGTGACGACCGCGACCGAGTTCCCCGCAAATCTTGCACCTTGGGCGGCGCTTCGCTCCCGGGGGGCGGAGGTCCGCCGCGTTACCACCCGCGACGGTGCGTTCACGGTTGCCGACGTCGAGGCGGCCTGCGACGCGACGACGCGCCTCGTGTCCGTCTCTCTCGTCGCCTTCCACACGGGCTTCCGCGCCCCCGTCGAGGAGCTCGCCGCGTTCTGCCGCTCGCGAGCAATCGTCTTCGGCCTCGACGGGATCCAGGGCGTGGGCGCGCAGCGCGTGCGCGTCGCCGGATGGGGCGTCGACTTCCTCTCGGCCGACGGCCACAAGTGGATGCTCGGGCCCGAAGGCGCCGGAATCCTCTTCACGACGCCCGCTCTGCGCGAACGGCTGACGCCGCCCGCCGGATGGACGAACCTCGACCGCGCCTCGCCGACCGACTACAAGGTCCCCGAGGTCCTTCGTTACCGCAGGGACGGCGTCCGCTTCGAACCGGGGGCGCTCCCGACGCCAGGGCTGTACGCCCTCGCCGCGTCACTCGGGCTTCTCCTCGAGATCGGAATGCCCGAGGTCGAGGCGCGGATCGCGCGGACGCTCGGCGTCCTCGTCGAGGGCCTGCCGCGCCTGGGCTTCGAACCCGTCCTCTTCGGCGGGCCGCCGCGCTCGGGAATTCTCGCGGCGCGGCCGCCCGCGGGGAAGGACGCACGCTTCTACCAGAAGCGCGCCGCCGAGGAGAACGTCGTGATCTCCGCGCGCGAGGGCTTCGTCCGCTTCTCGCCCCACGTCGGGAACGACGAGGAAGAGGCGGAGCGGGTGCTCGCGCTGCTGAAGAAACTTTAGATACTTGGAACGGTGCTGATCGCGCTCCTCGCCTCGCCCGTCGACAAGAAGATCCTCGGCTTCCGCTCCTCTCGGACCCGAACAAAAAGGTCCAGGAAGACGCCCGCGACGCGATCTCGCAGCTGAAGGCGCGCCAGAAGTAGCGCTCAGCGGCGCTCGGGCGGAAGCTCGGGCGCCTCCGGCGCTGCCGGGGCCTGACGGAGCTCGGCGGCGCCGATCCAGTCCTGGTCGAGGATGAAGACGCGCGGGTCGCGGGAGACCCAGCGGCCGTTCTCGAGGCGCTGGACCTCGTAGTGGACGCGCGGCGTCTGCGCGAAGCCGCTCGTCCCGACTTTCGCGAGGGCCTGTCCCCGCCCGACCTTCTGGCCGCGGCGCACCGTCACGCCCCCGAGGTTCCCGTAGACGGTGCGCGTGCGCGGGTCGTGCAGGACCACGACGACGACGCCGAGCCGCCGCCACCGTGCATCCGCTTTGCGCGAGACGGGTCCCGCCTGGACGACCGTGCCCTCCGCCGTGGCCGTCACCGGGCTGCCGGCGGGCGACGCGAGCGTGAGGCCTGGCTCGAAGTCGGGCTCGCGCGTGATCGGCGACTCGTGCGGGCCGTAGACGGAGATCGGCACGGCCGTCGAGGGCTCGACGGGGGAACGCGAGGGCACGGTCGAGGGCCGGAATCCTCCGGGCTCGGCCGCGGGAAGCGCGGCGAGGCTGCGCCGGAAAAGCTCGAGGACGCGGACGCGGCGTGCGAGATCGGACGTTTCGGTCTCGAGGGCCGCCGGGGTCGACGGCGCTTTTTCGGGCGGATCGCCGGGGAAGCCTGCGGGCGGGGGGAGCTCGATCACGGCGGCGACGCGCGCGACGAAGAGCTCGTCGGCTGCGATGCGGCCTCCGAGGGCGAGGGCGCGCCGGCCGACGGACGCGAATGCCTCGGTGCCTCGCTGCGCGGTCTCGCCGACGGCCCGGCGTTCGGCCGCGTGAACGATGTCCGAGACGAGGCGCGGCGCCGCGAAGAGGCCGAGGGCCGTGGAGCCCCCCGCGAGGAGCGCGAAGGCCGCGAACGCGATCCCGCCCGTCGGCCCGATCTCGAGCGAGCGGCTCTTCTTCCGGGGGTCGTAGGGGTGAAGGCGCAGGAGGCTCAAGGCGCCCGCCGGAGGAAGGGAGAAACGCCCGTCTCGATGCCGAGCTCGCGGTGATCCCCGTGCGCGAGCGGCTGGAACGCCTCCCCGGCCGCGACGCGCAGGACGACCGGATCTCCGGCCGCCGGGGACACAGGCACCTCGAGGCGCCGCCATCCGCCCGCGGGGAGCGTCACGCGGCCGCGGAGCGCGTCGTCGACCCAGACGTCGAGGGTGACCGCCCGGCCGTCCGGGCGCGCGTTCCGGACCGGCAGGACGGCGAACGATGCGCCTCCGGGCGCCCCGGGAATCCGCCAGGCGGCGGCCGCCGTGGTCCAGCGGAACTTCCGCCCGTCCGGCTCGGTCTCCACCGCCCAGACGCCCGCGTCGGGCGCGCGGCGGAACGCCGCGTCCGCCGTGCGCGTCTCGATCCCGCGTGCGGCAACGCCGGCCAGGCCGCAGACGACGGCGCCCGCGAGGACGACGGGGACGAGACCCGTGAGCAGGCGCGCCGTCCGGCCGTCGTCGCGCAGAGGCAGGCGGGCCGTGAGGACGGCGATCCACGCCGCGACCTCCGGGTAGACGAGGTGGGACCCGAAGAGAAAGACGACGAGGAGGCCGATCACGGACGCCGCCGCCGCCGCGTCGCCGAGCGGGCCGGGCCCGTGCCCGGTGCCGATCCCGAGGGCGCGGCCCGCGCCGCGCGCGAGGCCGAGGAGGAGCAGGGCGAGGAGCGCTCCGCCGGCGAGTCCGGACTCGGCCAGCGTCCCGAGGTAGAGCGATGGCGGATGGTCGGTCGTCTTGACGGGCCGGCCGAGCGCTTCGGCGGCGACGTCCGGGAACGCCATCCGGAACGAGCCGAGGCCGAGCCCCGTGACGGGGTGCTCGCGGAAGATCGTCCAGCCCGCTTCGTAGAGCAGGAGCCGCCCGCGGTTCTGCTCGAACGGCGCCGGCTCGGCACGCAGGAGGGCCTCGACCCGGGCGAAGAGAGCGGACCGCCCGCCGGGACCCGGCCACGACACCGCCGCGGCAAGGGCGAAGGCCCCGAGGATCGCGAGCGCGCCGATCGTCGCGGCCACGCGGCGGCGCGTCCCGCCCCCTTCCCCTGCCGCGAGTCGGGTGAGGCCCCAGAGGACGAAGACGATCGCGGCCGTGAGCGTGCCGACGAGGCCCGCGCGCGATCCGGAGTCCGCGAGGACGACGAGCAGGCCCGCTCCCGCTGCCGCCGAGACGATGCGCCGCGTGCGGCCGCCCGCGGCGGCGCCGGCGAGGAGCGGCGTCGCAAGGAGGGCGACCGCGACGCCGGCCGCGGAAGGGTCCGTGAACGTGCTCTGCGCGCGGTGCCACTCGGCCCAGCGCGCCGACCTGAGCATCGGAAAGGCGCCGGTCTTCTGGAGGATCCCGAATCCCGCCGCGAGCGCCCCGGACGCGAGAAGGGCCCTGTCCAGCCACGCCCGGCCGTCCGGCTCCCGGACGATCCGGCCCGCCGCCCGCGCGAGGCCCGCGGCGGCGAGGAGGGGGAGGAGGGCGCCGAGGACGGCGGGAGCCGCGAGCGCCGCGTCCTCCCCGAGGAGGTTGATCGTCCGCGGCGGCGGCACGCCGCGCGACAGGAGATAGCTCGTCCGGAAGCCGACGTAGGTCGCGGCGCCCGAGACGGCCGAGAGGGCGGCGAAGGCCCGCCATGCGAGGACGACGGGCGAGTGGAACGGCGGTGCGTGGGGCTCGTACACCTCGCGCAGCGCCGCGCCCGCGAGATAGCCAAAGAGGAGGAGGGGCCCCGCGGACGCCGGTTCTCTCGCGCCGAACGCGAGCGCCGAGACCCCCGCCGCCGTCACCGAGACGAGGGCGGCCGCGAAGGCCGGACGGGGCGCCGCAAGGGCGAGGGCGAAGAGGAGGATCGCGGCAGCCGCGACCGCCGTGCGATAGGCGGGAAGGCCCGGCAGGACGACGGGCAGCGCCGCGCAGCCGAGGGACGCCCAGCCGAAGCTCGCGAGGAGTGACGACGGCGCGTGCTTCACAGGCCCTCTCCCGCCAC
>JBBQDQ010000035.1:0-23396 GCA_038319835.1 Thermoanaerobaculia bacterium | reverse complement strand
CGGGTTCCTGCTCTGCTGGTGGAAGTCCAAGGAGATCTTCCAGTGGCTCGCGAGGCCCGTCCTCGCGGCGCTCCCGCCCGGGACGAAGCTCGCCTACACGCAGCTCACCGAGCCGTTCATGCTCTACATCAACATCGCGCTACTCGCGGGCGTGTTCGTGGCGAGCCCGGTGATCCTCTATCAGCTCTGGCTCTTCATCGCGCCGGGCCTCTACCGGCACGAACGCCGGTGGGTCTGGCCCTTCGTCATTCTGTCGGTCGTGTTCTTCGTCGGGGGCGGGTACTTCGGCTACGCCGTCGGATTTCCGATGGTCGCGCAGTTCCTCGTCGCGACGGGCGAGGACTTCATGCCCGTCATCAAAATCGACGACTACCTCGACATCACGTCGAAGATCCTTCTCGGGATGGGTCTCGTCTTCGAGACCCCGATCGTCATCTTCTTCCTCGCACGCATGGGCGTCGTGACGGAGAAATGGCTGCTCGCGAAGTTCCGCTACGCCGTCCTCATCATCTTCATCATCGCGGCGCTCATCACGCCGACGCCCGACATCCCGACGCAGTGCGCCTTCGCGCTCCCGATGTGTGCGCTCTACCTTCTCGGCGTCGGCATGGCGTGGGTCTTCAAGAAGCGGCCTCCGAAGGACGTGGCGAAAACGGAATCCTGACGAGACTCATTCGCTGAGGTATCGTGCCCGCGGTGCGTGACAAACTGACAAAGGTCTTCAAGGCCTTCACGTACCGGGACTTCCGTCTCTTGTGGGCGGGCTCGTTCACGTCCAGCGTCGGGACGTGGATGCAGTCGGTCGCACAGGCCTGGCTCCTCCTGACGATCTCGGGAAACCCGCAGTACCTCGCCTGGGCCGACGCTCTTCAGCAGGCGCCGTTCCTCGCTCTCTCGCTCGTCGGCGGCGTCCTCGCGGACCGGATGGACCGGCGGAGGATCCTCCTCCTCTCGCAGGTCGTCCAGCTGTCGTCCGCGTTCTTCCTCGCGTTTCTCATCTACACGCACCGCGTGGAGGTGTGGATCATCCTCGTGCTCGCGTTCGTCGTCGGCGTCGCGCAGTCCTTCGGCGGGCCGGCGTACCAGGCGCTCGTCCCGACCCTCGTCGACAGGGAAGACGTCCCGAACGCCGTCGCCCTCAACTCGATCCAGTTCAACCTTGCGCGCGTGATCGGGCCCGTCCTTGCGGGCGCGGCATTCGCGACGCTCGGGGCGGCCGCGTGCTTCGGGCTGAACGGCCTTTCGTTCTTCGCCGTCATCATCGCGCTCCTCTTCCTCCGGCGTGGCGCCCCAACCGGGGTGGCGAGCGGCAGCGTCTTCGAGAACCTCAAGGCGGGCCTCGCGGCTGCGAACAAGGACAAGGCGCTCCGCGGCCTGATCGGCCTCTCCTTCATCGGCAGCCTCTGCGCGTTCCCGCTCCTCACATTTCTGCCCGTCTTTGCAAAGGACGTCTTCAAGGGCGACGTCAAGGTCCTGAGCTACTTCCTGGCCGTCTTCGGCCTCGGGGCGGTGGTCGGTGCCGTCGGCACGGCCGGCTTCGGACACGTCAAGCGTCGCGGCGCCGTCGCGGTCTCCATGCAGATGACGCTCGGCGCCGTCATGATCGGGTTCTCCCTCTCGCGCTCGAAGTGGCTGTCGCTCGGCCTCCTGTTCTGCGCGGGCGCGGCGCTCATGATCGTCTTCGCGATGTTCATGACGCTCGTCCAGACGAACGTGGACGACGCGCTGCGCGGCCGGGTCGTGAGCGTCTACTCGCTCGCGTTCCGCGGGGCGATGCCGCTCGGCAGCATCATCGCGGGCTTCCTCGTCGGCATCATGCCGACGCCCTGGGTTCTCGCGGGGAACGGGCTGCTCTTGCTCCTGGTGGGAACGACGGTGTTCCTTCGCAACCACCCGGAGGGGGTTCCGAACCTATAGGCGGGGGAGACCCTTCGGGGCTAGGGCCACTGGCGCCAGTCGCTCGTCTCCATCTCGAGGGCGACGGCGCGCTTGCCGCGGCGCATGTTCAGAAACACGCGCTTCGGAACCCAGAGCGGCGCGAGGTCGGGCCGCACCTGCGCCAGAGCCTCGAACGTGGCGCGGATGAAGGCGATGTCGAGGATGCGCGGGTCGACGGTCGTCTTGACCTCGATCAGGGCCGCCGTATGCGTCTTCGGGTCGAGGTAGAGGACGGCGTCGTCCTGCGGGCGGCCCAGGCCGCGCCCGTGCATCCGCACGAGGCCCGGGTGGTCCGCGTTGGCGGGGAGGAGCTCGGCCCGCCTGGCCCACTCCGCGACGCGCTCGGGCGAAAGGCGCGCGTAGTACTGCATGAGATCCTGGGCGATCTCCGACAGCCGATCCTCCTCGGAGCCCGTCGTCGGCGCGTAGACCCGCGCGCGCGGGTCGTTCTCGGCGTAGGGGGTGGGCTCGGCCCCCTTGTCGAACTTGACGATTTTCTTGACGAGCCCGCCGTCGGGCCCGAGGTGGACGTCCTCGACCTTCGACATCCTGATCGTGCCGTCGATCTTCATCTCGGTCTTGATCCGCCACTGGTAGTTCGCGAGGCGCTCGCGCTCGCGCTTGAGGCCCTGGCCGACGTCCGGTTTGGACGGTGTGGGGTCTTGCGCGGCGAGGGGCAACGCCGTCAGAGTGGCCAGAAGGAACGCGGAGGTCGTGGACCGATTCACGCGGCGCATGGTGCCACACCTCCTCTGGAGGACCCATGAGGTTCGAGACGCTGGCGGTTCACGCGGGTCGGCGGACGGAGGCGGGGACGGGCTCCGTCGCCCCCCCGATCTACCTTTCGACGACGTTCGAGCGGGGCGAAACCGGCGTGCCGCTGGGCGGCCATACCTACATCCGCGAGTCGAATCCCATGCAGACGCTCCTCGAGGAGGCCCTCGCGCCGCTCGAAGGCGGGGAGGCGGCGCTCGTCTTCGGCTCGGGGATGGCGGCGGGCGTCGCCGTGTTCCAGGCGCTGCCCCGGGGCGCACACGTCCTCCTCCCGGACGACGCGTACTACGGCTGGCGGGCGGTCGGACAGGAGTTCTTCCCCGCGTGGGGCCTCACGGCCTCGTTCTGTCCGATGGACGACCTCGCGGCCGTCGCGAAGGCGATCCGGCCGGAGACGAATCTCGTCCTCGTCGAGTCCCCGTCGAACCCCCTCATGAAAGTCGCGGACCTCGCCGCGATCGCGGCGCTGGCCAAAAAGGCGGGAGCCCTCACGCTCGTCGACAACACGTTCGCGACCCCCGCGCTCCAGCGCCCCCTCGACCTTGGCGCCGACGTCGCGCTCCACTCGGCGACGAAGTACTTCGGCGGACACAGCGACGTGCAGGGCGGCGCGCTCGTCTTCCGGAAGAAAAGCGATGCCCACGCGAAGGTCGCGCACGTGCGGCATCTCCTCGGGGCCGTCCTCGCGCCCTTCAACGCGTGGCTCGTCCTGCGCGGGCTGCGCTCGCTTGCCGTCCGGATGAACGCGCACAGCGCGGGCGCCCTCGCGGTGGCGCGCGCCCTCGAGGTGCACCCGAAGGTCGCGCGTGTGAATTACCCGGGACTCGCGTCCCACCCCGGGCACGCGGTCGCGGCACGGCAGATGTCGGGCTTCGGCGGGATGCTCTCTTTCCACGTGAAGGGCGGGCGCGGCGCCGCGCTCGAAGTCGCGTCGAAGGTGAAGCTGTTCGTCCGGGCCACGTCGCTGGGCTGCGTCGAGAGCCTGCTCGAGCACCGCGCGACGAGCGAGGGCCCGGCGTCGACGACGCCGCAGGACCTCCTGCGCGTCTCGGTGGGCCTCGAGCACGCGGACGACCTGATCGCGGACCTGAACCAGGCGCTCGGCTAGGAACCGCAGCTCTTGCCGGATGGGCCGGGTGCGTGCACCATGGGCGCCCCCGTGCCCGTCTTCCACGAACACGACAAGCTCTTCCACAAGTTCAACTCCGACCTCGGTCCGGGGCGGGTCGAGCAGGTCGACGGACGGCGGATCGTCGTCTGGTTCCCGGCGGCCGACACGCGCCTGACGCTCGCGGCCGACGACAACGCCCTGCGACCGATGCCGCTGCGCGCGGGTCAGAAGGCGCGGCTGGACGGCGAGGAGAGCCCGGTCGTCGTCGACCAGATCGGCGCGGAGACCGTCCGCCTCTCGGACGGGCGCGTCGTGAGCTCCACGCTCCTCTGGCCTCTCGCGGCGCCCGACGACCCGGTCGACCGCCTCGGCGCGCTGCAGACGGACCGCGCGGCCGCGTTCCGGAACCGCCTCGACGGGCTTCTCCTCTCCGAGGTCCGGCAGGCGCGCGGGCTCGGCTCGTTCCTCGGCGGGCGGATCGCGATCTTTCCACACCAGCTTCACGTCGCCGAGCGTGCGGCGGCGGCCAACCCCGTGCGCTGGCTTCTCGCGGACGAGGTCGGCCTCGGCAAGACAATCGAGGCGTGTCTCGTCCTCTCGCGCCTCCTGCGTTCGGACCGCGCGGACCGCGCCCTCGTCGTCGCGCCCGCGACGCTCACAGTCCAGTGGCTCGGCGAGCTGTACCGGAAGTTCCACCAGACCTTCGTTCTCCTCGACCGCAAGAGGCGCGAGGACGTCGCCAGGGAGCACGGGGAGGACTTCAATCCCTTCGAGGCCCACCGGGCCGCGATCGTCTCTCTCGAGGACCTCACGGGGGAGCCCGGCCTCGCCGGGAAGGCCGAGGCCGCCGGCTTCGACCTCCTCGTCGTGGACGAGGCGCACCGCCTGGAGCGCGCGCGCGGGGAGGCCGGCAGCGACGCGTACCGCGCGGTCGCGCCGCTCACGCGCGCCGCGAAGCACGTCCTCCTTCTCTCGGCGACGCCGCTCGAGGCCGACACTCACGGGTTCTTCCGCCTCCTCGAGCTCCTGCGTCCCGACGGCTACACGGACGAAGCGGCGTTTCTCGCATCGCTCGACGACGGGACCCCGTTGCCGCCCTGTACGAGCGCGACGCGGCGCGTGGACATGGGCGGCCTCCAGCCGCGCGTCCCGCGGCCCGTCGATCTCGGGAGCGCCCCGGCGGCCGAGGGTCTCACGCAGGACGACGCGGCGGACGCGGCCGACCCGCGCGTCGCGTGGATCGTCTCGCAGGACGCGGCCTGGCGCGAGGACGGCTCGGCGAAGACGCTCGTCTTCGTCCACGAGCGCGCGACACTCTCGGCCCTCAAGGCGCGGCTGGAGTCCGCGACGCGCAAGCGTGTCGCGATCTTCCACGAGGAGCTCACGCCCGAGCGCGGCGACGTCGAGGTGGCCGAATTCCGGCGCGCGGACGGGCCGTCGATCCTCATCTCGACGGAAGCCGGAGGCGAGGGTCGCAACTTCGAATTCTGCCGGCGCCTCGTGCTCTTCGACCTTCCGGCGGACCCCGCGGCGGTCGAGCAGCGGATCGGGCGCCTCGACCGGATCAACCGGACTTCTCCTGTGGAGATCGTCTACTTCCGGCCTCCGGACGGCTTCGGGCGCCAGCTCGCGACGCTCTACGAGCGGATCGGCCTCTTCACGTCGCCCCTCGGGGGGCTCGAGCGCTCGCTCGCCGGAGTCGAGGCCGCGATCTCGCGCGCCCGCCGGCTGGGCAAGCCGCTGCCCGTCGAGGACCTCGCGGGGGAGGTCGCCCGCGCGGCCGAGGCGCGCCAGAAGGCCGTCTACCACCACCTCCACCGCGAGGGCTACGTTCCCGAGAAGGCGGCCGGCATCCTCGCGCGCGTACCGTCGGACCTCGACGCGCGCATGCAGCGTTTCATCCTCGAGGCCGCGGACCTCTTCGGCTTCGAGACCGCCGAGCGCGCGGGACGCCGGACGTGGTACCTCGAATTCGGAGCCGACTCGCTCGTCGAGCACCTGCCGGGTGTGGCGGGAGGGTCGCGATGGCTCGGCACGTTCGACCGCGACGAGGCCGTCGAGAAGGAGGAGCTGGACTTCTTCGCCTCCGGACACGCGCTCGTCGAGGGCGTCTTCCGCGAGCTCGAGGACGGGCCTCGCGGGCGCGTCGCGCTCCTCTCGCTCGAAAAGTCGGGCTTCTCGTCCGCCGGGCTGCTCTTCGCCCTCCGCCGCGGCACGGCGGCGGAATTCGTCGCGGCGTCGCTCGACGGGCACGAGCAGCCGGCGTGGGCGGACCTGATCCTCGCGCGGCGGACCGAGCTGCGGGGGATCCGCCCGGAAGACTGGACGGCACTTCTCGCGCGGGCCTCGCGCTCGGGCCGGACGCCGGACTGGGCCGGCCTCGTCCGCCGCGTCGCGAAGAAGGTGCTTGCGACGCGCCCCGGCCGCCGCGTCGAGGCCGTGGCCGCGTTCCGGCTGAAGCGCTGAACGGGAACCTCCTGCCGTCCCCCGGGGTCATAGACTGTCCGGAGACGCCATGAAACATGCACGCCGGATCGCCCTCCTCGCCGCAGCCGCCCTTTTCGCCGCCGGGTCCGCCCGCGTGGCCTTCACCTCCGCGGGAGCCCGCGTGACCGGACCCGCCGGCTGGAAGGACGTCGAGCGGCTCGTGTCCGAGCAGAAGTTCGAGGAGGCCGCCGCGGCGGTGGGGAAGATCCGCGAGTCCGCCCGCGCTTCGGGCGACGAGGCGAACGAGGCGAAGGCTCTCGTCCGCGAGGTCCAGCTCCGGACCGGCCTGCACGGTTACGAGACGTCGGTCCGCTTCCTCAAGGACCAGCCTTGGCCGCAGGGCCTCCTGCCGCGGACCACGCTGCGCCTCTTCTACGCGCAGTCGCTCGTCACGTACGCCCAGGCCTACTCGTGGGAGATCGGTCAGCGCGAGAAGGTCGCTTCGAAGAGCGCCGTCGATCTCAAGGCGTGGACGCGGGACGAGATCCAGGCCGAGGCCGTGCGCGCGTACGTCGAGGTCTGGAAGGATCGCGAGGCGCTCGGGCGCGTCGGGATGAACGCGATCGCCGAGTTCGTCGAGCCGAACAACTACCCGAAGGAGATCCGCGGGACGCTGCGTGACGCCGCGTCGTACCTCTTCGCGGCCCTCCTCGCGGACACGTCCGGCTGGCGCCCCGAGCAGTCGAACGGCGTCTTTGCGCTCGACGCGAGGGCCCTCGTCGCCGGCGATCCCGCGGCGTCGAAGCTCCTGAAGCTCGAAGACCCCTCCGTCCACCCTCTCCTGAAGCTCGGCGCGGTCCTCGACGACCTCGAAGTGTGGCACGCGGGCGCGGGGGAGAAGGAGGCCGCTCTCGAGGCCAGACTCGAGCGCCTCCGTCGCCTCGACGCCGCGCTCACGGACGCCGGCGACAAGGCCGCGGTCCGCAAGGACCTCGCCGCGAAGCTCCCGGCATACGCGGGCGTTCCGTGGTTCTCGATGGGGAAGGCGCAGCTCGCCGACTTCACGCGCGCCGAGGACAAGCCCGGGAATCTTCTCCGCGCCCGCGCGCTCGCGCTCGAGGCGATCCAGGCGTATCCGAAGTCGCTCGGCGCCGACCGCGCCCGGTCCATCGTGGGCCAGATCGAGGCGCCCGACTGGTCGATTGCCGCGATGGCGGCGGACGGCGCGGGGCGGCGCTCCATCGAGGTCACGCACCGGAACCTCCCGGCGTTGCACTTCCGCGCCTACGCGGTCGACCTCGAGGCCCGCATCGGCCGCGCGAAGGACTACAACCTCCTGCCGCAGGGCCGCGAGCTGGACGACCTCGTGGCGAGGGCGAAGCCGGTCGCGTCGTTCGACGCCGCGCTTCCCCCCACCACGGACTACAAGTCCCACCGCACCTTCGTGACGCCTCCCGCTCTCGGCCGCGGCCTGCACGTCGTCGTCGCGTCCGCGGACGCGGGCTTCGCGCCCGGGAAGGGCCCCCTGCGCGCCGTCGGGACGATCGAGACCGACCTCGTGCTCGTAGTGCGGCAGACCGAGACGGGCGGAGTCGAGGCGCGCGCTCTCAGCGGCGGCACGGGCCGCGCGTTGGCCGGCGCGACGGTTTCTCTCTGGCAGTACGACTGGCAGAAGGGCCACCGGAAGCTCTCGGACGCGAAGACCGCGCCCGACGGCCTCGCAGCGTTCCAGCCCACCGTGGACTCGCGGACGGGGACCTTCCTCGTCGCCCGGCACGGCGATGACGTCGCGCTCGATTCGGCCACCATGTCGCTCTGGGCGCGGCCGAAGGCTGGCGAAATCTCCTCGGCCCTCGTCTACACCGACCGCAGCATCTACCGGCCCCTCCAGAAGGTCCTCTGGAAAGCGATCGTCTATCGCGGCCGCATCGACGAGGCGAAATTCCACGTGGCCCCGGCGTCGACCGTCTCGGTCACGCTCGTCGACGCGAACGGCCAGGCCGTCGAATCGAAGACCGTCACGACGAACGGCTACGGATCGGCCGCAGGGGAGTTCACGCTTCCCGCGGGCCGCGCCCTCGGCGCGTGGAACGTGCGTTGCGACCGGGGCGGCGCCGCGCCGATCCGCGTGGAGGAGTACAAGCGCCCCACGTTCGAGGCGACGCTCGGCGAGGCGAAGGATGCGCTGCGTCTCAACAGGTCCGCGACGTTCCGGGGCGAGGCGCGCTACTACTTCGGCCTGCCCGTCGCGAACGGGACCGTCGCGTGGCGCGTCACGCGCGAGCCCGAGTACCCGTCCTGGTGGTGGTGGGGCTGGTTGGGCGGCGCGCGCGCCACGGGCACGGAAACCGTCGCGACGGGCAAGACCGCGCTCGGCGCCGACGGCGCCTTCGCGATCACGTTCATGCCGAAGGCCGACGAGCGCGCGGGCAAGGAGATCACTTACCGCTACCGGCTTTCAGCGGACGTCACGGACGAGGGCGGCGAGACACGCTCGGCGGACCGATCGTTCCGGCTCGGCTTCGTGAGCGTGAGAGCGAATATGGTGAGGACCGGGGGATTCTTCTTAGAAGGTAAGAGGGGAGAAGCCAAGGTCACTCGCACCGACCTCGACGGCGCGCCGCGTGCGGGCAAGGGAACGTGGCGGCTGCTCCGCCTCACGCCTCCGGAGAAGACGATCCTCCCGGCCGATTTACGTTCAAAGAAATCTGAAGGCGCCGGTGCGGCGAGCGAGGCGCGCGCCGCAGGCGACGTGACGACCCCCGGCGACCTCCTGCGCCCGCGCTGGTCGACCGGCTATTCCGTCGACGAATGGCTCCACTCCTGGAGGGACGGCGCAGAGGAGGGCTCTGGCGCCCTCGCGCACGACGCGAAGGGGGAGGCGAAAGTCGATCTGCCCGCGCTCTCCGCCGGCGCCTATCGCCTGCGCTACTCCACCGTCGACGACTTCGGGTCGAAGTACGAGACGGAACAGGACTTCCTCGTCGCGGGCGGCAAGGCGGGCCCCGCGCTCCCGGCCGTCCTCCTCGCCGAGTCGTCGTCGGTCCCCGTGGGCGGCGTCGCCCGGTTCTTCGTCGCCTCCGGCGTCCGCGAACTAACGATGTTCCTCGACGTATCGCGCGCGGGCCGCCCGATCGAGCGGCGCGTCCTCAAGGCGGGCGCGGACCCGGTCGTGATCGAGCGGACGATCACCGAGGAGGACCGCGGCGGCCTCGGCGTCACGCTCACCGCCGTGCGCGACCACCAGTTCCTCCAGCAGACGCAGACCGTATTCGTGCCGTGGGACGACCGGGAGCTGAAGGTGTCCTTCGCGACGTTCCGCGACCGCTTGCGGCCCGGACAGACCGAGACCTGGCGAGTCACCGTGAAGGGCGCGACGCCTGAGCACCCGCTCCGGGAGACCGCCGAGCTCCTCGCGTACATGTACGACCGGAGCCTCGACTCCTTCGTTCCGCACCGTCCGCAGAGCCCGCTCTCTCTCCTCCCGAACCGCGCGACACCCCTCGTGGCGCGCGCGACCCTCGGGCCCGCGCCGCAGCTCTGGCTCACGAGCAGCGGCTTCCCGCCGCCGCCCTCCACGCCGGTCCTCGTCGGCGACCGCCTGAAGTTCGAGAGCGGTTACGGGATCGGCGGCCCCGGCGTGCGCGGCGGGGCGATGGGTCGCGCGTTCAACCAGGCGATGCCGGCGTCGGCGCCGATGGCGATGAAGTCGGCGGCGATGCGGCAGGAAGGCGTCAGTACGGGCGCCGTAGCCATGGACAACGGATACCTCGCCGAGGAGAAGTCCGTCGATTCTCTTTCTAAGAAGGATGGCGATGCCCGACGAGCAGACGCATCAGGCGACGAGGCCGGCGTTTCCCTGCGAAGCAACTTCTCCGAGACCGCGTTCTGGCAGCCGCACCTCCTGACGAACGCGGACGGCTCGGCCTCGATCGAGTTCACCGTGCCGGATTCCGTCACGTCCTGGAAGGTGTTCGTCCACGCCATCACGAAGGACCTGCGTGGCGGGTCGGCCGAAGCCGAGACGAAGACCGTGAAGGACCTCATGGTCCGTCCGTACGTTCCGCGCTTCCTGCGCGAGGGCGACCGGGCCGAGATCAAGGTCGTCGTGAACAACGCGTCCGCAAAGCCGCTCAGCGGCACGCTCGCCTTCGAAATCACCGACCCCGCGACGGGCAAGAGCCTGCTCCCGTCGTTCGGCCTCGCGCCGGACGCCGCGACGCGGGCGTTCACGGCGCCCGCGGGCGGCGGGACGAACCTGACGTTCCCCGTCACCGCGCCGCAGGGCCTGGCGACCGTCGCGTTCAAGGCCGTCGCGACGGCCGGCGACCTCTCGGACGGAGAAGTCCGCCCGCTGCCGGTCCTGCCGGGCCGGATGCATCTCGTCCAGTCGCGCTTCGTCACGCTGAAGAACAAGGACAAAAAGACGCTCCGCTTCGACGACCTCGCGCGGAACGACGACCCGAGCCTCGTGAACGAGCAGATGGTCGTCACCGTGGACGCGCAGCTCTTCTACACGGTGCTCCAGGCCCTGCCGTACCTCGTGAACTATCCGTACGAGTGCACGGAGCAGACGCTGAACCGCTTCCTCTCCACCGGCATCGTCTCGAGCGTCTACCGCGACTACCCGGCCGTCGCGAAGATGGCCGCCGAGATGGCGAAGCGCACGACGCCGTTCGAGTCGTGGGACGCGACGGACCCGAACCGGAAGATGGCGCTCGAGGAGACCCCGTGGCTCGTGACGGCGCAGGGGAACCGGCCCGGGGAGAACGGCTCGATCAACGTCCTCGACCCGCGCGTCGCGCGGGCGAACCAGGAGTCGGCCCTCGCGCGGCTGAAGAAGGCGCAGACGTCGATCGGCGCGTTCCCTTGGTTCCCGGGCGGCCCGCCGTCGCCCTACATGACGCTCTACATCCTGCACGGTTTCGCGAAGGGCCTCGAGTTCGGCGTCGACGTCCCGAAGGACGTGACGACCCGCGCGTGGAGCTACGTCGCCCAGCACTACCGCAGCGACTGGCGCTCGTGCATGGCGCACGACGGCTGCTGGGAGTTCGTGACGTTCCTGAACTACGTCCTCTCGACGTACCCGGACGTCTCGTGGTCGGGTGGCGCCTTTACGGACGCCGAGCGCAAGGAGATGCTCGACTTCTCGTTCCGACACTGGAAGCGGCACGCCCCGTACCTGAAGGGCTACCTCGCGCTCACGCTCAAGCGCTCGGGGCGGCCCGCCGACGCGAAGCTCGTCTGGGATTCCGTCATGGACTCGGCGAAATCGAACGAGGAGCAGGGCACGTTCTGGGCGCCGGAAGACCGGTCGTGGCTCTGGTACAACGACACGATCGAGACGCACGCGTTCGCGCTCCGGACCCTCCTCGAGCTGGACCCGGCGAACGCGAAGATGGACGGCCTCGTCCAGTGGCTCCTACTGAACAAGAAGCTCAACCAGTGGAAGTCGACGCGCGCGACGGCCGAGGTCATCTACTCGCTCGTCCACTACCTGAAGAAGGAGGGCGCACTGGGCGCGCCCGAGGACGCGACCGTGACGATCGGCGTCCAGAAGGTCACCTTCACGTTCGATCCCGAGAAATACACGGGCAAGAACAACCGCGTCGTCGTCCCGGGCGACAAGGTCGATCCGAAAACGACGTCCACGGTCGTCGTCGAGAAAGAGGGGAAGGGGTTCGTTTTCGCCTCCGCGGCGTGGCACTTCTCGACGGAAAAGCTGCCCGCCGAGGACCGCGGGGACTTCTTTCAGGTCTCGCGAAAGTACTTCCGCCGTGAGAACGCGGGATCGGGCTTCACGCTGACGCTGCTCGCCGAAGGCGCTGCGGTCCGGCCCGGCGACGAGGTCGAGGTGCAGATCTCGCTCCGGACGAAGCACGACGCCGAGTACGTGCACCTGCGCGACCCGCGGGCGGCGGGCCTCGAACCCCAGAACGTCCTCTCGAAGTGGAAGTGGGACCTCGGGATCGCCTGGTACGAGGAGACGCGCGACTCGGCGACGAACTTCTTCTTCGAGCGTCTCCCGGTCGGCGAGTACACCTTCAAGTACCGGCTCCGCGCGAACATGGCCGGGACGTTCCGGGTCGGGCCCGCGACGGTCCAGTCCATGTACGCGCCCGAGTTCAACGCCTATTCCGCCGGGACCGTCCTCACCGTCGTTTCGGGGGCGAAGTGAAGGCGTAGACTGGCGTTCATCGAGTCCGAAGAACGCCGGTCGTCGCTGTGGTCCTGGACCTTACGAGTGGCGCCGTGGGTCGTTCTCTTCGTGTGCCTGGCCACGACGGCCCTGCTGTGGCTCGCCGCGCGGCAGACCCTCGAGGGGCGGGCGTCGGCGAGGATGGACCGGGCCACCCAGCACGCCACGGCGAACCTCCAGGCACGTATCCGCGACTACGAGGACCTCGTGCGGGCGGCGACGGGTTTCTATGCCGGGAGCGACGACGTGTCTCCTGCGGAGTTCCGGCTTTTCGTCGAGCAGCTGGACTTCCCGGGGAGGGATCCGGCGTTCGTGTCCTTCGCGTTCATCGAGCCCGTTCACGCTGCCGACCTACCGGCCTGGGTCGAGGCGCGCCGCCGGGCCGGCTCGCCGGTCGAGCTTCGGAAGGCGGCGGAGGCCGGCGATTCGTACCTGATCCGGCTCTTCGAGCCGCAGCCTTCCGAAGGAGCGGTCGTCGGGCTCAACGCGGGCGCGAACCCCCTGAATCGAAAGCTGCTCGAAGAAGCGCGGGACTCCTCGGCGAGCCGGCTCGCGGCGCCGCTTCCGCTCGCGACGTTTCCGGCCGACCACGGCGCCGCCCTGCAGGCTCCGGTCTTCGTGACGACGCCGGATGGCCGGCAGTTCCGCGGCTGGATGTCCCTCATGTTCCGGTTCCAGCCGCTGATGGCCGAGGCGCTCGCGGGTGCCGATCCCGAGGTCGGAGTCTCATTGTTCGATGGTCCCGGGACGTCGAGCCCGCTCTTCACGACGGAGGGCCAGATGGACTCGTGGCCCGAGCCCGTCCACCGGACCGTGCTGCTCGGGGGCCATGCGTTCACGCTCGTCCTGCGGCCGCGTGCCGGCTTCGGCGTGGCCGTCGGCACCGTCTGGCCGCCCACGACGCTCGCCCTCGGGCTCCTTCTGGGCGGGCTCCTCTTCGGAATCGTCCGGTCCCTCTCGACGACGCGCCGCCGCGCCATCGGCCTCGCCGAGGATATGACGCGCTCGCTCCGCGAGTCGGAGCGCCGGTACCAGATCCTGTTCGAACAGAACGTTGCCGGCATCTTCCGGTCCACGCTCGACGGCCGGATCCTCGAGTGCAACGAGGCGTTTGCGCGCGTCTTCGGTTACCCATCCCGGCGCGAGATGCTCGAGGACTCTGCGTCCTCGCTGTACGAGAGCCCGGAAGACCGCACCCGGTTCCTGGAGAACCTGCGCGAGAAGGGCACGCTCATGAACCACGAGCACCGGTACCGGCGAAAAGACGGCACGCCGGTCTGGACGCTCGAGCACGTGACTCTTCGTGGCGGCGGAGGGCCCTTCATCGAGGGGACGATCGTCGACATGAGCGAGACCCGGCGAGCACTCGACGCGCTTCGGGAGTCCGAGGAACGGTACCGCGGCGTCTTCCAGAAATTCCGGGACGGGATCCTCTTCTTCGACCCGGAATCGAAAGCCATCCTCGACTCGAACCCATCTCTTCAGAAGCTGCTCGGGTACTCCGCCGGGGAGATGCGCGGCCTGAGCCTCTCCGACGTCGTGGCCGAGGATCCCGCGACGATCGACTCGAACGTGTCGCGCGCGGCTTCCGAGCCGTTCGTCCACATCGGAGAGCGCCGCTACCGGAAGAAGGACGGAGAGGTCGTCGGCGTGGACGTCGAGTCGTTCCGGTTCGAGGAGGCCGGGCGGCTGGTCGTCTTCGCGCTGGTCAAGAACCTCGCCGAGCGCCGCCTGCTCGAGGACCAGCTGCGCCAGGCCCAGAAGATGGAGGCGGTGGGCCGCCTCGCGGGCGGAGTCGCGCACGATTTCAACAACATCCTGACGGCGATCCTCGGCTACTCGGACCTCGTCCTCACAGACGATCCACCCGAAGACGTGCGCGAGAACGTCGGAGAGGTCCGAAAGGCTGCCGAGCGGGCGGCGGCGCTCACGAGGCAGCTCCTGGCCTTCAGCCGGAAACAGGTGTTGCAGCCCGTCATCCTCGAGATGAACGACCTCGTGAAGAACATGGACGGGATGCTTCACCGTGTCCTGCGCGAGAACGTGAAGATCGTCTACGAGCCGGATCCCGACCTCTGGCGCGTCAGGGCCGACCCCGGCCAGATCGAGCAGATCATCATGAATCTCGCCGTCAACGCCTCGGATGCCATGGCGGACGGAGGGAGGCTCACGATCCGAACCCGGAACGTGACGATCCGCTCCGGGGAGATCAGCGGCATCCCGATTGACGCGGGGCACTTCGTGCTGCTCGAGGTCTCGGACACCGGTCACGGCATGGACGCCAACATTCTCTCGCACGCGTTCGAGCCGTTCTTCACGACCAAGGAGCGTGGAAAGGGGACCGGGCTGGGCCTCGCGACCGTGTACGGCATCGTGAAGCAGAGCGGCGGTTACATCCAGATCGTGAGCGAGCCGGGGAAGGGCGCGGCGTTCCGGATCTACCTGCCGCGCGTCCACGGCCCGGCGGACTCGCCTTCGAACGTGAGCCCGAGGCCCTTGGTCGTGCGTGGGAACGAGACGATCCTCCTCGTGGAAGACGAGGAGGCCGTGCGCCGCCTGGCCCAGACCATCCTCCGGGCGCGCGGCTATCAGGTTCTCGTCGCGGACACGGCCGAGGCGGCGCTCGAGCTCTCGCGCGACCATCCGGAGTGGATCCACCTGCTCCTGACGGACGTCGTCCTGCCGGGGATGAACGGCCACCGGCTCGCGGAAGTTCTGAGGGCCGAGCGTCCGGGCCTCGGTGTCCTCTTCACATCGGGCTACTTCGACGCCCGCGAGGGCGGCGAGGAGGACGAGCCGCTTCTCCGCAAGCCGTTCACGACCGACGGGCTCATCGAGATGGTGCGAGCCGCCCTCCGCAGGGCGCGGCGGTCCGCCTCCTAGGGAAGGATCGCCTCCATGAACCGCGTGCCCTCGATGGGGTGATCGTTGTACGGCGGGATGTCGCGGAAGCCGAGCGACTCGTAGAGCGCCTGCGCCGCCTGCATCGAAGGCAGCGTGTCGAGGCGCATGGCCCGATAGCCGATCGCCCGGGCCTCGATGAAGAGGGTTTCTACGAGGCGTCGGCCAAGGCCCGTCCCGCGGAAGGCCGGCCTCACCCAGAGCCTCTTCATTTCGCAGATGTCCTCTCCGATCTTCCGAAGAGCGATACATCCGGCCGGCTCGACGCCCGAGAACGCGAGGAAGAGCCGGCCCTCCGGCGACGCGTACGCGCCCGGGAGCGACGCCAGCTCGGTGTCGAAATTCTGGAAGCAGAGCGAGAACCCGAGCGACGCCTGGTACTCCTCGAAGAGCGCGCGGGCCGTCGCGACGTCGGCGGCTGAGGACGCCAGCCGGAGGGCCGGCGCACTCATTTCGAGAGCCCGAGCTCCATCGCTCCCGGCGCGCCTGTCGACGCGGAGCGCGCGCGGGCCTTCGCGAGGAGACGGTCCCGGAAGAGGCCGGGAGGGATCTGCCCTTCGGAGAGGAACTCCTCGTGGAAGCGCTTCTCCGAGAAGCCCGCTCCCTCGATCCTCCGGCACTCCTCGCGCAGGGCGAGGATCTCGGCCTTCCCGAGGAAGTACGTAATCGCCTGCGTGGGCCACTTCGAATACCGGAACGCGGCCTTCTGCATCCCGTCGACGGCCGCGCGCTCGGACGGGCTCGGGTTCGCCTTCGGGTCGGCCGAGACGGGCCCCTGGACGAACCGGACATTGCGGGCCAGGTACGTCACGGCTTCGTCGAACGACATGAACCCGCAGTGAAGGCCCGTGTCCACGACCACGCGTGCATCGCGCAGGAGCTGGTTCTGGAGCTGGAAGAGGCGCTCCTCCGGCGTGTAGAAGCCCTCCGGGAAACCCTCGCGCGCTTCCCCGACGAGCTGCTCGCAGTAGAGGGCCCAGCCTTCGGCCGAAAGAGCATCCTCCCACATGGACGCGGAGTCCTCGACGCCGCCCGGAAGGAGCCAGCGGATCACTGGAATCGAGGCCGACCGCGCGCGCGTGAACTGGTAGTACCAGTCGTGGCCGGGAAACCCCTCGTGTGCTGCGAGCGACGCGACGGCGGGCCGCGTGTGGTCACGCAGCGCCGCGAGGTCGTTCCCGGTGGGCGTCACGTAGAACTGTCCGACGCCGCCTTTCTTGAACTGCGGGGCCGGGTAGTAGGACGCGTCGATCGAGTCGCGCAGGGGTGGCGGCGTGTAGATGACGTCCAGCCGGTAATCGGCGGGCAGGTCGAACATCCCCGTCTTCCGCCCGTACGCGACGAGGCGCTGGCAGGTGTCCCGGTAGGAGGCGAGCATCTCCGCGTCCGTCTTCGGGATCTCGTCCTCGAGCTTCGCGACGACGGCCGGCAGGGAGGCGTCGGACCAGCCGCGCGCGAGCGCGATCTGGCGCGCGAGCGCCGTCATCTGGGCGAGCGTGGCGGCGACGGCGGACTTCCCGCGCCCGTGAAGCTCGCGCGGCGTCGCGGAGACCCGGAGGTTGTTCTTGAGGGCCCACGTGTATTCCGCCTCACCGGCCGCGTAGCGGTCCCGGTCGAACTGCGGCTTGAGCGTCCTGCCGTCGGGCTGGAAATAGAGGTCGGCGAGGCCCTTCCGGAACTCGTGGAACGCCGCGGCGGCGCCCGACGAAGCCGTGAGGAGCGTCGCGCGACCCGCGGCGTCCAGGGCGGCGCCCGCTTCCTTCGTCCTGTCCGGGAGCGCCTTCTCGAAGTAGACGGCCGTCGTTCCGGCCGCCTCGACCGACACCGTGATGAGGCGCCGGTCCGGGATCGCGTCTCCCGAGGCGCCCCGCCGCACGTTCGAGAGAGCCGATTTCAGGTAGGCCGGAACGGCCGCGGCCCGGGCCGCGATCGCCTCCCATTCGGCCTTCGTGCCGCGCGCGCCGGCCGCAACCGGTTCCATGCCCTGCAGCGTCCACTCGATCCCGCGCAGCGGTTCCTCGAGGAAGACGTCGAGCGCCTTTTCGTGAACCCGGCGGTCGTAGTTGTGGATCAGGAAGGCGAGCTGGGCCCTGAGGACCGCCGCGTCGATGCGGTCGGCCTCGGAGAGCTTCTTCTCGTCGATCTTCGCGAGCCGCGCCTCGAAGCCGCGCCACTCGTCGCGCTCTGCGAGGAGGGCGGCGGGGGAGTAGTCGCGGAGCTTCCCGTCCAGCGCCGCGTACGCAGGGTCGAGGCCCTCGGCGCCGAGGTACGTCGCGACGACAGGGAAGCGGATCAGGAACGTGCGGACGACGTCCGCCGAGAGTGCCGAAAAAGAGGAAGTCTTTTGCTTCGGAGAAGACCCCGGGGACTTCCGAGCGGGAGCAGGAGATTTCTGAGAGTGCGCGGGGAGAGCCATGGCACAGGCCACCAGAATCGCCGCGCGTGTGGCCCATCGAGCCATTCGCCCATCTGACCTTCTAAGCAATTTCCAGAACCTCCCACGGGTCGAGACGTCAGTCGGATCGGGGATTCTCTCTCAACCGCCCCGCGAAGAACGGCAGTCCCACCGCCCCCGCCGCGAGCGTCGTGAGGAGGTGCAGGAGGCCGCCGAGGACGGCGCCGGCCGCGAGCGGCAGCCCGTCCAGCGCGGCGGCCGCGGCGAAGCCCGATTCGTACGGGCCGAACGTGCCGGCGGGAGACGGGAGGACGGCCGCCGTCGTGATGGACGCGAGGAGCGCGACGGCCAGCGTCGCCGGGTGGAGGGGCAGCCCGAGTCCCTTCGCGGTCGCGAAGAGCGCGCCGAGGTGGAGCGCGAGAAAGGCGAAGGCCGCGAGCGCCGCTCCGAACGTGCGTCCGGGTGCCCGGCGTGCCACCTCGAGCCCTTCGAGGACCTCTTCGGCGACGGCGCGGCGGCGGCCTCCCTTCGGGAGCCTCGAAAGAATCCAGGCCACGATCCGGCCCGAGACTGCGGGCAGGACGAAGAGCAGGGCCGCGCCCGCGAGGCAGGCCGCGGCTGCGGCGGCGCCGAGGACCGGCGTGCCGCGCGCGAGGAGGAGCCACGCGGCTCCGGCGACGCCCGCGAGGAGGAGCGTTGCGGTGTCGAGGATCTTGACGAGCGCGAAGACGGCCGCCGACCGCGCCCACGTCGCGCCGAGGACGGCGCGGAGCGAGGCCCACGTCCCGACCTCGCCCGTCCGGAACGGCATCACCTGCAGGAGGAACGTCGTCGCGCCCGAAACCGACCACGCCCGGCCGAACGGGACGCCCTCGCCGCGCGGCAGCAGGAGGTTCAGGCGCAGCGCACGGGGAACGAAGGCGAGGGCGTTGAGGAAAAACCCGAGCGCGACGAGCCACGGGTTCGCGGAGGAGAGACGGGCGGAAAGTTCTGCTGAAGAGTGATGGAACGCAATGCCGAACAGCATGAGAAGCGCCAGCACGCAGGCCCAAGAGACGATTTTCCTGGTAAGGGTAAGAGGGGCTCGGCGCGGGGAGCGCGCGTCCGTCTTCTGCTGCGCCTGTTCCGCGGCGCGCGGACCTTCATTCACCTTCTAGGAAATCCGAATCCCCGGTTCTCGGTCTTTCTCCGAAGCAGCATCTCTTCGCTTCTCCACCACGAGCTCCTCGAGGAGGGCGCGGTTGATGGAGATGAGGTCCGCGAGGAGACCGGAGAGGAAGCAGACGACGGCCGCGACGAAGAGGACGGCCGCGAGGAGGAGCGACTGGAGGTGACCGGCCGGGTTCTGCGCCGTGGCGACGAACCAGGCATACCGCCCGACGAGAAAGGCGCCTCCGAGCCCGAGAAGCGCGGCGGCGCCGAAGAACACCGGCAGCGGCTTGTAGAGCGCGGTGATGCGCAGGATGTTCACGGCCTGCACGAGGACGTAGTTCGACGTCCGTCGGATCAGGCGCGAGGGCCGGACGGGCGGGTTCGTTCGCACGGGCACGGAGACGACGGCCATCTCCTTGTTTCCCGCCTGGATGAGCGTCTCGATCGTGTACGTCATCCGCGAGAAAACGTTGAGCTGCATCGCGGCCTCGCGCGTGAGAGCGCGGAATCCGGAGGTCGCGTCGGGCACGTCCGTCCCGGAGGCCCGGCGGACGACCCACGAGCCGAACCGCTGCGTGAAGCGCTTGCCGGGAGAGAAGTCGGGCTTGGTCGCGACGCCGCGGTCGCCGACGACGATCTCGGCCTCGCCCTTCAGGATCGGGCCGACGAGGGCCGCGACGTCCGCCGCGGCGTACTGGCGGTCGGCGTCCGTCGAGACGATCACGTCGGCGCCGGCGCGGAGGGCTGCGTCGAGGCCGGCCCGCCACGCGAAGGCGAGGCCGCGATGGATCGGGAGGCGGACGACGTACGTCGCGCCCGCCTTCCGGGCGGCCTCGGCCGTGCCGTCGGTGGAGCCGTCGTCCACGACGAGAGTCTCGACGGCGTCGAAGCCCGGGACGCGGGCCGGCAGCTCGGCGAGGGCGGCCCCGATCTGCTCCGCCTCGTCCCAGGCCGGGATCTGGATCACGAGCTTCATGGGTCTCCGCGAAGGGTAGCAGGAGGGGGGCGAGGCCTCGTCGGAGCAGATCGGCATGAATTCCCTGTTGACATGGCATTCGGACGGTCATAGCGTTATGTAACCGGTTACATGATGCTCGCTCTCGCGGCAACGCGGAATCCGGGCGCTTCGATCAGGGGTGGCCCGTGAGCGTGACGATCCGAGAGGTCGCCCGGGCCACCGGCCTGTCCGTCGCGACGATCTCGCGTGTTCTCAACGGGCTCGGGCCCGTCCGGGAAGAGACGCGGCGGAAGGTCCTCGAGGAGGCGGAGCGCCTGCAGTGGGTTCCGCACGGCGCGGCGCGGGCGCTCAACACGAAGAAGACGAAGAACCTCGGGGTCCTCCTGCCCGACATGCACGGGGAGTTCTTCTCGGAGGTCATCCGGGAGATCGACCTCGCCGCGCGGCGGCACGATTACCACGTCCTCGTCTCGAGCTCCCACAGCGACCCCGCCGAGATGCAGGCCGTCCTGCGGGCTCTTCACGGGCGTGTAGACGGCGTCATCGTGATGTGGCCGTCCTCCGCGGCGCCCCGTCTCGGAAAGCAGCTGCTCGCACGAATGCCCGCCGTCCTTCTGAACGGGGTGTCGCGCGATCGCATCGACTCGCTTGCGATCGACAACCACGGAGGCGCGGTCGCGATGATGCGGCACCTCGTCGCGCTCGGACACCGGCGGATCGCATTCCTCGAGGGGCCGGCGGGCAATTACGACGCCGACGAGCGCCTGCGCGGCTATCGGGACGTGGTGCGTGCCGCTCGGTGCGAGAGGCGGCCCGAATGGGAGATCGAGGGCGACTTCAGCGAGGAGTCCGGTTTCCGTGCCGGGGAGGCATTCCGGGCGCTCCGGTCGCTCCCGAGCGCCGTGTTCGCCGCAAACGACGCGATGGCGATGGGCTTCCTCTCGGCCGTGCAGGCGGAGGGGCTGCGGGTGCCGGGCGACCTCGCCCTCGCCGGGTTCGACGACATCCCGATGTCGCGTTACGCGGCACCTCCTCTCACGTCGGTCCGCGTTCCAATCGGCGCGCTGGGCGCCCGGGCCGTCGAACGGCTTCTCGCGTCGCTCGAAAGTGCCAGCCCCCGGCCCCCTCGCCACGAGACCTTTCCCACCGAGCTCATCGTCCGAGTGTCGTGCGGCGCGCCGTCCCAGACGCTCCGCCATCCAATCTCCGCATTCAACGCCACGAACGTGAAGGAGAAGAAGTCATGAAACTGCCCCTTCGATTCCCGTCGTGTTTCTTGATCCTGATGCTGGCCTTCGTGCTCGCCGTCCCGGCGGCGGCCCAGACGACGACGGCGCGTCTGCAGGGCGTCGTCCGCGACGCCCAGGGGCCGGTGCCCGGCGTGACGGTCACGGCCGTCAACACCGAGAGCAGCCTGCAGCGCTCAATGGTTACGGGAACGGAGGGAACTTATGTCCTCGTCGTTCCCCCCGGGCCATACACGGTGAGGGCTGGCGGGACAACGGCCTTCAGAGAGCAGAAAACGACGCTCCGTCTTCAGATCGGTCAGGTGATCGAGTTCAACTTCGACCTGAAGCCCGGGGAGTTGTCCGCGGCCGTTTCCGTGAGCGCTGAGGCGGTGCCCCAGGTCGAGCTCCGATCGTCGGAAGTCGCGACGAACGTGTCGCTGGACCAGATCCAGAACCTTCCCCAGTCCACGCGCAACTTCCTGAATTTTGCGGCGCTCGCCCCCGGCGTGAGGCTCTCGCACGACGAGCTGCGGCAGGAGATCAGCTACGGCGCCCAGGGCGCGACGAACACGAACGTCTTCATCGACGGGGCCTCCTACAAAAATGACGTCCTCCTGGGCGGCGTCGCAGGCGGGGACTCGAGCCGTGGGAATCCCTTCCCCCAGAATGCAGTCCAGGAATTCCGCGTCATCACACAGAACTACAAAGCCGAATACCAGAAGGCCTCGAGCGTCATCATCTCTGCGGTCACGAAGTCGGGTACGAACGACTTCCACGGCGACGCCTTCGTCTACTACCAGAACAAGAACCTCGTCAGTCAGGACGCGTTCTCCGAGGGGCGCGGATCGCCGAAGCCCGAATACACGCGCTGGCAGCCCGGCCTGTCGTTCGGCGGCCCGATCGCGAAGGACAAGGTCTTCTTCTTCGGATCGTACGAGGGCACTTACCAGAACCGCGAATCCGAGGTCTTCCTCGGCTCCAACCAGAACTGGCCGACCGCCGTCCGGAACCAGTTCACGTCGTACACCGGGCTCTTCACGAGTCCGTTCCGCGCCACCCTCGGCTTCGGCAAGCTCTCATTCCTCATGGGGACGGGCTCGACCCTCGACGTGTCGGGCGATCTGCGGCACGAGACCGACATCCGGGACTTCGGCGGACAGACGAGCTATCAAGCCGCCAACAACATCCAGAACGACGTCGAAACGATCCGCGCCAAGCACACCATGCTCCTGGGCGGCCTCCTGAATGAAGCGACCCTCAGCTTTCAGCGGTACAAGTGGAATCCGGTCCCGCAGGACAACTCCATCATCGGTCAGAATTTCGAAGGACTGATGCAGATTGGGAACTCCAGTTCGACCCAGGAGTTCACCCAGGATCGCTTCGCCGTGAGGGACGACGTGACGCTGTCGAGCTTTCAGGTTGCGGGCGAGCACGTCCTCAAGGGAGGCGTCACGTTCGATTACCTGAAGTATCACGTGATCAAGAGCCAGAACGGCAACCCGATTTTCAACTTCCGGGACAGTACGTTCCTCTCCACGCCGGGCGACATGCCGTACAAGGCGTCCATCGGCTCCGGCGATCCCGACCTGTCGACGAACAACAGGCAGTTCGGCGTCTACATCCAGGACGACTGGCGGATCAACTCCCGCCTGACGGCGAACGTCGGCCTCCGCTGGGATTTCGAAACCGACGAGCTCAACAACAGCTACGTCACGCCGGCGGCCGTGCGTGCCGGCTTCAGCAATGTCTACTCGTCGGACTACTTCACGGACGGCACGAACCGCCCGGTCTTCTACGGAGCCGTTCAGCCGCGCGTGGGCCTCTCCTATGACATCACGGGCGACGGCAGGACCGTCGCATACGCAGGTTACGGGAAGTACTACGACCGGACTCTCTACAACGACACCCTCGACGAGAAGTACCGGCTTCAGTACAGGGTCTCGACGATCTGGTTCTCCAAGGACGGAAGCCCGCAGGACGGGCGCCCCGCCACCAAGTGGAATCCGAGCTACCTGAGCCTCGCGGGCCTGCAGGCGCTCATCGCCTCCGGCACGACCGATCCGCCCGAGACGTATCTTCTCAACAACAACACGAGGCCGCCGTCCTCGGATCAGTGGAGCGCGGGCGTCCGGCACAACTTCGGCGCCTTCACGGCAAGCGTCGGCTACGCTGGCGTCAAGAGCAAGGACCAGATCACATGGACCTGCGGCATCAAGGCCGCCGACGGCACGTGCGATTGGGGAGCCCGGCCCGCCGCGGGATTCGGCTTCTCGCTCATCAACCGTCAGAAGGAGGGCTGGTTCAACTCCTTC
>JBBQDQ010000034.1:0-23799 GCA_038319835.1 Thermoanaerobaculia bacterium | reverse complement strand
CCTCGCCCGAGAACTGCATCGTCGTCGGAGAGGACCGGGTGGAGAACGGCTCGCTGCGCTTCCCGGACGAGTTCGTCCGCCACAAGGTCCTCGACCTGCTCGGCGACCTCGCGCTCGTGGGCCGGCCCGTGACGGGCCACGTCGTCGCCCACAAGGCCGGGCACGCGATGCACGCCGGTCTCGCCGCGCTCCTCCGCGAGGAGGTCCGCGCGACGTCCCGCGCCGACGGTCAGGCGCCCGAAGCCGCGCTCCGCCACGTAAACCGCTAAAGTCCCGGGGTGCGCGTGCGCCCCCGAGCCCCGCTCCTCCTCGGAGCCCTCCTCGCCCTCGCCGGGACGGCGTCCGCCCAGACCCCGACTCCCGCGGTGCCCGGAGTCTCCAGCTGGCTGACGGGCCGCGAGCTCCACGTCGAGGCAAAGCTGTCGCCCGGCCTGCCGAACGACGCGCGCCAGCGCCTCGCCTCCGGGCTCCCGACGACCGTCACGTGGACGATCCGGCTCTTCGTCTTCCGGAACCTCTGGTGGGACGCGCTCAAGGACGAGCGCCTCTACGCCGTGACGGCGACGTACCGGCCCGACACCTCCGACTACATCGTCGAGCGGCGTCTCGATACGCGCCTCCTCGACACCCAGATCCTGCCGTCGCGGGACGAGGCGGCCACGGCCCTTGCCCGCGTGCCGGGCCTGCCCGCCTTCACGATGGGGGACCACCTCCTCGGCAAGAAGCTCGTCGTGCGGATGCGCTGCCGTTACGGCAGCGGCATCGCGCTCGGCGTCGTGCCGACGAACGACGAAACCGACTGGGCGCGGTCGGGGATCTTCGAATGGACGGCGTCGAGCGCCCGCTGACGGAGTCCGTGCCGCCCGTCCCGCCGTACCGGTGGACGCGCGACAACCGGATCCTCCTCGCGATCGGCCTCGCCGTCGGGACGGCCCTCGCAGGCGGGTACGCCCTCGTGCTCCGGACGCGCGACCTCACGGCCGCCGCCGCGACGAACCGCGTTCTGCTCTTCGTCCTTTTCTACATCGTCGTCGTCCTCATCCTCGCGCTCCTCTTCGTGCTCGTAAGAAACGGGGTCAAGCTCGTCCTCGAGGCGCGGCGTGGCGTTTTCGGCTCGCGCTTCCGCGCGCGCGTCGTCGCGGCGTACGTCGGCCTCGCGCTGCTCCCGATCTCGCTCCTGATCCTCCCGACGACGGGCCTGCTCCAGAAGAGCGTCGAGCGCTGGTTCGCCCCGCCTGTCGAGAACACGATCCGGGCCGGGCGCCAGGTGGCCGACCTCGTGCGCGCCCGCGCGGCCGGCCTCGAGCGCCGAACCGCCGATCGGCTGCTTCCGCGTCTGGCGGCCGCGGCCGGAAATGACCTCGTCGCGCTCCTGTCGTCCGCGCGCGAGGAGTCCGGCGTCGACTACCTGGAGTGGCGGAGGCCCGGAGCGGCGCCCGTCGCGGTGAGCACGCCGCGATGGCCCGTGCGCGAGGTGACGGACGCCGGAGCCGATTGGCTTTCCGACGCGAAGGCGCGCGGCGTCTCGCGCCGCATCGAAGCAACACACGACGGCGGGCAGATCGGCCGCTCGCTCTTCGCGGCGCCTCTCGGCACGCTCCTCGTGGGCACGTACGAGCCCCCCGCCGAGGCCGAGCCGATCCGCGAGCTGGGCCGCGCGACCTCCGCGTACGCGATGCTGAAGGCCGAGCGCGCCTCGCTCGAGGCCGTCCAGGTCCTCCTGTTTCTCCTCCTCGCCTTCGTCGTTCTCCTCGCCGCGGTCTGGGTCGGCCTCCTCCTCGCGCGGCGCGTCACGCGCCCGATCGCGGCGCTCGCGGCGTCGGCGCGCCGCGTGGGCGCCGGCGACTTCGACGCCTCCGTCGAGGTCGAAGGTGGCGACGAGATCGGAGCCCTCTCTCGCGCGTTCAACACGATGACGTCCGAGCTGCGCCGCCGCCGGGCCGAGCTCGTCGCCGCGAACGCGGAGCTCGAGTCGACGAACCGCCGGCTCGACGAGCAGCGCCGGCGTTTCGGGTCGATTCTCGAGCGGCTCGACGCGGGCGTCGTCGCATTCTGGGAGGACGGCAGGCTCGCGTTCCTGAACGACACGGCGCGCCGCCTCCTCGACCGCGAGGGCGCCGCGGACGTCGAACGGCTCGACGATCTGCTCGCACCCGAGCTGCTCGCTCCGCTGCGCGAGTTTCTCGACCGCGCGCGCGGCGCGGGCCCGCGCGAGGAGACGCTCAAGATCGGACGCCGCGTTCTCGAGGCGCACCTCTCCCAGGTCCCCTTCGAGTCGGGCGGCGACGGGCCCTCCATCGTCACGCTCGAGGACACGACCGCCCTCGTCGCCGCCGAGCGCGCCGCAGCCTGGGAGGAAGCCGCGCGGCGCATGGCGCACGAGATCAAGAACCCGCTCACGCCGATTCGCCTCGCGGCCGAGCGGATGCGCCGCCGGGCGGCGTCCTCTCCCGACGCGGGGGACGGCCTCGCGCGCGTCGTCGAGGAGGGAGCGTCGACGATCGTCCAGGAGGTCACGGCTCTCGCAGCCCTCGTGGACACGTTCCAGCGCTTCGAGCGCCTTCCCGCCGCCGTCCTCGAGCCGACCAACCTCGGCGCCGTCGTCGCTCAGGTCGCGAAGCTCTACGACGGCGTCAAGCGCGGGATCTCCGTGACCGCCGACGCGCCCGCCGGGCTTGGGCCCGTGAAGGCCGACGCGTCCCAGCTCGGCCGGGCGCTCATCAACCTCGTGGACAACGCCGTCGCCGCGACTCCGGAGGGCGGACGCGTGCGGGTCGCCGCGCGCATCGCGGGCGGACGCGCCGTCCTGTCCGTCGAAGACGACGGCCCCGGGATCACGGCCGGCGAACGCGCTCGCGTCTTCGACCCGGACTTCTCGACGAAGGGCCGCGGCTCGGGCCTCGGGCTCGCGATCGTCGCGCGGATCGCCGCCGAGCACGGCGGCGCGGTCCGCGTGGAGGACAATGTGCCGCACGGATGCCGATTCCTCCTCGAGTGGCCCGCCGCGTGAGGCGCCCGTGAGCGCGGCTCATCGCCGGGATACGACGCGCGTCCTCGTCTGCGACGACGAGCCGGGGATCCGCCAGACGCTCGGGCAGATCCTCGGGGACGAGGGCTACGCCGTGGACGCCGTCGGCCTCGGGCAGGAAGCCGTCCAGCACGTGCTCGGCGAGACGCCGCCGGACGCCGTCTTTCTCGACGTCTGGCTGCCGGACCTCGACGGCCTCACGGCCCTCGACCGGATCCGCGCAGGCGGCTATTCCGGACCCGTCGTGATGATCTCGGGTCACGGGACGGTCGAGACCGCCGTCGCGGCCGTGAAGCGGGGGGCCGACGACTTCCTCGAGAAGCCCCTCGCCCTCGAGCGCGTTCTCCTGACCCTCGAGAAGTCCCTCGAGCGCAGCCGGCTCGCCCGCGAGCGCGACGACCTCCGGCGCGAGCTCGCGAACCGCGACGCGCGCGCCGCCGAGGAGGAGGTCCTGCTCGGCGAGAGCCCCGCGATGGCGCGCCTCAAGTCCGAGATCGCGCGGGCGGGCGCCTCGGACGCGCGCGTCCTCATCACGGGCGAGAGCGGAACGGGCAAGGAGCTCGTCGCGCGGGCGCTCCACCGTGCCTCGCCGCGCGCGTCGGGCCCCTTCGTCGAGGTCAACGGCGCCGCGATCCCGGAGGAGCTCATCGAGAGCGAGCTCTTCGGCCACATGAAGGGATCGTTCACGGGCGCGTTCGAGGACCGCAAGGGCAAATGGGAGCAGGCGGACGGCGGGACGCTCTTTCTCGACGAGATCGGCGACATGTCCCCGCGCACGCAGGCGAAGATCCTCCGCGCGATCCAGGACGGGAAGATCACGCGCGTCGGCGGTACGAAGACGGTCGCGACGGACGTCCGGATCGTCGCCGCGACGAACCGCGACCTGCCCGCGATGATCCGCGCGGGCACGTTCCGCGAAGACCTCTACTTCCGCCTCGCCGTCGTCCCGCTCGTCGTACCGCCGCTCGCCGGGCGCCCGGAGGACATTCCGCTCCTCGTGACGCACTTCGCCGAGTCGGTCGCACGGAAGCGCGGGCGCCGCGCCAAGACGTTCGAGCCCGCCGCGCTCGGCACGCTCGCGAAGCGGCACTGGCCGGGCAACGTCCGCGAGCTCCAGAACCTCGTCGAGCGCGTCCTTCTCATGACGCCGGGTCCGGCGGTGCGGCTCGCGGACCTCCCGCCCGCCGAGGGATCGCCGCGCCCGGTCTCGGGGACGCACGCCGCCGAGGAGATCTCCGGCGCGCTGCCCCTCGCCGAGGCGCGCGAGGCGTTCGAGAAGCGCTACCTCGCGCGTGTCCTCGCCGAGACGAAGGGCAACGTCGCGCGCGCAGCCGAGCGACTCGGCCTCGACCGCACGACGCTCCACCGCAAGATGAAGTCCCTCGGCCTCGACGGCGAGAAGGACTAAGGCGAGCGCCTCCGGCGCTCGCGCTCCCCTTCCGGGATCCGCTCGGGCGCCGTCTCCGTCTCCGCGAGCGTGTAGAGGAGCGCCGAGATCGCCGCGACGCCCGTGTTGAGCTCCTCGCGGTCGATCTTGTCGAACATGTCGTCCGCCGTGTGGTGGATGTCGAAGTAGCGCGACGAGTCCTGGACGGGCGAGAACATCGGGACGCCCGCGGCGCGCATCGGGGAGATGTCGGCTCCGCCGCCGCCCTTGCGGACCTCGCCGAGCCCGAACGGCGCGAGAGCCGCGCCGAGCTCGGTCGCGAGGGGCTCCGTCCCCGCTCCCGCGCTCCAGCCAAAGCCGCGCACGCGTCCCGCACCCGAGTCCGTCTCGACGGCCGCGACGTGCCGCGAGAGCTCGTCCGCGTGCGCCTTCGCGTAGGCGCGTCCGCCCGCGAGCCCGTTCTCCTCGTTCGCGAAGAGGACGACCCGGATGGTCCGCTTCGGGCGTTTCGGAAGTTTTCCGACGAGGCGCGCGGACTCGATCGCGATCCCGCAGCCGGCGCCGTCGTCGACCGCGCCCATGCCGAGGTCCCACGAGTCGAGGTGCCCGCCCACGAGGACGATCTCCCCGGGCTTCTCGCGGCCCGGGATCTCGCCGACGACGTTCGCGGTCTTCGCGTCGGGAAGGGTTTTGGCGCCGAGCCTCAGCTTCAGGCGCACGCGTCTTCCCTTCGCGAGGTACGCGTGCAGGAGGTCCGCGTCGTTCACGGCGAGGGCCGCGGCCGGGATCGGCGGGACGCCATCGGCGTAGTTCAGGGCGCCCGTGTGCGGGAACCGCGCGTTCGAGGTCCCGACGGAGCGGATGACCACGGCCACGGCGCCGACCTTCGCCGCCCGGCTCGCTCCGTTCGACCGGATGGGCACGGTCGCCCCGTAGCCCGCTCCTTCGGAGCTGCGCTCCATGACCTTCCAGATCAGGACGATCTTCCCCCTGGCCTTCTCGCCGAGCGCGTCCACGGCCTCGAGCGACGCCGCCTCGACGACGTCGGCCTCGACGCCGGCCTCCGGCGTCCCGACGCTGCCGCCGAGCGCGCAGAGAGAGAGCTTCAGCGGGATCGGGAGGACGAGCTCGCCGCTCTCCTCGCCGCGCTCCCAGTGCGGAGCGAGGACCGGTTCGGTGTGGACGTTCTGGAAGCCCTGCGCCTCGAGCGCCCGGACGGCCCACGCGACGGCGAGCGCGTCGCCCGGCGAGCCCGCAAGGCGCGGCCCGGCCGCCTCGAGGAGACCGCGGATCGTCTCGTAGGCACCATCGGTCGCCTCCGCCGCCGCGACGAGCGACGCGACGTCCGCCCGCATGGCCTCCGTGAGGGCCGGCGGGGCGGCCGCAAGGGAAGATGCGAAGAGCGCGGCGGCGAGGGGGAACGCCAGGAGAGCCTTCACGCGAGCCTCTCGAGAAGCTTGTTCTCGAGCACCTGCGGGCCTGGGTCCGCCTCGAGGCGCAGATAGTGCCCGGCCGCCGCGAGGAGCGCGGCCTGCGGGACGAGGCCGACGATCTCGGAGCCGACGACGGTGACGCCGTGGCGCTCGGCCTCGCTCCTCACCGTCTCGAAGACGCGGTGCAGAGGGGTCTTCTCGTAGTTCGTCATGTTGATCGACACCTGCACCTGCCCGCGCGCCTCGAGCTTGACGCCCATCGCCTTCACGAAGCGGTACCCGCCCGAGACGTGGCGGATCGCCTTGGCGATGCGGTCCGCGATCGCGAGGTCCGCCGTCCCGAGGTTGATGTTGTAGGCGATGAGGGGCGCGCGCGCGCCCACGACGACGGCGCCGCCGGACGCGTGAGGCGTGGCCGGCCCGAAATCGGGCTTCCAGGCGGGATCCTCCAACTTCTTCGCGAGGCCCTCGAACTCCCCCTTGCGGATGGTGGCGAGGTTCTGACGGTCGGGGGAGGACGCCGCGTCCTCGTAGAGGAAGACGGGCAGGCCGAAACGCTCGGCGAGCGTCTTTCCGAGCGTCTTCGCGAGCACGACGCACTCGGCGCTCGTGGCCCCGCGGACGGGGACGAACGGAATGACGTCCACCGCCCCGAGGCGCGGGTGCGCGCCCCGGTGCGTCCGCAGGTCGATGAACCCGAGCGACGCCTCCACGAGCGCCGTCATCGCGGCGACGAGCGGTTCGCCGTCGCCGAGGAACGTGAGGACCGAGCGGTTGTGGTCGGAATCCGACGTCCGATCGAGGAGAACGACGCCCGGGGCCGCGTTCACGGCCGCCGCGGCGATGGCCGCCACGACGTCGTCGCGCCGTCCCTCGCTGACGTTCGGAATGCATTCGATGAGCCGTGCCATGGCGCCTCCCGCGAAGCCGCGATCGTACCCGACGCGTCCGCGGGACGTTCTTGCTAGCATTCATCCAATGGCTTCGTACGCGGGCAGCCCCGCCCTCTCGCGGGAGGCGCGGGAGAAGGTCCTTCAGACCTTCCGTCACACCCTCTCGCTCGCCCAGTCCGGCAAGGCCGACGAGGCTCTCCTCGGCTGCGATTTCATCCTCAAGATGGACGGCCGCTTCGCGCCGGCCCGGGCGCTCCTGGACGCGCTCCGGACGGCCGCACCAGGCGCGCCGGTGGACGTCGACCGCTTCTCGGAGTTCCTGGGGTTCGAGAGCGCGGTCGAGGAGCTGCCCGGCTCTGCCGAGATGCCGGCCTTCCCGGCAGCCCCGCCCGCCCCGCCCCTCGACGACGCCTTCCCTGCGTCCTCGCCGTCCGCGGCCCGCGCGGGCGGTCTCGACGACCTCGTCTTCGGCGACGAGCCCGAATCGGCCCCCCAGCAGGCGCCCGCGACGCCGCCTCCCTCCCCGGCTGCGCCCCCGCCTTCCATGCTGGCCCACGTCGCCGGCGGCGACCCGTTCGCGGGGCTCGACGACCTGAGTCTCGGAGGCGGCGCTCCCTCGATGGTCGGCTCGCCGCTCGAAGCCCCGGCCGGGTTCGCTCCCGGCGTCCCGCCGCCGATGCCCGCATGGGCGCCGGAGCCCGAGGCGGCCGAAGCCCCGGGCGGTTCGGCGGCCCCGGCGCCGCGGCCCGGTCCCACCTCCGGCAACGCCGTTCAGACCGACGCGCGCATCACGCAGTTCCTCAAGCAGGGCGACGACGCCTTCGCGCGCGGCAACGCACAGGAGGCGATCGACCTCTGGAGCCGCGTCTTCCTCATCGACCTCTCGAACGAGGAGGCCTCGCGGCGCATCGACTCGGCGCGCGAGGCGCAGGCCGAGTCGGCGCGCAAGATCGACATGCTTCTTTCCGAGGGCGTCCAGTCGTACGAGGCCGGCGACCTCCCGGGCGCGCGCAACAAGTTCCTCGACGTCCTCGCGCTCTCCGAGAACGACGCGACGGCCCGCGGCTACTTGAACCAGATCGACGCCGCGCTCACGACGCCCGGCTCCGGCGGGGCGCCCATGACCGCGTCGACGCCCGAGTCGGACTTCATGCGGAACGAGATCGAGGCGCCGCACGCCCCGTCCTTCGCCGACGAGATCCCGCCGCTCGAGGACGGCGAATCCCTCACCGGTGGGGTCCCCGAGCGCGCGACGCTCCCGAAGATCAAGAGCCGCGTCGACCTCCGCCTTCTGCTCGCAGGAGGGCTCGTCCTCCTCGCTGCCGTCGGCGCCAGCACGTACTGGTTCCTGCGCGGCGACCGGTCGGCCCCGGTCGCGACTCCCGGCGCGGGCGCCCCGAAGACCGGCGGCGCGGCGAGGCCCGCCGACGACCCGTTCCAGAAGGCGCAGGCGCTCTTCGACGCCGGCAAGATCGACGAGGCCATCGCGGTCCTCCTGAAGCTGCCCGACTCGGACCCGCGCCACAACGAGGCTCTCGTCCGTATCGAAAAGATGAAGTCCACAGCGGCCCCGACCCCCGTGCCCGCGGCTCCGAGCGAGGCGGCGACCGACGAGATGCGCGTCGCGGGCTTCGCCGCGATCGCGACCAGCCGCTACATCGACGCCGTCAAAAACCTCGACCTCGTCGTGAAGGCGCGCCCGCAGGACACCGAGGCGGCGGCCGGGCTCAAGCGCGCCCACGACCAGGTCGCCGCGCTCTCGAGCGCGGTGAAGTCGTACAACGAGGGCGACTACGAGAGCGCGATCAAGCTCCTCTGGGAGGCGCGCAAGACCGACGCGAAGAACCAGGACGTCGAGGAATACCTCGTGAACGCCTACGTGAACGGCGCGATCCAGGCGCTGCAGGCCGGCAACATGCCAAAGGCCCAGCTGGCCCTCAAGGAGGCCACGGAGCTCAGGCCGGGCGACGCCGAGGCGCAGCGCCTTCTGCGCTTCGTCCGCAAGTACCCGCGCGGCGCGACCGACCTCCTCTCGAAGATCCTCATCAAGCATCTTGCCGTACGGCCCTAGGCCAGGGCCGCCGCAGATGGCCGAGCCGCCGCGCGATCCCCTCGCCGAACACCCTCTCTCCCAGCAGCCGGATTCCGCACGAAAGAAGGGCGGCCGCACGCTCGACCTCTTCGGCGACGTCGGCGAGACGCCGCTCCGGGAGGGCGCCCCCGCGCCCGGGGAGGCGCCACCCGCCGCTCCGGAGCCCCCGCGCGAGCGTGCGCGTTCGGCGGTCCGCCCGGCCGAGGAGATTCTCGCGCCCCCGCGGCCGGACGAGCTCGAGCCCGAGGCCGCCGACGAAGGTCCCCGGGCCGTCGCGTTCGCGCGCCGCGTGGCGGCGGGCCTCGCGGATCTCCTGATCCTCGCGCTCGCCGGGGCCGTGGAGCTCGCGGCCGGAGCGCTCCTCCTCGACCTGCGTTTTCCGCCCCCGGCGTTCGCCCCTCTCGCCGCGTTCCTCTTCCTCGCGGCGCTCGTCCTCCTCGTCCTCGCGCCGTTCGTCTGGGGCACGACGCCCGGCATGGCGCTCGCGGACCTCCGGATCCGCGCCGGAGACGGCGGCTCGCCGACGCTCGCCGCGGCCTTCCTCCGGTTCCTCGGCTTCCTCCTCACGGGCGCGCTCGCCGGCGTCCCGCTTCTCGTTGCCGCCTTCGACCGACGCGGGCGCACGCTCGCGGATCTGCTCTCGGGCACGACGATCGAAGGCGTCGAGGCGCCCGAGCCGGCCGGACAGCCGTAGGGGGCCGCGTGCGACTCGCCCTCGGCCAGATCGACTCGACCGTCGGGGACTTCGCGGGCAACGCCGCGAAGATCGAGACCGTCCTCTCGCGCGCCGAGGCCGCCGGCGCCGACCTCGCCGCCGTGCCGGAGCTCGCCCTCTGCGGCTACCCTCCGCGCGACCTCCTCGAACGCCCCTCCTTCCAGCGCGAGGCCGGCCGCGCGCTCGCCGCGCTCGCGAAGAGGACGAAGGACACCGCGCTCCTCGTCGGCACGTTCGTCCCGAACCGCCGAAAGACGGGCAAGCCGTTCCACAACGTCGCGGCGCTCCTCTCCCGCGGGCGCGTGCGCGCTCTCGCGAAGAAGACGCTCCTGCCGACGTACGACGTCTTCGACGAGGGACGCTGGTTCGAACCGGGCGACGGGTGCGTCGTCGTTCCCTTCCGCGGCGAGCGCCTCGGGCTGCCCGTCTGCGAGGACCTCTGGAACGACAAGGACTTCTGGCGCACACGCCGCCTCTACCACGACGACCCGGGCGAGGCGCTCGTCCGCCGCGGCGCGACGCTGATCCTCTCGATCTCGGCGTCGCCGTTCTCGGAGGGCAAGCCGCACCTTCGCCGCCGGATGCTCGCGCGCTACGCGCGGGACGGCCGCGTGCCCGTCGCGTACCTGAACCTCGTCGGGGGCAACGACGAGCTCGTCTTCGATGGCGGGTCCATGCTCCTCGACGACCGCGGCCGCGTCGGGGCGCGCGCCGCCCTCTTCGCCGAGGACCTCCTCGTCGCCGACGTCGTGCGCGGCACGGACGGCCGCGCGCGCGTCGTCCCCGTGTCGGGCGGCGTTCCGGCCGGGGACGGCGACGACGCGGACGGCGAGCCGCTCGAGTCGCTTCGCCGCGCGCTCGTTCTCGGAATCCGCGACTACGCCGCCAAGTGCGGTTTCCGGACGGCCGTTCTCGGGCTCTCGGGAGGAATCGACTCGGCGCTCGTCGCCGCGCTCGCGGTCGAGGCGCTCGGGAAGGAGAACGTCACGGGCCTCGGGATGCCCTCGCCGTACTCGTCCGAGGGCTCCGTCACGGACGCGCGTTCCCTCGCGGAAAATCTCGGGATCCGGTTCGAGGTCCTGCCGATCGGGCCTCTCTTCGGCGCCGCGAAGGCGGCTCTCGCACCCATCTTCGCGGGACGCCCCGAGGACGTCGCCGAGGAGAACCTCCAGGCCCGGGCGCGCGGCCTCATCGTCATGGGCTTCTCGAACAAGCTCGGCTCCCTCGTGCTCTCGACCGGGAACAAGAGCGAGCTCGCCGTCGGCTACTGCACGCTGTACGGCGACATGTGCGGCGGGCTCGCGCCGATCTCGGACCTTCCGAAGATGCGCGTCTACGCGCTCGCCCGGCACCTGAACGCGCGGGCCGGGCGGAGCCTGATCCCGGACGCCACGCTCGTCAAGCCGCCGAGCGCAGAGCTCCGGTCCGGCCAGACGGACCAGGACTCGCTGCCTCCCTACCCGGTCCTCGACGCGATCCTCGAGGGCCTCGTGGAACGGAACCTCTCCCTCGCCGCGGCGGCGCGGGCGAGCGGCGCCCCGCGCGCGCTCGTGGAGCGGATCGCCCGGATGCTGGACGTCTCGGAGTACAAGCGGAGGCAGGCCGCGCCGGGCCTGAAGGTCTCCGCAAAGGCCTTCGGGACGGGGCGGCGCGTGCCGATCGCCCAGAGGTCGCCGCTCTGAGCTCCTCCGCCCCCCACGCGCCGAAATATCCGTGGAAGGAGATCCCGGGCTCCTCGCACGCGGTGCTCCTCGAACGCATCCTCGCGCGGCCCGCGGGTCTCTCGATCCTCGACCTGGGATACGGCGCGGGCCAGCTCGCGCGCCGCATCCGGGCCCGGTGCCGCTACCTCGCGGGGATCGAGCTCGATGCGGAGGCCGCGCGCGAGGGCGCGGTCTACTTCGACGACCCCGTGTCGGCAGACGTCCTCGACGGGGTCGCACGCGCGTGGCGCGAGCCCTTCGACGTGGTCGTCCTCGGCGATATTCTCGAGCACCTTCCCCGGCCCGAGCGGCTCCTCGAGATCGTCAAGCCGCTCTTCGCGCCGGGCGGCGTCCTCATGCTGTCGCTCCCGAACGTCGCGAACGTCACGGTGCGAGCTGCGCTCGCGGCGGGCCGCTTCCGGTACACGGACCGCGGCATCCTCGACCGCACGCACCTGCGTTTCTACACGCGCGCCTCGGCCCGCGACCTCCTCGAGGCTTCGGGGTTCCGGATCGTGTGGCAGACCGCGACCGCGATGCCCGTCGAGCTCGCCGTGCCGGCGCTCGGGCGGCCGCCGCTCGCCGGGCCCGTCCGTGGCACCGCGCGGCTCCTCGCGTCGGCCTGGCCCACTCTCTTCGGCTACCAGTTCGTCTTCGAGGCGGCGCCCGCGTGACGGACCTCTCGATCGTGATCCCGGCGTACAACGAAGAGTCGCGGCTCCCGGCGTCCCTCGGAACGGTCGCCGCGTACCTTGCGGCGCGCCCGTCCGCGCCGCGGGTCGAGGTTCTCGTCGTCGACGACGGATCGGCGGACGCGACCGGCCCGCGCGCCGAAGAAGCCGCGCGGCGGTACGGGCTCGCGCTGCGGGTCCTCCGCCTCCCGCAGAACCGAGGCAAGGGCGCCGCGGTGCGCGCGGGCTGCCTCGAGGCCGCGGGCCGCCTCGTCCTCGTCTCCGACGCCGACTTCTCCACCCCGGTCTACGAGTGGGAGAAGCTCGCAGCGGCGGGCGCGCCCGTCGCGATCGGCTCGCGCGCCCTCGACGAGGCGCTCGTGAAGGAGAAGCAGCCGGTGTTCCGCCAGGCGATGGGCAAGCTCTTCAACCGCCTCGTGCGTCTCGTGGCCGTGCCCGGAATCCGCGACACGCAGTGCGGCTTCAAGCTCTTCACGCGTGAAGCCGCCCGCGAGATTTTCTCGCGCGCGAAGGTCGACCGCTTCGCGTACGACGTCGAGGCGCTCCTCCTCGCGCGCCAGCTCGGCTACGCGATCGCGGAGGTCCCGGTCCTCTGGTTCAACTCGGCGGACTCGCGCGTGACGCTCTTCGGCGGCGCGCAGGCGTACTGGGACGTCCTCAGGATCCGGCTCACGACGCGCGCCTGAACCTCAATTAGACCATGGTCAATGACCATGGTACGATTTGGGCCATGTCCACCGAACCGACGCTCGCGATCTCCCGCTTCAAGGCCACCTGCCTCGCCGTTCTCGAGGACGTGCGGCGCACGGGCCGTCCCGTCACGGTCACGCGTTTCGGCAAGCCCGTCGCGCGCGTCGTTCCGCCCGACTCACCTTCAGGGAAGCGCCGCATCCTCGGAGCGTACAAGGGTCAGATCGAGATTCTCGGCGATATCGTCTCCCCGGTTCTTCCGCTGGAGGCGTGGGACGTTCTTCGAAAGTGAATCCCGCGTGAAGGTCCTCCTCGACACTCACATCTGGATCTGGAGCCTCACCTCCGATCGAAAGCTCGGGCGGCGCGTCGCTCGCGAGCTGGCTTCGCTGAAGAACGAGATATGGATCTCGCCGGTGTCCGTCTGGGAAGTGCTGTTGCTCGCCGAACGCGGACGTCTCAGCTTCCGCCAGGATCCTTCTCGTCTCCTGGAGACGGCCCTCGCGGAAGGCGGCTACCGCGAGGCCCCGCTCACTCATGAGGTCGCGTTCGAAAGCCGCCGACTGGCGCTTTCGACGGAGGACCCGGCCGATCGTTTTCTCGCCGCGACCGCGAAGGCCTACGACCTCACGCTCATCACGGCCGACAAACACCTGCTCGCTCTCGACGAGATCAAGGTGCTTCCAAATCGGTAAGGAAGGTCAATAGAGCGGGAACGCAGCCGTCAGCTCCTTGACCTTTGCCTTCACGCGCGCCTGCACGGCGACGTCCTCGGGCGCGTCGAGGACCTCGGCGATGAGGCCGGCGATCGTCTTCATCTCGCCCTCCCCCATCCCTCGCGTCGTGACGGCTGGCGTCCCGATGCGCAGGCCCGACGTCACCATCGGCGGGTTCGGGTCGAACGGGATCGCGTTCTTGTTCACCGTGATCCCCGCCGCGTCGAGCGCCTTCTCGGCGACCTTGCCCGTGAGGCTCTTCTTGCCCACGTCCACGAGGAAGAGATGGTTGTCCGTCCCGCCCGAGACGAGGCGGAAGCCCGCGGCCGCGACGCTCGACGCGAGGACCTTCGCGTTCGCGACGACCTGCCGCTGGTAGGCCGCGAACTCCGGCGTCGCGGCCTCGCGAAACGCCACGGCCTTTCCGGCGATGACGTGCTCGAGCGGCCCGCCCTGCAGGCCCGGGAACACGGCCTTGTCGACTTCCTTCGCCCACTCGGGGATGCAGAGGATCAGACCGGCTCGCGGACCGCGGAGCGTCTTGTGCGTCGTCGTCGTCACGAAGTGCGCGTGCCCGATCGGCGAGGGGTGGACGCCCGTCGCCACGAGTCCCGCGATGTGCGCCATGTCGACCATGAGGAGGGCGCCGACGGAATCCGCGATCGCCCGGAAGCGTGGAAAGTCGAGCGTGCGCGAATACGCGGACGCACCCGCGATGATGAGCTTGGGCTTCTCGGCCTTCGCGGTCGCCTCGAAGGCGTCCCAGTCGATCGTCTCGGTCTCCTTGGAAACGCCGTAAGAGACGACGCGGTAGAGCTTGCCGGAGATCGAGAGCGGGTGGCCATGGGTGAGGTGCCCGCCGTGCGCGAGCGACATCCCGAGGATCGTGTCACCGGGCTTGAGGCACGCGACGTAGACCGCCGTGTTCGCCTGCGAGCCCGCGTGAGGCTGGACGTTCGCGTGGATCGCGTCGGGATTCCCCGGCGAGAAGAGAGCCTTCGCGCGCGAGATCGCGAGCGACTCGGCCTCGTCCACGTGGACGCACCCGCCGTAGTAGCGCTTGCCCGGGTAGCCCTCGGCGTACTTGTTCGTGAGCGTCGACCCGACGGCCTCGAGCACGGCGCGCGACGTGAAGTTCTCCGAGGCGATGAGCTCGATCCCCTCGTTCTGGCGCTTCGTCTCGGCGGCGACGATGCGGGCGATCTCGGGATCGGCCTCGGCGAGGGAGCGGTTCAGGAGAGAGGCGGGGCGGACGGCGGTCGGCATGGGTCCTCCGGAACCCAAGATCCTATCAAGCGGCGATCACTCCGCCCGGGTCATCTCGAAGAGCGAGCCGCTCCCTGTCCCGTTGTCGTTCACGACTCCGTAGGCGACGAAGCGGCCCTCACCGCCGACGCGTGAGACGACGGCGTAGCCGTCTCCCCGCGGCGCGAGCGGACGGTTGAACTGCCGACGCTCGCCGGGCCGGAGCATGACGGAAGGAAGCGTCGCGATCCGCGAGCCGTCCGCCGATCGGAGCTCCACGGAGAGCGTGACGGACGCGCCACCCTCAGGCTCGGGGTTCGCGAGGGCGACGTTGGAGCGGAACGCGCCGGACTCGAGAAGGCCGGGCACGATGGCGCGCGTCCGCGCCCATCGGCTTTCGGCGAAGGACGGGACCGCTGTTCCGTATTCGGCAGACGCTCCCGGCGGCTTCGCGAGAATGACGGCACTCAAGATGAGAGCCGAGGCGCCTTCCGGGTCGCCGCTCCCGAACGTGAGCGTCCCCTCGACGTTTCCGGTCGGGACGAAGACGCCGTTTGCCCCGAGCCATCCGACGGCGTCGGGAACGTGCAGGACCTCGCCCTCGTCGAGAGCCACGGAAAAGAACGAGGCGTCGGCGAACCCGGCAGCCCTCCACGTGACGGTGTACGTGATCCTCTTCGGCAGGTTGAGGACGTACGCGGCGCGGCCGAGCGACAGTTCCGTCCGGTAGGTGGCGTACGCCGAGCTGACCGACACCACGGCCGGCAGGAACCGGACAAGCTGCCCCGGGATCGTCCCGGGCGGTTCCGTGCTCACGATCGTGACGTCTTCCACGCCCGGATCGTTTCTCACGCAGTAACCGAGGAGGTCATCGGTCAGCAGGGTTCCGGGAGACCCGACGTAGAGGACCTTTTGAAGGTTCGAGGCGGTGGGATCGATCTGAACGAGGCCTCCGGACGGCACTCGTAACGCACCGGGCGGATCGGTTCCGTAGTTCGTCGCATTCTGGTCCTGTCCGGGTCCGTCGGCGGCGGCCGACATCGCGAGGTGCAGGCGAGAGCCGGCCCGCGTGCCAGGAGGGAGAAGAGGGGTCCAGCCCGTAGAGCTGCCCGAATCGCGCCCCACGAGCATGGCCCCCGCGGTCCCGGCACCCGCCGGGTTCCAGACGCGCACCGCCGCAAATGCGTCGCGGTCATCGTCGAGGCCCTCGAACTCGACGGACAGCGGACCGACGTAGCCCGGCACCGGGTCCTCGATACGCACCTGCCGGCCCGGGGCAAGAGGTACGTCGAAGGCGGGCGAGGAGGCCGCTCCCGGCAGGATGTGCGCGACGCACGTCTGCGTGAGCGAGAAATTGCCGAGGACGAGCGTCGTCCGGTACCGCCTTCCACCGACGCCCGTCGTGTCCACCGAGGCCGCCATTTCCTTTCGGACGCGCCTCGCCGGCAGGAGCAGTCGGACGTGTCCCATGAGGCTAGTGTCGTAGGACGTGGACGTCGCGAAGAGGCCGCTCGGGTCCACGGAGAACCGGGGCTGGTCGGCGCGCTGGGCGAGGACGCCGGCGTCGGTCAGCGAAAGGCCGCCCAGAAGCAACGCCCCGCCGAACGTGCCAAGGAATTCCTCTCCCTGTTTCGCTCCGAGTCCGCGCTGGTAATCCTGAGGCGTGATCAGCGGCCGGACGCCGAGCGAGGTCACCTCGACGAGAACCGCGGGCGGAGACGCCGTGTCGGGCTTCTTCTGGACGGTTAAGAACGTCCGGCCGTCGACTGACGTGCCGTCTCTCAACCAGTAGTCCGACACCTCCGGGAAAGCCGGAACGAGAACCTGGCTGTCCGAGCCTTCTCCGGCCAGCCGGTAGGCATCGCCCGCAGCTCCGAATACCACGATGGAGCCTTCGATCTCGCGCACGTGGGCCGTCGGATGGTTCTCGTAGGGGCCTCCGGGCGGGGGGCTCTGGACCGACGAATTGTGGAAGGTCGTCAGGACGCCGTCGCGATAGCGGAGCAACGTGTCCACCTGGGCCGAGATCCAGAACTCGTTCGGTGTGACGAGCGTCGGGGGAACGGCTGAGAAGGACGTGACGAATATGTCCGCCTCGAAGGGTCCGAGGTCCGTCCATGCGAAGCCGTCGAAGGCGAGCAATCGCGAACCGTTCACGAGGATCGGCCGGTTCTGGAATACGAAGCCGCGCGGCACGCCGTTCCCGAGGGGCGGGCGCGGCAGCCGGTTCCACTCACTCCCTTCCCTTCTCCAGACCTCGGCGCCGACGACGGCGAAGAGCGATGAGTTTCCGGCGAGGAAGGCGTCGACCGCCTCCGGGGATCCCTCGATTCCAGGCGTCACGTTCCAGCCCGATCCGGTGTAGAGATGCACCTCCGACCCCGTGCCCGAGGCGAAGAGGCGGCTCCCTGCGACGAAATATGAAGCTCCGACGAAGGGCGCGGGGATCATCCCGAAGACGCCAGCTCGAAGTCGGAAGGCCCGACTGTCTCCGAACCCGGTGAGGTACAGAAGGTCGCCGTTCCACTCCACAAACGCGATGTCCGACGAATAACCTGCCCGCGGCAGGAAGACTGGAGGCGTCAGACCCGCAGAGGTCAGCCGACGGACCTGTCGGTCGGAAGGACCGGCGGACCCAATCGTCCAGAGGTCGTTCTCGGTCGTGAAGAGCCCGTAGTAAGACTCGTCGAGCGGTGAAAGAAGCGTCCAGTGGTCGCCGTCCAGCCGGTACAGCGGGATGGAGGCCGCGCCATACTGCGACACGTAGGACTCCGACCGGCGCGCACTGGGGCCGGCACACCCTGCGGGCAGCGCCCGAAGATAGAGCACGTCCCCCGCCGCGTGAAGCTCGCCCGTGCACGCGGGACTCCTCGCCTCCTCGCGGAGGGTCCCGTCCTTGAACGCTACCGAGAGCGCCTTGATCCCTTCGGAAAAGGCATCAAGACAGATCGCCGTGCGGCAGAAGGTGTTGAACCCGCCCTTCATGAAGAACAGGCGCGTCGCTCCGATTGCAAATGTGTCGATCGGACCCGCCTCGAAGAGCGTCTTCCACGTGTCGCCTTCGAGCCTCAGGAGCCGTGTGCGCGACCGATCGCTGCGGTCGAGCGCGAAGAACCGGCCTGCCCGAAAGAACGGCTGGCCCGGGAGCCGTGCCGATGCCGACCCGGACTCGTCGAAGAGACGGGTGCGATGCCACGCCGAGCCGCTGAACTCGTAGGCTCCGGACGCGTCGAAGGCGAGCGTCCGGCTTTCGTCGCCCAGGACGAGACCGACGTTCGGTGCGAGCGGGCCCTCGACCGGCACCGACTTCCAGAAGACACCCGCGGCTCCCGGATGAGACGGAGTCACAAACCAAGCAATCAGAAGTCCAATGAGGACCCGCTTGGCGGCTGGCATCCCATGGAAGTGTAGGCCCGCGAGGCCATCTCACGCCGTGGAGGGCCGGCGCTACGGCGCGCCGGGATTCGTCCGCGGGTACGCCGAGAACATCGAGTCGTATTCCGAGAGCGCGTAGCTGTCCGTCATGCCCGCGAGGTGGTCCGCAATCGAACGCAGGAAGAGCGGCTTTTTCAGGTAGTTCGACGCAATCTCGGCGTCGAGGCGCTTGAGCGGCACGTCCCTGAGGTATGAGACGCCCGCGAGGTCGCGGTAGCGGAGGAGAACGTAGTCGGGCAGGAGCCTCGGATTGCGGTACCACGCCGAAAAGAGCGACACGACCACGAGCTGGGCGCGCCCGTCGTGCTGCGCGACACGATGGCTGTGGATGATGTGCTGGTAGATGAACTCCTTGAGCTCGTCGTAGAAGCGCTGGCCCGCCTTCGAGGGCGCGACGAGGGAGCCCGGGAGCTTCCGGCGCTGCGCGTAGAAGTCGTCGGGCGTCTTCACGGTCTTCGCCTCGAGCCACTTTCCGATCGAGGCGCGCGCGGACGTGATGAGGTCCGTGACGAGGAGGTGGATCATCCCGCGGATCAGCATCCCGTGGCGCACGGTTGCGTCCGTCGCGCCCGCCCACGCCGGGCCGAGAGCCTCGACGACGGCCTTCGAGATCGGGAGGGCGAGGACCTTCCCGAAGTCCACGAGCTTGAGCCCGTCCTCGAGGTCGTGGGCCTGCTGGGCGTATTCGTCCGCCCACGCGACGGCCTGGCCCTCGAGGTGCCCTCCCGAGGAGAGGTTCAGCCCCTCGGCGTCGACGTCGGGGAACGGGAAGTCCCGCCGCCACGTCGTGTGCTTGAGGATTCCTTCGCGCGTGTCGTTCGTGAGGTTGAGCCCCGGGTGCTCGTAGCGCTTCTCGAGGACGTCCACGACGCGAACGGCCTGGTAGTTGTGCTTGAACGCGCCGACCTGGGCCGCGAGCTTCGGGTCGAGGAGGAACGACGGCTCGGCGCCCGTGAGGATGCGGTTCAGGACCTTCTCGCCCGAGTGGCCGAAGGGCGTGTGCCCGAGGTCGTGGCCGAGCGCGCAGGCCTCGGCGAGGTCCTCGTTCAGCCCGAGGGCCCGCGCGACCGTCCGCGCGACCTGCGTGACCTCGAGCGTGTGCGTGAGGCGCGTGCGGTAGTGGTCGCCCTCGGTCGGGATGAAGACCTGCGTCTTGTGCTTGAGCCGGCGGAACGCGCGCGAATGGATGATCCGGTCGCGGTCCCGCTGGTACTCGGTCCGGTAGTCGTAGGTCTTGCCCTCCTCGGCGAGAGGGTAGCGGCGCACCGCGCGCACGGCGCGGGAGGCGTAGACCGCGAGGCGCACGTCCTCCAGCGCCTCGAGAGCCTTCTTGTCGTACGCGGGAACGAGGCTCTTTCCGGAGGGTTCGCTCACGGACGGATCTTAGCCTCGCAACGCGAGCACCTCGCCCGCGAGGTAGAGAGAGCCCGCGACGAGGATCGGGCCCTCGCCGCCCGCCGCCTCGAGGCGCGCGAGGCCTTCGGCGACGGACGGCGCCGTCTCGACGCCGGGCCGGCCGAGCCGCTTCTCGAGGCGCTCCGGATCCTCGGCGCGCGGCGAGGAGGGCGCGACGAGGACGATCCGGCGCGAGCGGGCCGCGAGCGGCGCGAAGACGGCGACGAGGTCCTTGTCCGCCATCCCGCCGAAGAGGAGGTCGACGCGGCCCGCGAGCCCGGCCGCGTCGAGGTGCGCGGCGAGGGCGAGGGCGCCCGGAGGGTTGTGGGCGCCGTCCACGAGGAGCGGCCTGCGCCCAGGCGCTTCGATCCTCTCGAGCCGCCCGCGCCAGCGCGTGGCCGCGAGGCCGCGCTCGATCACGGCGTCGTCCAGCGGTGCGACCGCGCGCGCCGCCGCAACGGCGAGCGAGACGTTGCCGAGCTGGTGGGCGCCCGCGAGCGGCGAGAGGCCCTCCCAGCGCCGCGCGGGCGGGATTTCGACGAGGCGCGCACCGATGCGCCGTGCCTCCGCGTTGAGGATCTCGCGCGGCCCGTTTTCCGTCCCCCGGGGCCCCACGAGAGCCGGCTGGCCCTTCCGGAAGATTCCCGCCTTCTCGCGCGCGACGTCCTCGAGCGTGGGCCCGAGGACGTCGAGGTGGTCGGCCGCGACGTTCGTGACGACGGAGACTTCGGGCTCGAGCACGTTCGTCGCGTCGAGCCGCCCCCCGATTCCGACCTCGACGACGGCGACACGGACCCGCGCGCGGCGGAAGAGCTCGAACGCGGCGACCGTCATCGCCTCGAAGTACGTCGGAGAGCGGTCGCCCGGAGCCGAGACCGCCGCGACGAGAGATAACGCGTCGGAGAGAGCTTCAGCGGAAATATCGCGATCGGAGATCCGCACGCGCTCCGTGACCGACACGAGGTGAGGCGACGTGTAGAGCCCGCACGGCATGCCCGCGGCGGTCAGGATCGCGGAGACCGACGCGGCGGTGGAGCCCTTGCCGTTCGTGCCGCCGATGAGGATGGAGGAGAACGAAGATTGGGGATTTCCCAGAAGGTGAAGAAGGGAGAGGGTGCGGCCGAGGCCCGGGCGGATCCTCTGCGGGCCCAGCGCTTCCAGCCACGCCAGCCCCGAACCTGCGCCGACGGAACTCAAGTCCGGAGCAGCCGCAGCACGCGCGCGAGCGTCGCGCGCATCTCGGGGCGCGGGACGACGAGGTCGACGAAGCCGTGGTCCTGGAGGAACTCCGCACGCTGGAAACCCTCGGGCAGCGTCTGGCGGATCGTCTGCTCGATGACGCGCGGGCCTGCGAATCCGATGAGCGCCTTCGGCTCGGCGATGTTCACGTCGCCGAGCATCGCGAAGGATGCGGTCACGCCGCCGGTCGTCGGGTCCGTCAGGACGGACACGTACGGGATCCGCGCAGCCGAGAGGCGCGCGAGCGCGGCGGAGACCTTGCCCATCTGCATGAGGGACAGGATTCCCTCCTGCATGCGCGCGCCTCCGGAAGCGCTCACGATCACGTAGGGCTTGCGCTCCTTGAGCGCGTGCTCGGCGCAGCGCGTGAGGACTTCGCCGACGACCGAGCCCATGGAACCGCCCATGAACTCGTAGTCGAGGACCGCGACGACCGCGGGCACGTCCTCGATGACGCCCTGCGCGGCGCGGATCGCGTCCACGCGGCCCGTCTTCGCCTCGGAGTCCTTCAGGCGGTCGCGATAACGCTTGCTGTCCTTGAACTTCAGCGGGTCCGTCGGGCGCACGCCCTCGAAGAGGGGCTGGGCGCTCTCGCCGAGGAGGAGCTTCACGCGTTCGGCAGCCGGCATCCGGAAGTGAAAGCCGCACTTCGGGCAGACCCGGACGTTCCGCTCGAGCTCCTTGAGGTAGAGCGTCTCGCGGCAGCCCTCGCACTTGAGGAAGAGCCCCTCGCCCAGCGAGGCGGCGGTCTTGGGGTCTCGCGGGGCGCGCGGGCCCTTGTCCTTGCGGAACCACATGGGTGAACGGCGATCTTACCGCGCCAGAGGAGGCCCGAACGAGACGAGAGGCTTGCCGCCCGGGCCGGGACTCACGCACGCCGAGACGGCGAACAGATCCGAGAGCAGGCGATCCGTGAGCGTGGCGCCGACGGAGCCGGCGGCGAGGACGCGCCCGCCCGCGAGGAGGACCGCCTCGTCCGCCCCCTGCGAGGCGACGTCGAGCTCGTGCGTCGAGAAGAGGACAGTCCCGCCTTCCGCGGCCCGCCGGCGCATCGCGTCGAGAACGAGGAACCGATGGCGCGGGTCGAGGTTCGCGGTCGGCTCGTCGAGGAGCAGGACGGACGGGGCGCCCGCGAGGACGCGCGCGAGGAGCACGCGCTGACGCTCGCCTCCCGACATGGCCCGGATGTCGGCATCGCGGAATCCCGAAGCGTCCATCTCGCCGAGCGCGGCCTCGGCCGCCGCGCGGTCGCCGGCGGCGGGCGCGCCGAACGTGCCAACGTGCGGCGTGCGCCCGAGGAGGACGAGGTCGAGCGCCCGCATCGGGAAGAGCGGCTCGAAGCCCTGGGGCAGGTAGCCGATCGCGCGCGCCGCTTCGCGGCGCGGCACGGACGCAAGGCTCCGTCCGTCGAGGAAGACCTCCCCCGCGAGCGGCTTCAGCACGCCCGCAAGCGCCTTCAGCAGCGTGGACTTGCCCGAGCCGTTCTCGCCGAGGAGAACGGACACGCGGCCCGCCGCGAGGCCGAGCGAGACTTCCTCGAGAACGGCCTTTCCGCCGTATCCCGCCGAGAGGCCGCGTGCCTCGAGTCGCGCGGTCACGGGCGCGCCCTCAGGAGGATCAGAAAGGCGGGCGCGCCGAGCAGCGCCGTCACGGCGCCAACGGAGATCTCGGTCGGCGAAAAGAGCGAGCGAGCGAGCGCGTCGGCCGACACGAGGAGGGCCGCGCCCCCCAGGAACGACAGGACGAGAAGCGCGCGGTGCCCGGGCGCGAGGCGGCGCACCGCGTGAGGAACGAGGAGGCCGACGAAGCCGATGATCCCCGTCGTCGCGACGGCGGCCGCCGCGAGCAGCGAGGCGGCGAGGTAGGCGACGCGCTTGACCGTCTCGACCGGGACGCCGAGCGTGGCGGCCGTCTCCTCGCCAAGCGCGAGCGCGTCGAACGCCCGCGCGAGCGGCAGGAGGAGGACGAGGCCGAGCACGACGTAGACCGCGAGGGCTTTCACGGCGCCCGACGTCGCGCCCGCGAGCGACCCGAGCATCCAGAAGACGAAAGACTGCGTGTGCGCCGCGTCGCCGAAGGAGAGAAGGAAGAGCAGGAGCGCGGACGCGAGGGCGTTGACGACGACGCCCGAGAGGAGCAGCCGCCCGCGGTCGAGCCTCCCTCCCGCGGACGCGCCCGCGCCCACCACGACGACCGCGACGATCGCGCCGGCGAAGCCCGCGAGCGGGAGCGCGTACGAGCTTCCCCACGCGCCGCGCGCGCCGAGGCCGAGGAGCGCGCCGACGAGCGTCCCGCACGCCGCGCCGCCCGAGACGCCGAGGAGGTACGGGTCCGCGAGCGGGTTCCCGAGGAGCGCCTGCAGCGCCGCACCGGAGACCGCGAGCGCGCCGCCGACGAGGGCGCCGAGGAGGGCGCGCGGGAGCCGGAGCTCGCGTACGATCGTGACGGCGCGCGCGTCGCCGGAGCCCAGGAGCGCGTCCCAGACCTCCCCGGGCGACAGGCGCACGCTCCCGAAAAGGAGCGACCCTCCGATCAGCACGACGAGCGCCGCGAGGAGGACCGCCGCCGGCGCCCAGGCGGCGCGGCCCGGCTTCACGGCGCGCCCCCGAGCCCGGCGAGAGCCTCGAGTGCCTCCACGAGGCGCGGGCCCGGCCGTTCGAGGAGGTCGCCGGGCACCGTCGCAACGCGCCCCTCCCGCACAGCGGGGACGACGCGGAAGCCGCCGGCCGCGAGGGTGACGCGGAACGCGTCCGCGTTTTCGGCCGTCGCGGGCCGGATGACGAGGTCGGGATCCCAGGCCGCGAGAGTCTCGAGCGAGACGCGCGGCCAATCGCCCGCGGACGCCGGCACCGCGTTCGTGTAGCCCGCGCGCGCCAGGACGTCGCCCACGAACGTCCCGCGGCCCGCGACGATCGGCGGATCGGGCCACACGAGCACGATCGCCGTCTTCCCCCGGTGCGCGCGCCCGCGCGCCTCTGCAGCCGCGATCCGGTCCTTCAGCGAGGCGACGAGGTCCGCGGCCTTCGCGCTCTCCCCGATCGCCTCGCCGACGCGCACGACGTCGTCGAGGACGCCGTCGAGCGTCGTCCCTCCGGTCACGAGGACATTCAGCCCCATTGCCGTCAGTTTCTCCCAG
>JBBQDQ010000033.1:0-23974 GCA_038319835.1 Thermoanaerobaculia bacterium | reverse complement strand
CGCGAGAAGGAGTACTACGCGTTCCTCCTCCTGCTCGAGACGGGGATGGTCGGCGTCTTCTGCGCGCTCGACTTCTTCCTCTTCTACGTATTCTGGGAGGTCATGCTCGTCCCGATGTACTTCCTGATCGGGATCTGGGGCGGGCCGCGGAAGCTTTACGCCGCGATCAAGTTCTTCCTCTACACGCTCGCGGGCTCGGTCGTCATGCTGCTCGCGATCATCGCGCTCTACTTCTTCAACACCTCGGGCTTCCTCTGGTGGAAGGGCCTCGGCAACGCGCCGTCGTTCGACATCGTCCACTTCCAGTCGATCGCCTCGCAGATCCCGCCCGACCTCCAGATCTGGCTCTTCTGGGCGTTCTTCATCGGGTTCGCGATCAAGGTCCCGATGTTCCCGTTCCACACGTGGCTGCCGGACGCGCACGTCGAGGCGCCCACGGCGGGCTCGGTCATCCTCGCCGGCGTCCTCCTCAAGATGGGGACGTACGGCTTTCTCAGGTTCTCGCTCCCGATCTGCGCGGGCGCCTCCCGGACTCACTGGGTGCAGCTCGCGGTCGTCGTCCTTTCGATCATCGGCATCATCTACGGGTCGATGGTCGCGATGGTCCAGAAGGACATGAAGAAGCTCGTCGCGTACTCCTCCGTCGCGCACCTCGGCTTCGTCATGCTCGGCCTCTTCGCCCTGAACAACGCCGGCATCCAGGGCGGGATCCTCCAGTCGATCAATCACGGGCTCTCGACGGGCGGGCTCTTCCTCCTCGTCGGGATCGTCTACGAGCGCCGCCACACCCGCATGATCTCGGACTTCGGCGGGCTGTCGGGCGTCATGCCCGTCTACGCGATGCTCTTCATGGTCGTCCTCCTCGCGTCGATCGGGCTGCCGCTCCTGAACGGCTTCGTCGGCGAGTTCACGATCCTGACGGGCGCGTTCCTCGCCGACTGGCGCTGGGCGGCGTGGGCGAGCCTCGGCGTCATCCTCGGCGCCGCCTACATGCTCTGGCTCTACCAGCGCGTGTTCTTCGGCGAGATCACGCACGAGGAGAACAAGAAGCTCGAGGACGTGAACCTGCGCGAGATCCTGACGCTCGCGCCGCTCATCGTAATGTGCTTCTGGATCGGCCTCTACCCCAAGCCGTTCTTCGAGATGACCGCAAAGTCGGCCGAGAAGATCGTCATCGCGGTGAATCCGCCGTCGAAGTCCGAATCGGCGCCGCGCCTCGCGGCCTCCGGAGTCAAGTAGGCCATGCCGTTCGCCGCCGCCGACACGCTCCTCATCCTGCCGGAGCTGTTCCTCACGGCGGCGGGGCTCGTGCTGCTGCTCGTCGCGACCGTGGGCGGCCGCGAGAAGGAGCGGGCGATCGCCGTGTCCGCGATCGGGTCCCTCGTCGTGACCGGGCTCCTCCTCGCCGTCTCGGTGTCCACGGCGAGCTCTCTCCCGCAGTCCGCTTTCGGGGGGATGTTCGTCCTCGACCGGTTCAGCCTCTACTTCAAGGTCCTGATGCTCCTCGCGGCGATCGTGACGATCCTCTTCTCCCTGAGGTTCGTCGGGTCGTCGCCGTACCCGTCGGGCGAGTACTACGGCCTGATCCTCTTCGCGACGGTCGGAATGCTCTTCATGGCGTCCGGCACGCACCTTGTGTCGATCCTCGTGGCGCTCGAGCTCATGGCGCTCTCGCAGTACGTCCTCGCGGGCTACTTCAAGCGCGAGACGAAGTCCCTCGAGGCGGCCACGAAGTACTTCATCCTCGGCGCCTTCTCGTCGGGCGTCCTCATCTACGGGATCTCGCTCGTGTACGGCGCGACCGGCACGCTGTCCCTCACCGGGATCGCGACGGCGCTCGGCGCGAACGCTCCGACGCCGCTCCTGATCGTCGGGATCATCCTCGTCGCGTGCGGCATGTTCTTCAAGATCGCCTCCGCGCCGTTCCACGTGTGGGCGCCGGACGTGTACGAGGGCGCTCCGACACCGATCTCCGCGTTCTTCGCGGTCGGACCGAAGCTTGCGGCGTACTCGATCTTCGCGCGCATCTTCTTCGTCGGGTTCGGCCCGCGCGCGCACGACTGGACGCCGATCATCGCCGCCTCGGCGGCCCTCACGATGCTCGTGGGGAACATCGGCGCCCTTCAGCAGACGAACGTCAAGCGGCTGCTCGGCTACTCGTCGATCGGGCACGCCGGCTACGCGCTCCTCGGCCTCCTCGCCTACGGGGACGGCACCGGCATCGGCCTCTGGGCGATCCTCGTGTACCTTCTCGCCTACGCGTTCATGAACCTCGGCGCTTTCGGCCTCGTGATCCTCCTCGAGTCGAAGGGCTACGCGGCCGAGAGCGTGGACGACTTCAACGGGCTCTCGAAGAGGAACCCGTGGGCCGCCGCGGCGATGCTCGTGTTCCTGCTGTCCCTCGCCGGGATCCCGCCGACGGCCGGGTTCGTCGGCAAGTACCTGCTGTTCTCGGCCGCGATGAAGGCGGGATGGTTCTGGCTCTCGCTCCTCGCCGTCCTCATGTCGGCCGTCTCGCTCTTCTATTACTTCCGGATCGCGCGGGCGATGTACCTCGTGGACGGAGAGGGCGAGCTCTTCTGGCGGGAGGAGCCCGCGGTGACGGCCGCGATCGCGATCTGCGCGGCCGGGACGCTCGCGATGGGCGTCCTCCCGGGCCCGTTCGTCGCGTTCGCGAAGAGCTGCCTCCTCCCGTGAGCCGGGTGGCGGTGCGATGAGCAGCGCCCCCGGCCCCGGCGACGACCCCGGCTCGAGGCGCTACTTCGCAGACGTCCTGACCTTCGGGTGGGTCCTGCCGGCGTCCATCGCCGCGGGCGCCGGCCTGGGCTGGATCCTCGACAAGGTCCTCGGCCTGTACCCGGTTCTGACCGCCGCCCTGGCCGTCGTCGGACTCGTGGCGGGCCTCAGGCAGATCTACCGGGAGTCGGAGGCCCTGTCCCGGGGTGGCAAGGGGCCCGGGAAAGGGCCCCCGGATGGCGACGGCTGACCGCCCGGAGGCGCTGGAACGGCCCGGCCGGCCCCTGTTCCGGACGGCCGTGGTCCTGACCCTTCTGGTCGCGTCCGGGACGGCCGCAACCGGGCGATTCCGGCCCGCGCTCGCCTTGACTCTGGGGGCTCTGGTGGCTATCGTCTCGGCGCTCTGGCTGTCGGATCTCTTCGGTCGCTTTGCGGCGCCCGAGCGAAGTACGCCAGCCCGAATCGACTGGAAACTCGGGCTCAAGGCCGTTCTCCGGTACGCGCTGCTTGGGATCGCCCTGTGGGCGTCCGTTCAGGCGTTTCCGGCCGACGTGCCGTGGCTCGTCGGGGGCCTCTCAATGATCGTCGCCGCGGCGGTGATCGACGGGATCTTCGCCGAGGTACGCGGACGGCGGAACCGAACGGGTGCGGCCCGCTGAAGGCGGGAACGGCGACGTGCATCACGAACACTCGGTCTTCTTCGGGCTCTTCAACGCGCTCCTGACCCGCATTTTCGGGCCTGCCGACGGCGCCCCGGCCTGGTGGAAGGACGGCGTGAACCTCGGCGGCTTCCACGTCGCCGGCATCGCCCCGCGCGGCGAGCACGGCGAGCTCCTCGGCTGGATTCCCGACCACGTCGCGATGACCATCGTGGTCTGTCTCTTCCTGATGCTCTTCTTCTTCTGGGCGTCGCGAAGCTACCGCCGGGACACGCCCGGCCCGCTCCAGAACAGCATCGAGGTCTTCGTCGACTTCCTGCGCGGCGTCATCAAGGAAAACGTCCCGCACGACGGCATGAAGTACCTTCCGATCGCCGGAACGTTCTTCTTCTTCATCTTCTTCGCGAACCTCTGCGGCCTGTTCTTCTTCCTGCAGCCGCCCACGGCGAACCTGAACGTCACGTTCGCGCTCTCGATCACGTGCTTCTTCGTCTTCAACGTCGAAGGGGTCAAGGCGCACGGGCTCCTCGGCTACCTCAAGCACTTCCTGGGCCCGGTCCTCGTGATGGCGCCGCTCATGTTCGTCATCGAGATGATCGGGAACTTCGCGCGGGCCCTTTCGCTCTCGATGCGTCTCTACGGGAACATCTTCGGCGAGCACACCGCGAACAGCATCTTCGCGGGCCTCGTTCCGATCGTCGTTCCCTGGCCCATGATGGCGCTCGGCATCTTCGGAGCGCTCCTGCAGGCCTACGTCTTCACGCTCCTGACCACGGTCTACCTGGGCGGCGCGACCGCCCATGAGCACTAATCGATCTGTCATTTCGAAAGGAGTCTCACGCAATGTTCAAGAAGCTCATGTCCGCGGGCGCTCTGGGCGCGCTCGCCCTCGCTCTCCCGAACCTCGCCGTCGCCCAGGAAGCGACGAAGGCCGTCACCGCCTCCGGCGGAGCGGGCTGGGGTCACCTCTCGGCGGCCATCGCGATCGGCCTCGCGGCTGCGTTCGGCGCGCTCGGGCAGGCCCGCACGGCCGTCTCGGCGTGCGAAGGCATCGCCCGCAACCCGGGAGCGACGGGCCAGATCCGGGCCATGGCGTTCCTCGCCCTCGTCCTGATCGAGTCACTCGTCATTTACGCTCTCGTCATCGCTTTCGTCATCAACGGCAAGTAAGTCGTTTCTGTTCAGGGATTTGAAGGCCCCCGGCCCCGGGGGTCTTCTGCTCTTGCGGAGGTGCCGGAAAAGCCGTCTGAGACCGGCGCGCGTATTGCTATATCGAAGGCGGTGTAGCCGATGGCATTCCTGACGACGAAAAAGCCTTCCTCCCCGGGCGCGTGGGACTTCAAGACCGGCGAGCTGCCCTTTGCGGACGCTCTCTACGGCGCGGCCCTGCGCCTCACGCGCAACCGCCAGGACGCCGAAGACCTGCTCCAGGAGACCTACCTGAAGGCCTTCGCGCACTACGTAGGATTCACCGAGGGCACGAACCTCAAGGCGTGGCTGTTCCGCATCCTCAAGAACGCGTTCATCAACGGCTATCGGCACACCAAGGCGGGCCCGAAGGAGATCGATCTCGGCGGCGACGGCGACGACGCCCTCGAGGCCGCCGGGACGCGCGTGCGCGCCGCCGCGAACCCCGGCCCGGAGGACGAGCTCGTCGCCTCGACGATGGACGGGTCGGTCGCCGGGGCGCTCGAGGCGCTGCCGGAGGACTTCCGCCTCGTGGTCGAGCTCGTCGACCTGCAGGACTTCTCGTACCGCGAGGTGGCCGACATCCTCGAGATCCCACTCGGGACGGTCATGTCGCGCCTCTACCGCGGACGGCGCCTGCTCGAGTCCGCCCTCCTCGAGTACGGCCGCCGGCGGAACTACCTCGGCGAGGGGGAGCCCTCCCGGACGCGCCAGCCGGGGGCCGCGAACAGGACCGTCCAGTTGTCGGAATACCGCAAGCGCCGGTAACGTTGGACGTGCTGGCGGGACCCCCGCCCCAGACGATGGATTGCCGGACGGCCAGCCTCCTGATCGAGGCCTACCACGACGACGAGCTCGAGCTCGTCGACGCCGCTCATCTTCTGGCCCACTTCGAGGCCTGCCCGGATTGCCGCGCCCGCTGCGACGAGTCCGCGCGGCTGCGCGACACGGTGCGCTCGGGCCGTCCGGTGGACCGCTGTCCCGAGGAGCTGGCGCGGCGCCTCGCGCGCTGCGTGGACCTGCCCGGGAGGGCCCCGCGACGCTCGATGCGGCCCGTCGTCATCGCGTTCGCGGGCGGCTGCGGCCTTCTCGTCGGCTGGGCGGCCGGCCGCTTCGTACCGGGCGACGTGCACGGCCCCATCGCCTTTGCGAGCCCGCGCCGGACGTTCGACGCGGACGTGTTCTGCTTGCGCTGCGCGCTCCGGGCCCTCCTTCCCGGCGGCGCCGCGGATGCCGGGCCCCACCGTCCGGTCCTCCGGACCGCCGACGGGAGGATCTGGGTCGTGAACCCCGAAAGCGCGGCGCGCTCGCGGTTCGGCGAGCCGGGGCCGGGGTCGCGCCACGTCGTCGTGACCGCCGCGCTCGACGAACGGACGGGCCTCGCGGACGTGTCCGCCGTGTCGGACGCGGCAAGCCCGGCGGCCGCGGCGCGCTGAGGGCGCGCTGAGGGCGCGCGTCAGGCGGAGGTCGCCGGCAGGTCCAGCCGTTTCTCGAAGACGACGCGCTCGCGTGCGTCGCTCCCGACCGGAAAGGCCTCGAGACCGGCTACGCGGAACCCGTAGAGCCAGTACAGGCGGCACGCGGCCGGGGAGACCGCGAACGCGTGCGCACGCAGGAGATTCCGGCCGCGTTGGCGGCAGGCTTCGATCCCCCGGAAGAGCAGCTCGCGGCCGATTCCCGTCCCGCGCAGCGCGCCCTCGACCGCGAGCCACGTGATCACCGCGGTTTCGCCCGACCCGCCGCCCGGGACGACGAGGACGACGCCGACCTCGCGCCCGTCCACCTCGGCCGTCACGCACAGGTCTCGGCGCGGGTCGAAGATCACGGACGCGGCGGCCGCCTCGCGCGTGAACGGATCGTCGACCGGCGTGTCGAGCTCCTCCTGGAAGACGCGCGCGACGAGGGGCGCGAGCCCGGGGATCTCCGCGGCGCCCCGCTCGCGGTAGCGGACGTCGCGCGGCGCCGTCACATCCTCTCCGGGATCGGGACCCCGAGGACGCCGAGGACGTCGGCCAGGTGCTCCGAGACGACCTGGAGCGCGGCGCGGCGCGCGCGCCGGCGCGACTCGTCTTTCTCCTGCGAGATCGGGTGCGTGTGGTAGAGGTGGTGGAAAGCGGCGGCGACCGCGAGCGCATGCCGGACGAGAAGCGAGACCTCGAGCGTCTCGGCGACCTTCTCGAACGTGTCCATGCTGCGCGAGCACGTCCTCACGACGTCCCACAGGCCGTCGTCGAGCGTGTCCAGAGGCAGCGCCTCGACGGCAGCGATCTCCGCCGCCTCGAGGCGGCCCGTGAGGCCAGTCTCCTCGAGCTTCCGGAAGATGTTTGCGGCGCGCACGGCGGCGTACTGAAGATACGGTCCCGTGTCGCCCTCGAAGGCGAGGGCCTCGTCGAAGTCGAACGCGATGATCTTGTTACGCGAGAACCGCGTCATATAGACGCGCAACGCGCCGACCGCGATGGACTCGGCGCGGCCGGGCTCGGGCCGTTCGCCGCCGGCGCGGGAGGCGATCTGGTCCCGCGCCTTCTCGACGAGGCGGTCGAGGAGGTCGTCGGCCTTGACACCGAGGCCCTTGCGCCCCGACATCTCCACGAACGGCTTCGCGCGGTCCTCGTCGGTCAGGTCGACGCCGAGGGCCTCGGCGGACGCGGGTGTCAGCGCGACCATCTCGTACGCGAAGTGGACCGAACGGTCCGCCGCTTCGGAGAAGCCCGCCCGGCGGACCGCCTCTTTGACGACCTTCTGCGGGTAGGACTGCCTCACGTCGATCACGTTGATGACGCCCGTGCCCTTGCCGAATCGGCCGCGGACCGACGGGTCGGCACCCTCGGCGTCGTGGCGCGTCCGGTAGAGCGGCGAGACGCCGTCGGAGGCGCGGAACTCGGGGCTCCCGTCCATGTCGACATAAGGAACGGGCTCGTACTCGAAGTCGATCCCGAGGACGCCGAGCTTCCAGAGCTGGTAGGCGACGTCCTTGCCCGTGTACGTGACGGTCCCGTTCGAGCGCACGAGAACCTTGTCCGCGTCCTCCATGCCCTCGAACTCGGCCGAGCCCTCGAGAGGCATGACCCAGCAGCCGGCGTTCTTGCCGTCCGACTCGAGGCGCGCGGCCCCGACGGCTTTCAGGCGTTCGAACGCGGCCACCCAGAACTTCCGCGCGAGGATGTCGCTCTCGCGCGGGAGGAGATCGTAGTCGACGCCGATGCGCTCCATCGTGAGGAGGTGGCAGCGCACGACGGCCTCGGCGAGCCGGGACGCGATCGCGGCGGTCGCCTTCTCGTCCGGCGTCTGGTCGTGGCCCGTCGCCGCGCCTTCGATCGCGTGGAGCGTCGAGCGCCGGGCCTTCTCGAGCTCCGGGTCGGCCGCATAGCTCTTTCCGACGAGCGCGTAGAGGTCCCACGCGAGGTCGCCGAGGCGGCGGCCCGGGACGCCCGGGGCATCGTGCGGGAACGCGGCGAGGATCTCGCGGATCTCCGCTCCGAGCGCGGCGGCGCGCTTCGGGTCGGCGAGGTCGGCGGGCCGTTCGAGCGCGACGACGACGTCCGCGACCTGGACGCCCGTGTCGTCGAGGTAGTTCTGGACCTCGACGTTCCGTCCGAGACGCCGGAAGTTCCTCACGAGGACGTCGCCGAGGACGGCGTTCCTCAGGTGTCCGATGTGAGCCGCCTTGTTCGGGTTGATGTTCGTGTGCTCGACGATGAGCTTGCCGGCCGTGGCGGAGCCGGCCGCCCTTCCGTCGTGCGCGTCCTCGAGCATCGCGCGGAGGACCCTGGGGCGGTCCACGAAGAAGTTCAGGTAGCCGCCGCCTTCCACGGTCCGCTTCACGACGACGTCCGGGAGGACGAGGGCGGGCGCGAGCTCCTCGGCGATCTTCCGCGGCGGGCGCTTGAGCACCTTCGCGAGCTCGAAGGCCACCGGACAGGCCAGATCTCCGAGCTCGACCTTGGGCGGCGTCTCGAGGACGAGGCGCGGGGGCTCGACCCCGAATGTCCTGAGGCAGGCGTCGACGATGGCGCGTTCGATCGCGCTCTTGAGGCCGATCAGCATGGCGGCGGCGATTCTCGCATGTCGTAGGATCGGGCACGTGAACGGCGCCGTCACACGCGGGGTTTTCGTGCGCGTCGCGCCGGACCGGGCCTTCGAGGCTTTCGTGAGGGTGTCCGAGGTGCTCTCGTGGCTCGCGGATGGCGCGGTGATCGGCTCGCGAGCCGGCGGCAACTGGGCGCTCGGCTGGTACGCGGATCCCGATTCGGACGCCGGCTACAGCTCGATCGGCCAGATCGAGACGTTCGATCCGAGCCGCGCGCTGGTCGTCGCCAACCTCGTCTTCTCGAGCCCTGAGGGGCTGTCCTTCGGGCCCATGCGCCTCGCGATCACGTTCGAGGCCGTCGAAGAGGGCACGGACGTGACGGTCGTGCAGGACGGTATCGAGGACGGCCCGGTGTGGGACGCGTATCGGGACCAGCTCGGCCCCGGATGGGAGCGGATGCTCGGCGACCTCAAGGCCTGGCTCGAGGAAGGCAGGAAGCTCCCGGGCAGGTAGTCTGAGATTGGCAATAAGATCAGCGAGTAGTTCAGATGCATCATGGCCGGTGTTTTGCGCGGGAACTATGAAATTCCAAGACAACTCGCTCTTGGAGGTGACTTCATGAAGACAAGAACCGTAGGGCTCGGCCTCGTTCTGTCACTTGTCCTCCTTGGCGCTGGTTCTGTGCGGGGCCAGTGTGCGATCTTCACGGGTGAAGAGTGCAAGAACGGGAGTTGTAGTTACAGTACCAATCCGCAGTCGCAGTGCAGCACCGGGTCGAACGGCTGCCCTTGCGGTGGTTCTGGCGGCGAGGAATGTGACCCGACAGACCCCCACTGCGTGCTCTATCAGGGGTAGCGCGTCGGGAGGAAACGTGTTCAGGGATACCAAGGTTTGCATGTTAGCACTCGCGCTTGCTCTATTGACTGTACTAACGATGACGTCCGCGAACGTCAACGCCGACGTGGCCGTCCAAGTGACGCTATCGCTTAATGAGAAGGACGTCACGTATTCGAACCGTGACGCGACCGTGTTGTTTTACGGGCGTGGCGCACCTGATGCCGGGCAGCGCTCCCTGACTCGGTGCGCTGTAGGCGCGGTCTGTGACATCCCTCCAGGTGAATACTGGCTCGACATTGAGTCTTTGAACCTCGTCGTCGAGACGCGGCCGTTCTTCTCGGTTCCCGCAGACGGTCCTCCGGGACCCCGTTCAATGCCGCTCCACCTTCGTGTCACGCCGGCCGCACGTATTGAGATACCCGGGGGGAAGCTGCCCGTAGGAGCGTATTTGTCGGCAGTTGACCAGAAGACCGGCGTTCTGCATTCCCGAAAGGTCGATGGGCCGGTCGCCCGCGTGCGAGTCCCCGCTCGACCGGTCATTCTTTGCGGATTTGAGGCTGACGGAAGACCAATCGGCTGCGAACGAGTTGACGCCAGAGAAGGACAGACCGTTGCCTTGAAGGAATTCAGGCGTCTCGCCAACGGACGCGGCCAGTTGTTCGTTGGTCTGCTCTACCCAGGAAAAGACGCGCCATGGGACGCCGAGCTCGTGTTACAGGTCGCGGGTTCGAGCATCCGGCCTGACGGCTCGAGCCTACGAGGCACCCACTACTACGCTATCTGGTACGACGTGCCGGCGGGCGCGGCCACCTTGTCTGTCAAGTCCAAGTTCTGGACTTTGGGGCAGCAGGTCCAGGTCAACGTCCCGGAGAGGGAGACCGCGGCCAAAATGAAGGTGCCTCTGTTACGAAAGCCGCTCTTGAAGGTGTCCCTTTCCCAACTAGAGGGGACCCTTGGCGCAGGCCCGATCGCTGTCACGCTGCTGTCCTGTGAAAAACACATTCGGCTCAACGAAGTGCCTGCGCTCGCGTTCTGCGGGACGGTCGCGGAAAGGAATGCCGAGGTCGACGAGGTCCTTACATTCGCGGATCTGGAACCTCTTGCGTATGCACTCAAATGGAAAAGGCCACCCTTTGAGAATGCGAGCTGGATAGACCTCAGGGATGGCGCAAGCCGTGAACTCTCCCTCAGGGCGGAGCTCTATCAGATCAGCGGCCGTGTGACGCAAAGGGGCCGCGGCATTTCTGCGCGGATTCACTGGGAGGCATACAACAGAGGGGGCCGCATCGAAACGGAATCTGCCGATGACGGGACATATTCGCTCAGCGTTGCACAGAACGGCCGCTACTTCGTGTTGGTGGGCCTCAATGAGGGGCGAATTTACTCGAGGGACTTCGAGGTCGACCACGGCCGGCAGTATGAGATCGAGGTGCCAGGAAACCGCGTGGCGATTTCTGTCGCCGACAGTCGAGGGGACCCGATTCCAAATGCCCGGGTCAGATTCGAGGTGCGCGGGCTGCTGCCGCAGCGCCCGCGGGAGAGTTTGGGAGAACGGACCACGAGGAGCGACGGAAGACTGTTCCTCCCGCCGCTGCCGCTGGGCGAGCTCGAGGTTACGGTGGATGCTGCGGGCTACCGAAGTGCGAGGACGCGGCCGCTGCGAATCTCTGACGATACCGGAGAAGAAGAGCTCAACGTGACCCTGACCAGAGGCGCGGGCGTCCGCATTCGCGTCATAGAGTCGTCAGGCTTAGTTGCCGTGAATGCACCCGTATGGAGCGGTGATGTTGATGGCGTCACTGGCGCTGACGGGGTGGCCGTATTCGAAGAGGCGATTCGAGGCGGAGCGCCCCTCGTGACATTCGATTCAAGGGGATGCTTGGGTTTCTTCAGATATTTGGGAGAAGAGGAGCAGACGCTCCAAATTCCTCGATGCGGGCCCCCGATCCTCGTTCGCTTCCAGGCCGCAGACGGAATTCCCCTTCCGCACCGGAACGTCTTTGTCGGAGTCGAGGGTGTCTTTGACACGAGACGGCGATTGTTACAGGCGCTTGCGGCCGGGGGCGATCCCTATTCGCGTCAAGATGGAACACTCCGAGTGGGCGGGCTTCCTTTCGAAGGCACTGTCACCGTGGCCCCCTACGGCAGATTGGAGATGGCCGTCGTACGGTCGCTGCCTCTAGCGGAGGAAGTGACCTTTACGCTGCCCGTTGGGGAGTGAGCCGGACTCGACTTGCCGGCGAGGCATAGGGCTCCTGACCGAAAAGAACCTCGTCTAGGACGGCGGTGATTTCGACACCTGTCGGAAGCGCATTTCGCCGGGCCAACGCCTGATGCCGTCGGCCTTCCAGCGCTCCGCGCCGGCGCGGTCGCCGAGCACCGACAGCGTCTGATACGCGGCGAGGTAGGCGTCGACGCCGGGCGAGGCCTCGATCATCTCCTCGACCGTCCTCTTCGCGTCCGCGCCGCGGCCCTGGACGGCGTAGAGGATCACGAGCGAGCTCCACGGCGCGAGCGTCGTCGGGTAGGCGCGGATCTCCGCGCGGAACTCGGCCTCGGCCTCGACGGGACGGTTCATGCGCGCGAGGACGTCGCCGCGGAGGAGATGCAGGCCCGGCAGCGGGAGGGCATGGACGGCGGCTTCCTGGACGCGGGCGGACGCCTCGAGCGCCTTCGGCAGGTTTCCCCTCCGCGACTCGACCTGTGCGAGGACGAGGAGCCCCTTGTCGCGGTTGCGATCGCTCTTGAGGCACTCCCGCGCGGCCGCCTCGGCCGCCGGCAGGTCGCCGAGCGCGAGGCACGCGCGCGCGAGGATCTCGTCGCCCGCCGGGTCGCCCATCGACCGCGCGAGCTCGGCGTGCTTCCGGGCCTCTTCGGCCCTGCCCATCTGGAGCGCGTGGTTCGCGAAAGACACGACGTACTGCGTCGAGCCGGCCGGTGAGAGCTCGATCGTCTTCTTCAGGGACGCGAGGGCCTCGTCGGTCTTCCCCTGCTTCGCGAGCGCCTGCGCCTGCAGCTCCCAGATGTCGAGCATTCGCGGGTTTTCGAGGAGCAGCTTCCTCGTGATCGCCACCGTCTTCGCGGGGCTGCCCTCCACGAACTCGCGGAGGGCATCCTTCATGAGGCCGACCGTCGCGATGTGGTCCTTCGGGTCGTCCAGCGGGCCGCTCCCGGCTGCCGCGCCCGAGCTGAGATACCCGAGCGACGCGAGCTTCTTCGCCGCTTCCCGGTCGACGGCCGCGGGAGCCGCGAAGGAGGTCCGGAGCGCTTCCATCTCGATGCGCATCTTCCGGAACGGCTCGGGCCTGCCCTCGGCGAGATTCGTCTTCTCGGCCGCGTCCGCCGCGAGGTCGTAGAGCTCCGGACGGGGCGCCTCGATGTAGTGCCAGCGGCCGTCGAGGAGCGACCGGAGCTCGCTCCAGCCGAAGTGCGTCCGCGGGAAGAAGGATTCGGCGTAGATGCGCCGCTCCGGACGCACGGCGGAGTCGGCGGCGTCGATCACGGAGATCGTTCCGGAGGGCGCCGTGAAGTCCGCGAGCGCGACGGCCTTCCCGATCGTCGTGAACACGTCCGAGAGCTGGACCGGAACGGCCGAGGCGCGAGGAGCCGGAGCGCTCCCTTTCGGGAGCTTCACGAGGAGCGGAACCTGGAGGACCTCGCGATACAGGAAGACGCCGTGCTCGCTCTCGCCGTGGTCGTTCAACCCCTCCCCGTGGTCCGAGAGGAGGACGATCAGCGAGCGATCGTAAAGGCCCCGGGCCTTCAGGAAATCGAGGAACCGGCCCGTGATCGCGTCGGCGGTCGCGATCTCTCCGTCGTACGGATTCGAGGCGTAGAGCGTCCGGAACGGCTCCGGAGGCTCGTACGGGGCGTGCGGCTCGTAGAGGTGGAGGAAGGCGAAGAATGGGCCGGTCTGCTTCCCGATCCAGCGCTCGATCGAGGCTTCCGCCTCGTCGCCGGACCGCTGGACGCGGCTGAGAGCCTGAAAGGGCCGCGTGGGCGCGACGTCGTCGTCCCAGAGGTCGAAGCCGCGCCCGATGCCGCTCGTCCCGGCGAGGACGAGGCTCGTCACGGCGCCGCCGCTGGCGTATCCGCCCCTGCCGAGGAGTCCGGCGAGCGTCGGAACGGCAGGGTTCAGGGAGTAGCCGAGGTTGTCGTGGATGCCGTTCCGGTCGGGGAGGAGCCCCGTGAAGATCGTCGCGTGCGAAGGCAGTGTGAGGGGCACGTGGGACCACGCGCTCTCGAAGAGGGTGGAGTCTTCACGGAGGGCCGAGAGGGCGGGCGTCTTCACGCCGCCGTACCCGTAGAACGGGAGGTGGTCGGAGCGCAGCGTGTCGATCGAGATCAGGACGACCGGCGCCTTCGGGAAGACGCGGGGCGCGGGCCGGGACGGGCCGCAGCCACCGGCGGCCGCCGCGACGACGAGCGCGAGGGCCGCGATCAGCCCGGAGCGGGCTCGGGTCGGGAGGAGCACGCAGCGAGTCTAGCGCCCGGGAAAAGAAAAGGCCCCGGCGTCGCCGGGGCCTTCGAAGCGATCGGGAGGGAGGGAACTAGAAGCGGAGGCCCACCGACACCTGGAAGTAGCGGGGTGTCTGATAGCCCGCCTGGCTGGTCGGCGTTCCGAAGAGCGATCCCTTCTGCCAGTTCGCGCCCGCAGTCTTGCAGGCGGCCAGGGCCGTTCCCTGCGCGCACTCGGACGGCGAGCCGTTCGTGAAGGGGTTGAAGGCGACGAGATTCGACGTGTTGAAGTTCGTGTTGACCGTCTGGTTGACGCCGACGATATGCTGGGCGTTGAACACGTTGAAGACCTGCGGTGCGACGAAGATCTCGAGTCCGCTCCAGACGCGGATCGAGTAGTTCAGCTGGAGGTCGGTCCGGTAGACGTCTTCGGTCCGGTAGGCGTCCCGCGACGTGAAGTAGTAGGTGGCGGATGGGGGGGGCGTCTTGTAGCCGGGGTTCGTGACGTAGTTCCTGGAGACGACGGTGCCGACGGCGCCGTACGGCGTGCCCGTGTCCCACGACTGGACGGCGCTGAGGCTCAGCGCTCCCGCGCTCGCCGGCATCGGGACGTCGAACGTGCCGTAGAGGCGGACTCGGTGGCGCTGGTCGCCAAAGAGGTCACCGGTGGGGTTGTTCCAGGAACGCTGGAGATACTCGGGGTAGACGTGCGAACCGCCGCGCACGGGGCCGGAACCGCTCGTTTCGCCCACGAGGTCGCCGATCAGGTGCGACCATGTCCAGTTGCCGCCGACGGTGAGACGTTGGCCGAGGCGGTAGCTGAGCTGTGTGTGGAGGCCAGTGTAGTTGCGGGTGTAGTCGCTGGAGTTCACGACGAGGCCGAGATCCTGGACGTCGCCGAACGGGCTTGCGACCGTGCCCGTCGAGAGGTCCTTCTTGAGGTCGTAGTAGTCGTTGAACTCGCGGCGCACGGCGTCAATTCGGAAGCTGCCGCGCGACTGGGCGAAGTTGCCGGCGACGCCGAGGACGTATTCGTTGGCGTTCGGGGAGGACAGGGAGTCGCGGATCTGGACGTTGACGCCGCCGATCGACGGCGCGCCGCCCTGCGGGATCTTGCAGCTCGCGGCGAGCGGGTTCGGGAGGCACCCGGCGGCGGTGAACCAGTCCTGGATCTTCTGCATGGCCTGCTGTGACGTCAGGTACGGCCCGGCGCCCCCGTTGATGGTGGGACCGTCGTAGTACCAGTAGAAGTCGGCCGGGGATCCCGCGAGGGTCGCGCCGCTGCCCGCCTGCGTCTCCTGGAGAGCGGCGACGTACTTCGCGTAGCTCGCCGTCACGCGGAGGGCGCCGTTTCCGGCGACGTCGTACGTGACCGCGAGGCGCGGGCTGAACTTGGAGTCCTTGGAGGTGACGTTGCCGGCGGCGTCTGTCGCGTCGTTCTTGTCCCAGCGCACGCCGAGGTTGAACGACAGGCGGTCGTTCAGCCGCCACGCGTCGTTGAGGAACGCCGACTGCGTCCGGAGATCGCTGCCCTGCGAGGTCTGGAGGACGGGCCAGTAGTCGAGCTCCGAGCCCGCCGGGATGACGGGATACACGTTCGGGCCGTCGAAGATGGACTTCCCGGAGCCGAACGTGTACAGGACGAAGTTGCTGCCCGACTGGTAGTTGTTCGAGAGGCGCTGGCCGCCGAAGTTGTCGTACCCGACCACGATGTTGTGCGAGCCGAGCGACGGCGTCGAAAGGAAGTACGTGCCCTTGACGAAGTACTCGTTGTTGTCGCGCTTCTCGGGGCCGCACACGCCGCAGAAGATCGGCGCGTTGTACGAGATCCCGAGACCGAGGTCGCGGATGACCGTTCCGTTCACGAAGTCCTGGTAGCGGCCGCCGGAGTTTTCAAACGTGAACTTCCTCTTCGAGTACGAGGCCTCGAGGAAGAACGTGCTCGAAAGGACGCCGTTGTAGTTCGCGACGAAGAGATCCTGCGGGAGCTGGCGATTGTAGTTGCTCGCGAGGTCCGCGACCGGGATGCTCGCGCCGAAGTTGTAGTTGATCTGCTCGTTCTTGATGCCCGTGTAGTCCACGGTCAACGTGTGGTTCTGGACCGGCGAGAAGGTGAGCTTCCCTTCGTACCGGGTTTCCTTCGTACCGCCCGTGTACGGGATGTTCGTGAACCGCGTGAGCGACGTGATGGAGGTGCTCTGGTCAAAGTAACGGCCGGAGCCGAAGAACCAGAGCATGTCCTTCAGGATCGGGCCTCCGAGGGTCGCCTCGTAGGTCGGGACGACGGAGTTGGTAAAAATCCCTTCCTGCGGGTTCACGCCGGTCGCGGTCCGGTAGCCCGAGGTGGAGTTCCACCCGTCGTTCGTGAACGTGGTCCGGAAGGAGCCGGAGAACGCGTTGCCGCCGGACTTCGTGATCGCGTTGATCACGCCGCCCGTGAACCGGCCGTACTCGGCCGAAACGCCGGACGTCGTCGTGGTCGTCTCCTGGAGGGCGTCCTCGATGTAGAGATTGTTCAGCGTCGAGCGGACGTTGTCCGTAACCGTGACGCCGTTGACCGTGTAGAGGTTTTCGGTCGACTGCGCGCCCGCGATCATGATCCCGTTCGCGCCGTTCTGGTTGACGCCGGGGGACAGGATGACGGCCGACGTGACTGTGCGGCCCGTCGGGAGCTTCCCGAGGAGATCGCTCGTGTACGTCGTGGCCTGCGAGGTCGACTGCGAGATCGAGTCGCTCTGGGCCGTGACGGTCGTCGCGGCCGTGACCGCCATCGCGAGGTTCGCGTCGAGGCTCACCTGCTGCGAGGCTCCGAGGGACTTCCTCTCGGTCCGGGTCTGGAAGCCCTGGATCGAGAACGTGATCGTGTAGTCGCCGGGAGGCAGGTTCGCGAAAGAGTAGCCCCCGTTGTTCCCGGTGACCGTGGTCCGGGTGCCCTGGAGGGTCGGAGCCTTCGCGGTGACCGTGACGCCGGGAAGCTCGAGCGCGTCATTTCGGACTCGGCCGGTCAGCGTGGCCGTCGGGAGGCCCTGGGCGAGCGCGACGGGCGCAAGGGTGAAGCCCACGAGGAGCGCGACGCCGACCAGGATCGAGAGTCGCTTGGCGGAAAGGGGATTCGTTGACGAGCGCACTAGGATTCCCTCCTTCGGGTGACCCCGGTCTAGCCGGGAAATGTGAAGATGACGAAAGCGCGGAATTGCGGGACGAACCCGCCTGAAACCATGTCGAATTTGACGCGATGATCCTATGAGATCGGCGCACTTTCAAGGACTGATGCGTCTGCATCAGTCAGGCTGAATCCAGTTTTCATGCTTTTCTTTCGGGGCAGAGGAACCGCCGTGATTTCGTGATTCTCCTTCGTCCTTGTCAGGCATTCCGCTTTGCGGTATTCCAGCGGTCAACATGAAAGCTTCCCTTCGCGCCGTCGCCGTCCTTCTGTCCGTTGCGTCTCTCTCGGCCCTCGGCGCCGGTCTCGAGCGCTACAAGGACTGGAACAAGTCGCCGGAGTTCCTCTACCTCGCGACCGATGCCGAGCAGAAGGAATGGAAGAAGGTCGCGACCGACGACCAGGCGGACAGGTTCGTCCAGCTCTTCTGGGCCAAACGTGATCCAGACCTCAAGACCCCCGTCAACGAGTACAAGATCGGGTTCGACAAGCGGGTGAAGGAGGCGGACGACCTCTTCTCTCTTCCCCGGATGCGCGGCGCCCTGACGGAGCGCGGCAAGGCCTACATCGTGGTCGGCAAGCCGAAGGAGCTGAAGCGCTACGCCGGGACGAAACCGCAGCCCGTTCCGTCGACCGGCCCCAGCGGAGTCGTGAACCTGCCGCCGCCGAATCCCGAGGGGACCTCCATCGGCGAGTCGATCGCGACGTTCTCGTGGGAAGCCGCGTACCTCCCCGAGTGGGCCAAGATGAAGTCCCTGAGCGCCGAGTTCATCGTCGAGCAGTCCCGGGACTACGCGTCATCCCGCTCCGGCGACCTCAAGCGGCTCGAGTCGAACGCCCGGTCGGCCCTTCTCGTGAACCCCGGCCTCAAGGAGGCGCCGCACTACCGGACGGCCGAGGAGCTGGAAGCCGAACGGCAGGCCGCGCTTGCGGCGGAGACCGAAGCCCGGAAGGGCCCGGCGCTCACCCCGGCCGTGAGGGCCGCCCTCGAGGGCGTTGCCGAAGACACCGCGCTCCTCGCCGTCGTCCCGCTTGCCGGGGGCGAGTCGGACGACACGCGCCTCCAGGCGCAGGTCTTCCTGCCGGCGTCGGTGGGCGAGCCGCCGGCCGAGAGCCGCCTCGCGTTCCTCGTGCGCAGCAAGGACGGCAAGGACGCGGCGCGCTTCGAAGAGGTCACCGCGTTCGAACCCGCCGCGGGCGGGCGCTTCGCGAGCCGCTGGTTCGAGATGCCGCCCGGCGACTACGTCGTCGCGGCCGGCGTGTTCGACCCGTCCGGCAAGGCGCTCGCGGTCGCGAAAAAGGCGGTCACCGTCACCGCGGTGCCGACCGATTTCGCGATCTCGCCCCTGATCGTCGCGGCGGCGTTCTACGCCGTTCCGAATCCGAGGCCGGAGGACGCGTTCACGTTCTCGGGCCACCGGTTCGTCGCGAAGGGCGGCCGCCTCGACCCGCAGGACGGCGTCATCTTCGTCGTACGCGTCTACAACCCTGCGGTCGATCCGGCCACGAAGACCGTGAGCCTCTCGCGCACCGTCCGCCTCAAGCCGAAGGGCGCGCCCGGCATGGACCTTCCGCAGCCCCAGGACCCGCCGATCCCCGTCCCGGACCGCAAGGACAAGGACGCCAAGGGCGGCATCCTGACGGTCGACCTTTCGGCGCTCCTCATCGAGACGAAGCTCGGCGACTACCTGAAGAAGCCGGGCGAGTACGAGATCAAGGTCGTCGTGACCGACAACGTCTCGAAGAAGAAGGCCGAGGAGACGGCGACGTTCGTCGTGACCGGGACGGCCCCGGCGGCTAAGAAGTAACGCCGGGCGGACCTCAGAAGCGCGGGTCGCGCGGGAAGCGGCGCTTCGCCTCGCGCCGCATCTCGCGCTCTCCGTCCGGGTCCTCCGTGACACGGAAGGTCTTCATGGCGAGGAGGAAAGACTCGGGAGCCGGCTGCCGCCGGACGAGCTCGATGAGCGTGCGGCGCGCGTCCTCCCGCCGGTTGACGGACGCGTAGAGCGCCGAAAGGGAGACGCGCGCGTCCGTGCGCTCGGGGTAGAGGCGGAGCTCCTCGAGGAACTCTTTCTCGGCCTCGACCGCCCGGCCCTGCCGCGCGAGGACGTCACCGCGCAGCATGTGCAATCCCGACTGGACCATCTTGTCGTCCACTGAGAGGGCCGCCGCCTCGTCGGACCACTTCTGGGCCGCCGGGAGGTCGTTTCGCATCACGGCGAGGCGGCCGAGGACCAGGGCCCCTCGGACCTTCGCCTTGCCCGTGCCCTTCTCGTACGCGGCGCGGGCGGCGGGCTCGGCGGCCTTGAAGTCGCCCTTGCCGAGGGCGGCCCGCGCCGCGATGTCGTCGGCGTCGGGATCGCCGAGGGCGCGCAGCGCCTCGGAGTGTTTCGCGCCTTCGTCCCACTTCCCGAGCTGCAGGCAGAGGTTTGCGACCTCGCGGAGATACGGGCCGCGCGCGGCCTCGGGAGCGAGATCGACAGTCTTCTTGACCGCCTCGAGCGCCTCCTCCGGCCGCCCGAGCTGGAGCAGGACCTTCGAGTCCATGTCCCAGACGTCGAGCATCCGCGGGTTCTCCTCGAGGAGCTTCGTGAAGACCGCGTGGGCCCTGGCGGCGTTTCCCGCCGTCAGATCGCCGAGGCCCGTGCGCAGCTCCTCGAACGTCCGGATGCGGTCCTTCGGGTCGGCGCGGTCGCCCGCGTTCGCGCTCGACGGGCCGGCGCTGAGGTAGCCGAGGGAGGCGAGCTTCTTCCTGGCCTCCGGATCGAGGTCGCCCGCCGACTCGAAAGCCGGCTTGCGCTTTTCGGCTTCGACGAGCATCGCGCGGAGCGCGTCGGGCTTCTGCGCGTGGAGGTTCGCCTTCTCGCCCGGGTCCGCCGCGAGGTCGTAGATCTCGGACTTCGGGGCGTCGATGTAATGCCAGCGGCCGTCGTATAGAGACGACAGCTCGCTCCAGCCGAAGTGGATCCGTGGGAAGAACGTCTCGGAGAGGATCCGGCGGGACGGCCCTCCGGGCGCGTCGAGGAGGGACCGCGTGCCCTCGGGCCGCTTGAAGTCGCGCACGCCGACGGCTTCCGCGAGGGTCGTGAAGACGTCGAAGAGGGCCGCGGGCTCCGCGACCGTCTCGCCGGCGCGTTTCCCGCCCGGCAGCTTCACGAAGAGCGGCACCTGAAGGTCTTCGCGGTACAGGAAGATCCCGTGCTCGGACTCCCCGTGATCGCCGAGTCCTTCGCCGTGGTCCGAGAGGAAGACGATCAGCGCCTTGTCGTAGAGGCCGCGCGCCTTGAGGAACGCGACGAACTTCCCGACGATCGCGTCCGACTCCGCGATCTCCCCGTCGTAGGGCTGCGCGGCGTAGCGCGTCTTGAACGGCTCCGGCGGCTCGTACGGCGTGTGGGGCTCGTAGAGGTGCAGGAACGCGAAGACTCTCCCGTTCGCGGGCCGGGCCGCGAGCCACGTCTCGAGGCGGCTCTCGGTCTCGGGCCCCGCGCGCTGCACGCGGCCGAGGGACTCTCCGCCCTCGGCCTCGATGGCGTCGTCGTAGAAGTCGAATCCGCGCGAGATCCCGCTCCCGGCCTTCAGGACGAAGCAAGAGATCGCGCCGCCCGTCTCGTAGCCCTGCTTCTTCAGGAGCTCGGCGAGGGTCGGGACGCCGGCCTTGAGGCCGTAGCCGAGGTTGTCGTGAATTCCGTGCGCGGACGGCTCGAGCCCGGTCAGCATCGAGGCGTGGGAGGGAAGCGTGAGGGGGACGTGCGACCAGGCTCTTTCGAAGAGGATCGAGTCCTTCCGGAGCGCGTCGAGCGCGGGCGTCTCGACGGCCTTGTAGCCGTAAGCGGGCAGGTGGTCCGAGCGCAGCGTGTCGACGCTCACGAGGATCACGGGGGCGCCCGGGAACGTCTCGGCCTTCGGGCCGCGGCGGCATCCGGCCGCGAGGACGAGGAGGGCGCCGGCGGCGGCTCGGAGACGTCCGGATCGCATCGACGGAGGGTAACCCAGCCGGCCGAAAAAAAAGGAGCCGGGCGCGAGGCCCGGCTCCGGAAAGGACGGGGAGGAAAAGCCTAGAAGCGGACGCCTCCCGTCAGGAGGAACGTGCGGGGCTGCTGGTAGCTCCCGACGCTCGTGGGCTTGCCGAAGTTCGGGCCGTAGTCCCAGTTTGCCGTCTTGTTCGTCACGTCGCCGCCTCGGAAGGTGGGCGTCGTCGTGTAGGGGTTGAAGTCCACGAACGTGTTGCCCGTGCCCGCCGAGACCGCCGTCCGGACCGTGGTGTCCACCGCGAGGACGCCCTGGTTGTTCGTCGCGTTGATGACCTGCGGCTGGACGAAGATCTCGACCGCGTTGAAGAGGCGGAGCGTCCACGTGAGCGAGAGGTCCGTACGCTTGATGTCGTCCGTGCGAAACGCGTCGCGCGACGTGTAGAAGTACGTGACCGAGCTGGGCCTCGAGATGTACCCCGGGTCCGTCACGTAGAGCCGGGAGCGCACCGCGCCGACGGCGCCGTAGGGAGCGCCCGTGTCGTAGGCCTGGACGAGGCCGATGTTGAAGTTGCCGAGCACCTTCGGGATGCCCGGAATGTCGGCCGCCGCGAGGATGCGGACGCGGTGGCGCTGGTCGGTGGCCATGGAGCCGTAAGGGGCGTTCCACGCCATCTGCTTGAACTCGGGGTACTGGTTCGTGGCGTTCTGAATGGGGCCGCTCGTCGCGTTCTCGCCGTCGAAATTGCCGAGCGTGTGCGACCACGTCCAGTTGCCGCCGATGGTCAGCCACTGCCAGCGGTACGAGAACTGCGTCTGGAGACCCGTGTAGTTGCGCTCGACGTCGTTCGTGTTGCCGACGAAGCCGAGGTCGTACTTCTTGCCGGCGACGACCGGGTCGTTCACGGTGCCCGTCGAAATGTTGATCGTCGTGTCGTAGAAATCGTGGAAGTCGCGGCGGACGAGGTCGGCGCGGTACGAGAAGCTCGGGCCGATGTTGCCGCTGAGGCCGACCGTGTACTCACGCGCGTACGGCGACTTGATCGTAGTGGGGATCGTCGCGTTCAGGCCGGGGATGATTGGTGCAAACGCAAACTTGAGCTGGCACGTGGCGAGGTTCGGGCAGCCCTGCGCGAAGAACCAGTCGAAGACCTGCTGGATCGCCTGCGGGCGCGAGACTGGGGGCTGCGCGCCGGGCGCGAGGCCGGTGTTGATCGGCGTGCCGCCGTAGTACCAATAGTACGTGGCCGGCTGGCCGCCGGACGACGTGCTGTCCTGGATCGAGTCCTGCAGGCCGCCGACGTAGTGCGCGTAGCTCGCGCCCACGCGAACGGTGCCCTTGCCCGTGACGTCCCAGTTCGCGGCGATGCGCGGACTGAAGGCCGAGTCGTTCGCCGTGGCGGCGCCGGTCGAGTTCTGGGCGTCGTTCTTGTCGTAACGGACGCCGAGGTTCAGGGAGATGCGGTCGTTCACGCGCCACTGGTCGTTCAGGAACGCGGACTTCGTGTGCGTGTTCGTGCCCTGCGTGAGCGTCGAGATCGGCGTGTAGTAGATGTACGAGTTCGCCCCGAACACCGGATAGATGTCGCCGTTGTAGTACGTCGAGGAGGTGCCGAAGATTCGGTAGTTGCTGCCCGACTGGTAGTTGTTCGCCGACCGCTTGCCCTTGAAGTCGTCGTATCCGACGACGATGTTGTGCGAGCCGAGGGAGCCCGTCGAGAGGAAGTACGTGGCCTTGACGAGGATGTCCTCGTTGTCGCGCTTCTCGGGACCGCACACGCCGCAGAACGTCGGCGCGCTGTAGCGGCGGTTGCCGCGCGAGCGGTCGCGGAGGATGGTGCCCTTGATGAGGTCCGTGTAGGGCGAGCCGGAGTTCTCGAACGTGAAGTGCCGGTTCGAGTACATGCCCTCGATGAACAGGTTCGACGTCAGAACGCCGTTGTAGTTGATCGAGAGGGTGTCCTGCGGCAGCTGGCGCGTGATGAGGCCGGCCGTGTCGAGGACGCTCGCCGCGTTCGGGTAGATGTAGTTCGTGTTCTCGTCCGTGATCTTCATGTACGACGCGGCCAGCGTGTGGTTCGCGACGGGCGTGAGCGTGAGCTTGCCCTGGTAGCGCTTCTCGCTGTCGCCGAACACGAACGACGTGCCCGGAATGCCGCCGGGAGGCACCACGCCGTTCACCTTCGCGTCGGCGAAGGTCGTCTGCGTCTGGCTCGTGTCAGCCGCGCGGTAGGCGCCGAAGAACCAGAGGTGGTCCTTCCAGAGCGGCCCGCCGAGCGTCGCCTCGTAGCGCTCGAGGACGTCCTGGAGGCGCGGCTCGCCCGCAGGCGTGATCGCGGACCAGGCGTCGTTCGTGAACGTCGTGCGGAACGAGCCCGAGAACGAGTTGCCGCCCGACTTCGTGACCGTGTTGATGACGCCGCCCTGGAAGCGGCCGTACTCGGCCGAGATCGAGCTGACGGACGTGGACGTCTCCTGGATGGCGTCCTCGATGAAGAGGTTGTTCGGCGTCGCGCGGATGTTGTCCGTGATGACGGCGCCGTCCACCGTGTAGAGGTTGTCGAACGTCGGGGCGCCCGAAACAGTGAGCGAGTTGTTGAGGCCCGCCACGTTGTTGACGCCCGACGACAGCTGGGCCGCCTGGGCAATCGTGCGCGTGTTCGGGAGCTTGTTCGTGAGGTCGCTCGTGATCGTCGTCGAGGCCTGGGTCGCCGTCGAGACGATCTCCGACTTCGCCGTGACGACCGCGGTCGCCGCGACGCCCGAGAGGGTCATGTTCACGTCGAGGGCCGCGGGCTGGCCGGCCGTGACGTTGACGGTCTTCGTCAGCGTCGAGAAGCCCTGAAGCGTGAAGGTCGACGTGTACGCTCCCGGCGGGAGCGCGTTGAACGTGAAGCTGCCGTTGGCAGACGTCACGGTCGTCCGGGCGCCC
>JBBQDQ010000032.1:0-24033 GCA_038319835.1 Thermoanaerobaculia bacterium | reverse complement strand
CCCCGGCGTCCGGTCGGCGACCGACCTCCTCGACGACCTCGGCCGCGCGCTCCGAGAGGTGTGGACGGCGGACGAGGCGGCCGCGCTCGTGGGCGCGGAAACCGTTCAGGCGGTGCGCGCGCTCCCCGCGGACGGAGCCGCGGGCCAGAGCGCGCGGGACCTTTTCACGCCTCTCACCTTCTACGGTTCGCCTTTCGTCCTGACCGTCGCGGCGCCCCTCGACCTCGACGCGCTCGGCGACGCGCTCGGCGGTCGGCCCTGGGAGGAGCTCCCCGTACCGGGCCCGCGGGAAGGTGCGTTCCCTCCCCGGTGGGCGTGGCTCGTCCATCCACCAGCGCCGACGCGGCGGCTCCTGTTCTCCTCCGAAGGCTCGGGCCTCGACGCCGTCGAGGTGCTCTTCCTGAAGCTCTTCGCGTTCCGCCAGATCCTCGAAGGGCTTGTGGACTTCTACCGGGCGACGGGGCGCGCGCATCTCGATCTCCACCCGCGCCACCTGCTCTTCGATCTCGCGGGCGCGGGCGACGGGCTGCCCGTCTTCTGGACGCTGCAGGCTCGAATCCACGGCCTCGCGTCCGCCGCCGTGTCCCTTCCGGCTCCGGGCTCGCCGACGGTCGTCCTGCCCGGAGAAGGGCTCGGCGTCCCGTATGCCGCGCCCGAAGTGCAGGAGTTCCGCCTCGCCGGCTACCGGCCGGGCGAGTTCGTCTTCACGGACGTCGACGAGGAAGGAACCGCGGCGCGGCGCTTCCGCCTGCGCGGCCGGGTCTCGGACCCGTACGGGCTCTATCCCGCGCCGGGCCCGCGCGACACGATCTTCCTGTCGGTCCCGGACCCGACCCTCGGATTCGGCTTCACGGGCCTCGCCGTGCGGGTCACGCCGGGGGACGTCCACTCCAACGAGGCGACGTTCGCGAGCGACCTCATCGAGATCGAGGAGAGCGGCCTGCGCCGCCTGCGCCTCGCGGTCGGTACGAAGCTGCCGGGCGCCCGCTATCGGGTGTTCCCGGATTTCGGCCCGCCGGCCGACCTGCACTCCCTGGGCGTGGCCCTGCTCCGCCTGCTGCTGCGCAACGACGATCAGGACCTCAGCGCCATCCTCAAGGCCGCGGACCGGCTCGGGCGGGAGATCACAGCCTCCCGAGCGGAGAGCCTCCGGGACGTCTCGCTCGCCGCGCTGCTCAAGCGCGCCCCCGACGCGGCGTCCGCCTTCTCCCGGACGCAGGTGTTCTGGAGCCGCGACGACCGGCGCGCGAACCGGCCGAACGCAATTCCGGACGTCCTGTGGGAGAGGGCCCTGCTTCTCGCGCTCCGCCTCGTCACCCGTGTGTCGTCGTTCTCGGCGGCGACCGGCCCTGCCGACTTCGATCCGCTCTTCCGCGAGGAGAAGCTCGAGAGGATCCTGCCCGACGTGTTGGGGATCCTCGCCGAGCTGCAGTCGCTCCTCCTCGAGAGGCAGTCGCTCCACCTCGAGATCCAGCAGGTGCTGGCCGAGATCCGGGAGGACGAGCGTGCGTCCGGAGCCGCGCGATGAGCCGCCCCGTGTTCGTCGCCGTCGAGGTCTGGCTCGGGCCGATGGAGGGGCTCCGGCACGTGACTCCGGCGGCGGACGGGCCGTCCGTCACGCACATCGGACGGGTCTCCGTGGACAAGAAGACGAACACGCGGAACGAGTTCGTCCTCTCGTACGGCTACGGCGTCTCGTCCGCCCACGCCGAGGTCCGCTTCGAACGGGGCCGGCTCTTCCTCAAGGACACCGGGTCGACGAACGGGACCTCCATCCAGTCCGGCCACGTCAACGGCGAGGTCGAGATCCAGACGGGAGACGTCTTTCTCGTGTCGTCGACGCCGGTGAAGGTCCGGCTCGTCGACCAGCCGCTCCAGGAGATGCCCTTCCCACGCGTCCTCCGGGGCGAGGCGTATCCCGTCCCGGCCGTCCAGAGCATCGTGCGCGGCGCCCGCGAATCAGCCGCCCAGCGCGGCGAGCTCTTCGCCGACACGCGCCACCTTTGCGACGCGCTCCTGCGCTCGCGCAGCGCCCACGTCCAGAGGATCCTCCGGGACGCGAACTGGTCGCGCGAGCAGGCGCTGAGCGAGCTCTGGGAAGGCCACCTCTTCGCGGGGCCCTACGCGTGGCTGAACGACCTCTTCCTCCAGCCGCTCGGCCTCAAGACCGGCTCCGACGAGCTGATCCTCTCGCCGAGAGTCGGCTTCCTCCTCGAGGAATGCCAGCGCCGGTCGATCGAGTCGTCGGCGATGGACCTCGAGACGACGCTCCGCCACGAGCTGCTGAAGCTCCTGCGCCAGGACGAGGAGAGCGCCGTCGGCTCGTGGCTCGCCCGCAGACTGCCGCCGCTCGACGCCGGCGACGAGGCCCCGCAGCCGCCCCGGGCTCCCCGCCCCGCCGCCGCAACCCCTCTGCGGCCCGAGGCGGCCCCGAGCCGCGCCCCCGCGCCCCGCCCCGAGGCGCCCCCGCGCACACCCCCGGCCGGGCCCGCCGCGGGCGCGCGAACCGGAGGGCCGGCGCTCACGCACGACGAGATCGCCCTCGACCGCAAGGCGCGCGACCTGGCCGACGCGCTCTTCCGGGAGTCCGCGGCCTATCGCTTCTCGACGCCGGCCGATCGGCGGAACGCGCTCAAGTCGCTCCTCGTGCGCGAGCTGCACGCGCTCGCGCCCGACCGCCGGCCGCGCGTCCTCGAACAGCTCCGCCTGCAGTTCCCGGTCACCGCACCCGGGGACCTCCCGAACACGGAGGAGATCCGGCTGAAGCGCCGCGTCGCCGAGCTGGAGAGGCGCCTCGCGGAGGCGACCGCCCAGGCGGCCGCGCCCGCCCCGAAGTCGGCCGCGGCCGCCACGAAGGGCGGCGCGGCAACCTCCCTTCCGTGGAAGGCCCTCCTCGCGCCGGAAGACGGCAGCGCGCCCGCCCTCGAACCCCGGCTCGCCGTGCTCCGCGACGTCCTGCGCTTCGCCCAGGACGTCGAGACGTTCACGCTCGGCGTCGTCGAGGCGATGACGATGCCGGGCGCCGAGACCGCGAGCTTCCGCCTGCCCAATTTCCGCGACCGGCTCGGCGCCTTCCTCGCCGCGGCCGCCGGCGGAAGCGACGTGAATCCCGACGACGTGCACGCCTATCTTGCCGAGCTCCGGCGCTGGCAGATCGCGATCTCGGCGGGACATCACGAGGCGCCGAAGTTGTGGTTCACCAGGCTCTGGAAGAGAATCAGCCCCGCAGTCATCGAAGCGGGGAAACCGGGGGCGGGGTGGAAGCTCCGCGGGGAGACGGCGGAATGGTGGAATCAGTATCGCGATCTCGTGAAGGATCTGAACCCCGACCTCGTCCAGGATCAGGTTCTGCAGGCAGCGGCCCAGTTCTCGCAGGCGGAGTTCCAGAAGCTCAACAAAAGGAAATGAACGCGATGCCGAACCTCGACGGAGCGTCCGACCGCCGCCTCCGACTCGCCGTCCTCGCGCTTGCCATCGCCGCCGCCGGGTTCGCCGGCGGATGCGGGTCCGCCGCCGCGACGGTCGCGTTCCGCTGCGCTCCCGAGATCAACGGCGGGACGCTTCTCACCGTCGACGTCGTCCGGGCCACCGGGTCCGAGGTCGAGAGGATCCGCGCGCTCGGCGAGAAGTGGTTCTACGACCCGCTCCGCGAGTCGTTGAGGGACCGGACGCGGACCGCGACCTTCTCCCAGGGCGAAGGGCGTTGTGAGAAGGAGCTGACCGTTCCGGCGGGCAAGGACGACAAGTTCCTCGTCATCGTCGCGGACTACCGCTTCCAGAGCGCCGACCCCGGGCGCTACCTCGTCGTCCTCGGCCGGGACAAGTGGAAGGGCCGGACGATCCGCGTCCAGGTCCGCGACCGGGAATTTTCGATCGTCGAGCCGTGAAAAAGAGCCGTCCCGTCCTCTGGGCCGAGGGAATGTTCCTCCGGCCGCACCATCTTCAGGCCGCGGAGCGATTCCGGGAGGAGTCGCTCCACGACGAAGTGCGGCGCATTCAGCCCTTCTTCTGGGGCGTCACGCGGATGGACGTCGCGGCCGACCAGCTCGAGAACCACGTCTTCGAGCTCCGGGACATCGAGGCGAAGCTGAAGGACGGCTCCGTCCTGTCGGCCGGCACGAACCTCCGGATCTTTCCGCGTCCGTTCAAGGCCGAGCTCGAGCAGGCGGGCGGTCGGATGGACGTCTTCCTCGGGATTCCCGTCGTCCGCGAGGACGCGCCCAACACGTTCTTTCCGGGCGAAGACCGGCGGGGTCAGGACCGGCGCCTGACGTCCGAGGTCCTCGAGCTGCTGGACGAGAACACCGGGGCGAACCGCCAGCCGGTCGAGACGCGTCTCGTGAACGGGCGCCTCTTCTTCGGGAGCGAGAACCGGGAAGGCTACGAGTGCGTGCCGCTCGCGATCGTCGAGCGTTCGGGCCAGGGGAAGAACTTCCCCGTGCTCTCGAAGGACTTCATCCCGCCCGTCACGGAGATCGGCGCGTCGGCCGCGCTCCAGACCCTCTGCGAGTCGGTGACGAACCGGCTCGAGGCCAAGCACCGTCTCGTCCTCGCCGAGGTGGCCTCGGGGCGCATGGCCATCGAGTCGGAAGGGACGTCGGGCTGGCAGACGCTCATGAAGCTGAAAATCCTCGGCAGCTTCGTCTACATCCTCCAGCAGCTCACGCGCATTCCGCGCGTGCACCCGTTCCCGGTCTACTGCGAGTTCGCGCGCCTCCTCGGGGATCTTGCGATCTTCGACGAGGCGCGCCGTCCCCTGAAGGTTCCGCTCTACGACCACGACCGCCTCGGGCCCTGCTTTTTCGACATCTGCCACAACATCGAGCTGCTCACCGAGAAGGTCGTCGCGTCGCGGTTCACGCGGGTCGAGTTCGTACTGCGCGACGACGTCCTCGCCGCCGACCTGCAGCCCGAGTGGTTCACGGCCGAGGCGGACTTCTTCCTTTCCGTGGAGACGGACCTGCCCGAGCGGGATCTGAAGGAGCGCCTCAACACGATGAAAGTGGGCGCCGTCCACGACATTCCCCTGCTCCGCCAGCGGCGGCTCTTCGGGCTCGACCTCGAGATGCTCAAGCGCATTCCGTCGGGGCTGCCGGCCGGGGAGGACCACTACTATTTCAGCATCGAGAAGGAAGGGATCTACTGGGCCAACGTCGTGAAGGAACACGTGATGGCGATTTCGGGCATCCTCGACCCGAAGCTCCGTTTCTTTCTCTACGTCGTCAACAAGCCTCTGAGCGCGACCCGTGGATAGCACGACGGACCTCTTTCGGGTCACATCGCGACTCTTCCTGTTCCTGAGCTCGTTCCGGCAGAAGATTCGCCGCGGCATCCGGCTCGAGCCCGACGCCGTCGCGGCGGACCTCGAGGAGATCTTCAACGAACAGGCGCGCGCGGTGAGGGGCGACCCGCGGCTCGAGGCGCTCTACGAGAAGGCCCGCTACCCGCTCGTCGTCGTCGCGGACGAGATCCTCCTCCATTCGGGGTGGGATCACAGCGCCGAGTGGGAGCAGCACCTCTTCGAGGAGAAGTACTTCAAGACGAACATCGGGGGCGACCAGTTCTTCTCGATCGCCAAGGAGCTCCGGCCCGAGGACGTCGAGCTCGCGGCGATCGTCTTCACCGGTCTGGCGCTCGGGTTCCGGGGCAAGTACCGCGAGCGGCCCGAGAAGGCCGTCGAGATCCGGAACCGCGTCTACCGCATCCTGGCCGAATACCTCGCGGACGTGGGCGAGAAGATCACGCCCGAGGCGTATTACGTCACGGCGGCTCCGGCGCGCAAGCTCTCTCCGGCCATCACCCTCGCGCGCGTCGGGATCGTCGGGGTCGGGATCCTGTTCCTCTACTACGCGATCACCTGGCTCATGTGGGCCCGGTCGGTCGACGACCTGAGAACCGTCGTGCAGGCGATGGGGCTGGCGGCGTAAGCGTCATGCAAGAATTCCTCTCCCTGATCCAGGGTCTGCCGAAGCCGCTCAAGTACCTCGCCGCAGCGGTCCTCTTCATCCCCCTCGGCTATTTCCTGATCCGCCTCCTCGGGCTCGAGAAGTACTGGTGGCTCTTCCTGCTCGGGCTCCTCGTCATCGTCGCCGCCGTGGCCCTCTTCGAGTTCCTGCGCAAGGGCCGCGAGCAGCAGAAGGGCCGGGCGTTCGAAGGAGAGCTCCGGAAGGACTCGCAAACCGCCGGCGCGTCGAAGGAAGAGGTTCGCGAGGCGCTGAAGGACCTCTCGGTCAAGTGGCTCGAGGCGGTGCAGAACCTCAAGGGCGCCGGTCTCGACATCTACTCGCTGCCCTGGTACCTCCTCATCGGTGAGCCGCAGTCGGGGAAGAGCACGACCCTCAAGAACTCGGGCCTGGAGTTCCCCGTCGGCGGCGACGCGCTCTCGGGCGCCGGCGGGACGCGCAACTGCGACTGGTGGTTCGCGAACGAGGCCGTCATCCTCGACACGGCCGGGCGCTTCACGTTCCAGGAAGAGGCGGCTCCCGACGCGTCCGAGTGGTCGAGCTTCCTGAAGCTCCTGAAGAAACACCGCGGCTACTGCCCGATCAACGGCGTCCTCGTCGTCATTCCCTGCACCTCGCTTCTCGAGGACACTCCGGAGGAGCAGGACAAGAAGGCGCAGAACATCCGGGCGAAGCTGATCCACATCCAGCGCCTCCTCGACATCCGGTTCCCGATCTTCTTCCTGCTGACGAAGGCCGACCGCGCGCTGGGCTTCTCGGAGTTCTTCACGAAGCTCGACCCGGTCGAGCAGCGTCAGCTCTTCGGCTGGTCGAACCCCGCCGGGCCCGAGAAGCCGTACGACCCGAACGTCGTGGACGCGGCCTGGGACGGAATCGTCACGCGCGTGCACAAGCTCCGCCTGAAGTTCCTCTCGAACGAAGAGAACATCGCCAACGCCGACCGCTTCTTCGTCTTCCCGGAGGAGCTGCGCGCCCTGAAGGAGCCGGTCCGGCGCTACCTCGACGGCATCCTGACGCAGAGCCGCTACGACGAGCAGTTCGTCTTCCGCGGGTTCTACATCTCGAGCGGCGTGCAGCAGGGCAAGCCCATCGCGCAGGCCACGCGCGACCTGCTCCGGGGGCCGACGGGCTCGACGGGCGACGTGATCGAGAGCCTCGAGAACATTTTCAAGAAATCGCGGGCCTTCTTCATCAAGGACTTCTACGAGAAAAAGGTCTTCCCCGAGCAGGGCCTCGTCGCGAGGACCCGCGCGGCGGCCGAGCGCGAGAAGAAGACAACGCTCGCGTTCCGGATCCTGACGTGGGCGATCCTCCCGCTGATCGTCGTCACGATGATCCCGGCGTTTCTCTCGCTGCGGCGCATCCTGAACCCGATCCGCACGCACGCGGCCCAGGCTCAAGCCTGCGTGAAGACGCCCTGTACGATCGCCCAGAAGTACGAACTGACGCGCCTTCTCTACGAGGACCGCGTCAGCCTCGGCCAGCACCCGTTCCTCCTCGGCCTGTTCCTGCGAGGCGCGAAGTCGAACGAGATCCACACGCTCCTCGCGACCGTCCAGCAGAAGCTCTTCTTCGAGGGCGTCGTCCGGCCGCTCCTGAAGGAATCCGAAGCGCGGATGGCCGCCCTGAACTGGGAGACGTTCGCGGACTACCCGGCCTTCTTCGGCGCCCTGCAGAGCTTCCTGGGCTGGCGCGGGTTCGACCAGTCCCTCAAGAAGGCGGACGGTGCGGACGCCTTCGTCGCCGACGACCTCCGGCTCCTCGGGCTCGTCAACTTCGTCCAGAAGACGAAGGGGGTCGCGGGAAGCGAGTTCGCAGCCGAGATCGACGAATGGGCGGCCCAGATCACACCGGCCGATCCGCGTCCGGATCTTTTCGTCACGCAGCTCGCCCGCAACCACAGCGCAGGCGAGCTCAAGGTCGGCGCCCCGGATCCGAGCCGCCCCATCGACACATTCGAGCGCTACTGGACCGTCGCGAACCTCGCGCGGTGGGACTGGAAGCTCATGAAGGGGCTGGAGGAGTGGGTCCGGCTCTACACGGCCCTCACGGGGATCGTCGATCCGCAGCAGGCGAGCTACCTCAAGCGCGCTGCCGATACGGCGAAACAGTTCAAGGCGAACTACGACGCGCTGAGCAAGCACCTCGACACGCCGCGCCCCGGAGAGAGAGGCTTCCCGGGCGCCAACGTCGAGCAGTGGCAGCGCTATCTGAACGAGTCCTACGCTCAGCTCCTGACGGTCGGGCCGCCCGCAGCACCCCCCGCCGTCGCACCGGCCGCCGGTCCGGCGTCTCCCGCGACCTCCGCCGGCGTCGCGCCGCCGCCCGCTCTCCCGGCGCTCCTGCCGCCAGCTCTCCCGGGCGCGATGATCGCCCCGACGTTCCACCCGGCCGCGCAGACGCGCATCAACACGTCGCGCCTCCAGGAGCTCGTCGGGCGCCTGCAGGTCGACTCGGCGAACCTCGGCGCGCAGAAGAGCGGTTTCGCGTTCCTGCTGGACGAGACGACCATGCCCGGAAGGACGAAGCTCGCGAACGGGACCGTTCTCGTCAGCGGCCTCCTCTCGGACGTCGGAACCTACGCCGACGTCGAGGCGTTCCGGGCCACCGACGACGGGAAGATCCTGACGCAGGTAAACACGATCTCGTCGCCGGAGGGCAAGAAGCAGAAGCTCGAGGAGTGGCAGAAGAGGCAGGAGGACCTGAAGAACGCGTCCGTCTCCAAGGCGGCGGACTTCGAAAGAACCGTTCCGGACTCCCGTTTCCGCTGGAGTGACGTGGGCCCGTTCGCGCGCCGCACGGCGGAAATCGCGCTTCTCGCGCGCGTGCTGCCGCCGGTCCAGGAGTTCCTGACGGCGTCCATCGGCCCGAGCTGCAACCCCGCCGTCTGTTTCCAGAAACCGTTCGCGCAATCGATGATTCCCTACGGGAACGGCGTCGTCTCGCTCGCCGAGCGGCAGACGAACGCGCTCTCGCGCGACGACGCCAAGAGCGACGTCAAGGCGGTCTCGCAGGGGGAGATCGACTACCTGCAGCGGTTCCTCGACGCCACGGGCGCCCCCGTGAGATCGGGCGGGGGCGGCTTCTCGATCCCGGGATCCGCCCTGACGGCCCGCGCCTGGCGCACGTATCAGATCGCCGTCGGAACCTGGACTCCGGGCGGAGGGGGCGGAGGCGGAGGCGCGCCCGACCAGGCCGGACAGCTGACGCTCGCGGACCTCCAGGCATTCGTCCAGACGAACGCGAACCTCAATCCCGTCATCGGATACTTCAAGAGCCGCTTCGAGCCCCGCGTGTCGGCCAAGCCGGCCGCGATTCCCGAATACCTGATCGCCGCCGCCGAGACCTTCAAGAGGACCGTCGGCGCCCTCGGCGACAAGGACGAGATGAAGGCGTGGCGGCAGCTCGCGACCGGGACCGACGGCGCCACGCTGAGAGGGTGGCATTCGTTCACGAGCGACCTGAGGATCAAGGCCGGGCCCTACGGCCGTTCGCTGAAGAGCCTCGAGGACCGCGGCGCCAGCCTCATCCGGGCCGCGATCGAGCCGCAGTTCAACCCGAAATGGGATGCCCTCTACCAGCGGCTCGCGTCGTGCTGCTCCGGACAGTTCCCGTTCATCACGGAGAGCCGCCTGAAGCAGGAACGCGCCGAGTACGCCGCTGAGCGCGTCTCGGGCGCGCTGTCGCTCCGCCGGAACCTCCCCACGATCGGGCAGGCCGACGTCCTCGGCGTTCTGACGGAAGTCGGCGTCCTGTCCGACGAGTACGCCGTCGACCCGCTCCTCGGAGGCGCCGAGCCGTCCTTCGACTTCGTACTCCAGAACCGCGGCGCGCTCGCGGTCGCCCGCCTCTGGCAGCGCTTCATCAGCGGGGCGAGCTCCTCGGCGTCCGCCTCGCTCGCCGGCAAGCCGGGAGGACCCGGCGGGCGCGAAATCAGCGTCCTCGCTCTCGACCGCGAGCCGGGGACGGGACGCCGCCCGCTGAAGGACCGCGTCTCGCAGATCACGCTTTTCGACCGGGGCGTGATCTTGCGCCCGTCGACGGACATCAAGTCCCAGCGCGTGCCGCCTCCCTTCGTCTGGCGGCTCAGCTCGGCCGACGCCCTTCTCACGATCAGCGGACGCAACGAGCAATCCGGCGAAGGGGGATGGACGAGCACCTACGAGGTGACCGGCGGACCCCTGAAGCTCTTCTATTTCGTCCGGCTCGCGAGCGAAGGACGGAGCGAGCTTTCGGATCCGAAGGTCTGGACCATCCGCGTCCAGATCCCGGACGGGAAGAACCCGCGGGAGCTTCTCGAGGGCGCATTCGAGATCCGCCTCGACGAACCCATGCCGCCGATCCTCCCGAACTGAAGGCCTGAGAGCGCCCGTGGGACTGAATCTCCTGTCCCGCTTCCGCAAGCAGTCGGCGGACGATCCGCCTCCGACGGAGTCCTGGCCTCTCTTCGCGTTCGGGAAGCTCCCGGTCTACAAGGACTTCATCTCCGCGGGGCTCACGGACGACGCGTCCCGGGAGTTCCGGGACTGGCTGTCCAACGGATTCAGCCGCCATTGGTCGGTTCGAGACGACTGCCGTTCGACCGAGATCCCCCTCCACGCCTTCCTGCTGGGCCTGCCCGAGAGCCGCAAGCTCGCCGCCGGCGTCCTCTGGGGCAGCACGGACCAGGGGGGTCTGAGGCGGTTCCCGTTCGCTCTCTTCACGATCCTGCCCGCCGGAAAGGCGGCCGCGTCCGTCCTCGCGGCGCTCGACTACCTGCCCGTCTTCGAGAGCCGTGCCCGGGCGATCCGGCGAAAGTACGACGCGTCAGGATCGCTCGCGGAGGTCTATCAGGAGCTCCGGGGCGCCCGGATCGAGATCCCGGTCCGCCCGCTGAGGCAGATCCGGCTGCGTCTCGCAGAGTCGCTCTCGCGTGCGCGCGTCGGCGCGCTGGCGTCGGCGCTCTTCGAGGAGGACGCCGCGACCCGATGGGCCGCGCTCCTGTCCGGCGTCGACGCGGCCGCCCGGCGGCCCGCATCGGGGGCGGCCGCGTACCGCGTCCCGCTCGCCGAAGGCATGGTGCCGCTCGATCAGTTGAAGCTATGGGCCGTCCGGCTCCTCGAGGCCTCCGCCGCGGGAACGGCGCCGACGGGCATCCTTTACCGCGCGGGAGGCGAGGCGCCGCGGGGCGTGATGTTCTTCCGCGACGCACGGGCGGAGGACATCCTTCTCCTGCATCCGGAGGCGATTCCGACCGATTTCGTGGAGGAGATTCCGGCGACCGAACCGCTGAAGAGCGAACCGTCCGCGGCTCCGACGGAGGCCGTCTCCCCGGACTCGGAGGCGCCGCCCACCGTCGAGCCCGCACCCACGGTGGACGCGTCGCCGCCGCCGGTGGAGGAGATCCTTCTTCTCGGAGCAGCGGCGCGCCCGCAGGAGGGCCCGGTCGCCGGCGCCGAGGCGCCCTCCGAACCTCCAGCGGCGCCGGACCCTTCGAACGCACCGGCTCCCGGCACCGCTTCTGCGGCGCCGTCCGCGGCCGCTGCTCCGGCAGGCTCCCCTGGGTGGGACCTGCCGCTCGCCTCCCTCCTCGAGCCCGGCTGACCTCTCCTCGCGGCCGTCCGGCGCCCCCCTCCTCGAAATCCTTCGTACTCCTTGACCCGCGGCATATGATTCCCAGTCTCGGCCAGCAGAGAAGAGGAAAAGCGACCATGGCGCAAGTCGACATGTTCTTGAAGCTCGACGGAGTCGACGGCGAGAGCCCCGATCCCCAGCACAAGTCCGAGATCCAGATCGACGGGTTCACGCTGGGCGCGCTGAGCCCCCGGGATTCCTTCACGAACCAGGCGGCGGGCGCGGTGAGGATGTCGCACGTGACCATCCGCGCGAAGATCGACAAATCGACGCCGAAGCTGTTCTCGAAGATCGCGAAGAACGAAAAGATCCCGTCGGCCGTCCTGACCTGCCGCAAGGCGGGCAAGGAGCAGTTCGAGTATTTCAAGGTGACGCTCTCCGACGTCCTCGTCGCGAAGGTCCAGGCGGGCGAGCTCGAGGTGGGCGAGGACGTGATCCCGCACTGCGAGTTCGAGCTCGCCTACGGAAAGATCGAGATCCAGGCCAAGGAGCAGACGAGCGTGGGGCCGACGTCCGGACCGGTCATCTTCGTATTCAACCTTCCCACGAACTCGTGAGATTTCCGATTCGATCGTCGAGACGGATCTGCGGGGAGACTCCATGACGGCCGTCACGGGTCTGTCGGACTGGACTTGAATTCCGGGGCGTACGGCCTATGTTGACGGAGAGAATGAATCGCGATCCATTACAAACGACCACATGAAGGGGTGAAAGGAGCAGCCAATGGCAGTTGATTTCTTCCTGAAGCTCGACGACATCAAGGGAGAGGCCACCGACGATAAACACAAGGACGAGATCGAGGTGGAATCCTGGTCGTACGGAGCGACGCAGTCCGGAACGGCTTCCCATGGAGGCGGCATGGGTGCCGGAAAGGTCAACATCAACGACTTTCATTTCGTGATGAAGGTCAACAACGCGTCCCCGGTCCTTCACCTGGCGTGCTGCAGCGGCCAGCACCTCAAGCTCGCCACCCTGACGGTCAGAAAAGCGGGCAAGGAGCAGCAGGAGTACCTGAAGCTCAAGCTCACGGACGTTCTCGTGTCCAGCTACCAGACCGGCGGGCACGGCGGCGGTGGAGAGCTCCCGGTCGACCAGATCTCTCTGAACTTCAGCAAGATCGAGTACGGGTACGCGAAGCAGAAGCAGGACGGCACTCTCGAGGGAATGACGTGGAAGGGCTGGGACCAGAAGGCGAACAAGCTCGTCTGAGCCGGCCGATCCCCATCCGGGTTCCATCCCGAAGGCCCTCGCCTCGCCGCGAGGGCCTTTTTTTCCCCCGCTCAGGCCTCCGCGGAAGCCGTGGGGTGGAATTCGACCAGGCGGGCCTCGAAGAGGGCAACGTCGTCGTCGCCTGCCTGGAACGTCTTGAGCCCCGCGCCGCGCGACAGCTCGTCCGAGAGAGGATTCCACGCCGTCATCCGCCCGAGGCGGAGCCGGTCGTCGGCGGTCCGGCACGTCCCCTCGTAGAGGGCCGGCACGTAGACGTCTCCGACCGTGCCGTCCAGGGCCTCGACCTTCGCACGGGCCCAGACGAGATCGCGAAGCTTGGCCGGCGGGGCGACCTCGAAGCGGCGGATCTGCTCGAACGGAAGCCACGTGTACTTGTCCTTCACGATCAGCTCCAGGACGGGCCCGATCACGTCGTCGCAGTCGCGGAAGTCCGCGAACGGCCGTCCGTTCAGCGTCCCCGGGAGCGCGGGGCGCTCCTCCTCGGCGCGGTCGAGGAGAGCCCTCGCCTCCGCGAAGTTCCCCTCGCGGATCCGGTTGATCGCCTCGAGGTGCCGGTCCACGTACGCGGGGGGCTCGTTCAGGAAGTGGGGGTGGAGCCCCTCGGAGAAGAGGCGCTCGCGGCTGCGCTCGGCCTCGATGTTCGCCAGGTACACCTGAACGGCGAGAGCCTCGTTCGGCCCCGCCTGCCCGAGCACCTCGATCTGCTTGCGCGCGCGCTCCCAGTCGCCCGCGAACGCGAGAAGCTCGAACAGGAAGATGCGCATCGGACCGTCCGCCGGATTCGCCCGGACCTCGGCCGTCTGGGCCTGGGTCGCGGCCTGGAGTTGACCGGCCTGATACAGTTCACGGGGTGTCGGCATCGTTTCTCCTCGCTCTGCACGAGCCCTTGACCGTGCTCGGCGCCGTCGCTATCCTTTCGACATTCTAACTGCTGATCTTCGAATGGCATAAGCGTTCCCTCGGGCCGGAGGAAACCGTCGCGATGGCGTCAGTCCCTGTTTTTAACCTCGACGCATTGCTGGAGCCGATTACGGGTGAGAACCCGAGCGGGGAGAATCTCCAGTACTCGGGCCTCCACGACGAGATCCGCGAAGCGCGCCGCGCCGACGACGACGTTCCCCAGGGGGACTGGGTCCACGAGCTGAAGGTCGCCGACTGGGAGAAGGTCGCCGATCTCGCGGGCGAGAGCCTGAACGGGAAGACGAAGGATCTCCAGATCGTCGCGTGGCTCTCCGAGGCTGCCGTGAGCATGCACGGCTTCCCGGGCCTGAGGGATTCGCTGAAGCTCGCGACCGGGTTTCTCGCGAACTTCTGGGACACCCTCTACCCCGAGGTCGACGAGGGAAACGATCTCGAAGCCAGGGCCAACTCGCTCGCATGGCTCGACCGGCAGGCCGCCGAGGCCGCCCGAAAGGTCCTGCTCACGAAGCGCTCCGGGGCGAACTACAACTTCTTCCAGTGGGACGAGGCCCTCCAGTACGACTTCCCTGCCGACACGTCGAAGCTCTCCAGCGAGGCGATCCAGCAGCTCGAGGAGAAGCGCGCACGCGCCCAGATGGAAGGGAAGATCACGGGCGAGGAGATCCGGAAGGCCAGGAGCGAGACGCGCCGGGCCTTCTACGAGGAGCTGGCCGCGGACGTGGCGGACACCTGGGCCGCCCTGAAGACACTCGACAAGGAGATGGACGCCCGATTCGGGCGCCAGACGCCGGGGCTCGGCAGCCTCACGCGGACGCTCGACTCGATCCGGTCGCTTCTCGAGAAAGTCGTCAAGGAGAAGAGGCTCGAGGAGCCGGATCCGTCCGACGCGGTCGAGGGTGCCGAGGTCGAGGCCGCGGGAGGCGGGGGCGGGCCCGGCGGGCCCATCCGGGCGCGCGATCAGGCGCTCGCGCAGCTCGCGCAGGTCGCCGACTACTTCCGGCGCACCGAGCCGCACAGCCCGGTCTCGTACCTCGTCCAGCGCGCCATCACGTGGGGACAGATGCCGCTCGACGCGTGGCTCATGGATGTGATCAAGGACAACAACGTTCTCGCCGGACTGCGCGAGACTCTCGGACTCAAGGGCGAGTCCGGCAGCACGGGTAGCTGAGGGAGGGAGTCATGCCAAAAAAGGAAAGCATCCAGCAGAAACTGAAGAGGATCCGCCCTCCCCGCGTCCAGATCACGTACGACGTAGAGATCGGCGGGGCCATCGAGATGAAGGAGTTGCCCTTCGTCGTGGGAGTCCTCGGCGACTTCTCGGGCCAGCCTGTCGAGCAGCTTCCGCGGCTGAAAGACCGCAAGCTGATCGAGATCGACCGCGACAACTTCGACCAGGTCCTCGCCGCGCAGGCGCCGCGCCTGGCCATCCGCGTCGACAACAAGCTCTCCGACGACGGCAGCAAGATGAACGTCGAGATGAAGTTCAACAACATGACGGACTTCGAGCCCGACCAGGTCGTCCAGCAGGTGGAACCGCTGAGGAAGCTCGTCGAGGCCCGCCAGAAACTGCGCGACATCCTGTCCAAGACCGACGGAAACGACAAGCTCGAGGCCATGCTGACGGACCTCCTCAAGGACCCGAACGCCCAGAAGCAGCTCGGAAAGCAGCTGGGCGTCGCGACCGACGAGGAAGGGAAGAAGGAAGAGCCCCATGAGTAAGAACCCCGAGAAGAAGGCGGAGTCGGTCGTCCAGGAGCAGGAGGGAAGTCTCCTCAACAAGATCCTCGAAAGCGGACGCCTGGCGCTCCGGGAGGACCAGGTCGACACGGCCAAGGACATGCTCGCCGAGTTCGTCCAGCAGGCCCTCCAGGGGCAGGTCGTCCTCTCGAAGAGCCTCGAGCACACGATCAACACGCGGATCGCGGCGATCGACAAGCTCCTCTCGGCGCAGCTCAACGAGATCATGCATCACGCGGACTTCCAGAAGCTCGAGGGAAGCTGGCGCGGCCTGCACCATCTCGTGTTCGAGAGCGAGACCTCGCCGATGCTCAAGATCCGGGTCCTGAACGTGTCCAAGAAGGACCTCCTCAAGGACCTCGAACGGGCCGCGGAATTCGACCAGTCCGCGCTCTTCAAGAAGATCTACGAGGAGGAGTACGGCACGTTCGGCGGCGCCCCCTTCGGAGCGCTGATCGGGGACTACGAGTTCGGCAACCACCCGCAGGACATGTCCCTCCTGGAGAAGATCGCCGGCGTTGCGGCCGCGGCCAACGCGCCGTTCATCTCGGCCGCCTCGCCCGAGATGTTCGGCTGGGAAACCTACACCGAGCTGACCGAGGTCCGCGACCTCGCCAAGATCTTCGACCGGACGGAGTATGCGAAATGGCGCTCCTTCCGCGACTCGGAAGATTCCCGCTACGTGGGCCTCACCCTCCCTCACACCCTCATGCGCCTTCCGTACGGGAGCGACACCGTGCCGGTCGAGTCGTTCAACTTCGAAGAAGACGTGGACGGCAAAGACCACAAGAAGTACCTGTGGGGAAACGCGGCCTACTCGTACGGGACGCGTCTGACCGAGGCGTTCGCCCTTTACAACTGGACCGTCGCGATCCGCGGCGTGGAGGGGGGAGGGCTCGTGCAGGGGCTTCCGGCGCACACCTTCCAGACCGACGAGGGCGACGTCGCGCTGAAGTGTCCGACTGAGATCGCGATCACCGACCGCCGCGAAAAGGAGTTCTCGGACCTGGGATTCATCTCCCTCGTCCACTGCAAGAACACGGATTACGCGGCGTTCTTCGGCGGGCAGTCGGCACAGAAGGCGAAGAAGTACGACACGGACTTTGCGAATGCGAACGCGCGCCTTTCGACGCAGCTGCCCTACATCTTCGCCGTGTCCCGCTTCGCCCACTACCTCAAGGCGATCATGCGCGACAAGATCGGCAGCTTCGCCTCGCGCACCGACGTCGAGTTCTTCCTCAACAAGTGGATCTCGAACTACATCACGCCGGACGACACGGCCTCGCAGGCCGTCAAGGCCCAGTTCCCCCTGCGCGAGGCGCGCATCGAAGTGGCCGAGGTCCCGGGCAAGCCCGGGGTCTACAAGGCGATCGCGTTCCTCAGACCGCACTTCCAGCTCGACGAGCTGTCGGTCTCCCTGCGGCTGGTGGCCGAGCTGCCGCAGCCGTCGAGAAAGTAAGGGACGGGACGGCCGGAAGCCGGCGGAACGCCGCCGGCTCCGGCATCCCCGTCGGCGCGATATGCCGAGGTTCGACGAGGAAGTCCGGATCAACCTGTCGGTCCTCGACCGGCTCGTCGATTTCGAGCCGGACGTGAAATCCGAGCCGCCTGCGTCCCGCTCGAAGGCGCTTCGCCAGCTCAAGCAGGCCCTCAAGAGGGACCTCGAGTGGCTTCTGAACACACGCTGCGTGCTCGAGGTGCCGCCCGAGCTGCCTCTCCTGTGCGGCTCGGCGCTCGCGTACGGCCTCCCGGACTTCTCCACCTTCAGCGTGAAGAGCGCCGGGGACCAGCACGACCTCACGCGGGCGCTCGAGGCCGTGCTCAAGCGGTTCGAACCGCGGCTCGAGGACGTCGTCGTCAGCCTCGCGAACACATCTGAGCTCGAGCGCGCGTTCCGCTTCAAGATCGAGGCGCGCCTGCGCGTCGACCCGGTCCCCGAGCCGATCTCGTTCGACACGACGCTCCAGATCGGGAGCGGGACCTTCGCGGTCAAGGGCGACTGATGCGCAGCGACCTCCTCGAGTACTACGAGCGCGAGCTGAGCTTTCTCCGGCAGATGGGCGCCGAGTTCGCCGAGAAGTACCCGAAGGTCGCGTCGCGCCTGCAGCTCGAGCCCGACAAGTGCGAGGACCCGCATGTCGAGCGCCTCCTCGAGGCGTTCGCCTTCCTGACGGCGCGCGTACGCCTCAAGATCGACGACGAGTTCCCCGAGATCACCGAGGCGCTCCTCGGGATCCTCTATCCCACGTTTCTCGCGCCCGTGCCGTCGATGTCCGTGGCCCAGTTCGTCCTCAGTTCGGACCAGGTGAGCCTCCAGACCGGGCAGACGATCCCAAAGGGGTCGACGCTCGCGTCCGCTCCGGTCGACGGGATCCCGTGCCGCTTCCAGACGTCGTATCCCGTCACGATCTGGCCGATCGAAGTGAGGGCGGCGCGGTTCGAGCAGGCGCCCGCGGTCACGATCGGCGGCCGCGACGCCCGGACCGCGCTCCGCCTCGACCTGCGCGTGCTCGGGGGCGCCGCGCTCGCCGAGCTCAAGGAGAAGTCGCCGGACGGCGCCGACCGCCCCCTTTCGAGGCTCCGGTTCTACCTGCAGGGGGAGGGCAAGGTCATGCACGCCCTCTACGAGACGCTCTTCAACGACGTTCTCGCCGTCGAGCTCCGCCCGCAGGGATCGGCGCCGGATTCCGCGGCCGTCACCCTCGGCCCCGAGGCCCTCCGGCCGGTCGGATTCGGGGACGACGAGGCGCTGCTGCCCACCCCGGACCGCATCTTCCGGGGCTACCGCTTCCTGCAGGAATACTTCACGTTCCCGGAGAAGTTCCTGTTCGTGGATCTCGACGGACTCGACGGGCTCGAAGGAAAGGCCTTCACGGACACGCTCGACGTGCGGATCCTCCTCGCGCGGCCCTTCGCGGCGGAGCGAAGCGTCTCCGCGCAGACGTTCCGGCTTCACTCGACCCCGATCGTCAATCTGTTCACCCAGCTGGCCGAGCCCATCCGCGTCACCCACCTGACGCACGAGTACCGCGTCATCCCGAACCTGAGGCGGCCCAACGCGCACGAGGTCTGGTCGATCGACCGCGTGACGTCGACGGGGACGGACCTCGAGACCGTCCAGACCTATCAGCCGTTCTTCTCGTTCCGCCACGACGCGGAACGCCAGGGCTCGCAGGCCTTCTGGCACGCGAGCCGGCGGCCGGCGGAGCGCAAGGACGACGACGGACCCGAGGTCTTCCTCACGCTCGTGGACATGAACTTCGATCCGACCGTGCCGGACACCGATACGCTGACCGTGCACGTGACGGGCTCGAACCGAGACCTTCCGGCGCGGCTTCCGTTCGGGAATCCCGAAGGAGATTTCCAGCTCGAGGGACCCGGGGTTTTCACCGCCATCCGAAGCCTCGTCAAACCGACCGCGAGCCTGCGCCCGCCGCTCCGGCGGGGGGCGCACTGGAGGCTCATCTCGCACCTCGCGCTGAACGTCCTGTCGCTCGTCGAGCGCGAAGGCGGAAAGGGCCCGGAGGCGCTGCGGGAGATCCTGAGGCTCTACGACGTCGCCGATTCGTCGGTCACGCGGCAGCAAATCGACGGGATCTCGAAGCTCTCCGCGCGGCGGGTCGTCCGGCCCCTCCGCGACGTCCACCCGGGGTTCGTGAGGGGGCTCGAGGTCTCGATCGAGTTCGACGAGCAGAACTTTGTCGGCGCGGGCGTCTTCCTGTTCGCGTCCGTCCTCGAGCGTTTCCTCTCTCTCTATTCTTCCGTGAACTCCTTCAGCCAGCTCGTGGCGTCGACGAAACAGCGCGAGGGCGTCCTCCGCCGCTGGGCGCCGCGCACCGGCGAACAGATCGTCCTTTGATCGAGCGGCTGCGGACACGCCCCGAGCATTTCGGGTTCTTCCAGGCCGTCCGGCTCCTGTCGCGGCTTTCTCCGTCCCGGGCCCGGGTAGGTCACGACGGACCGCCCGCGCAGGAGGTCGCGCGCTTCCGGACGCGCGCCACCCTCGAGTTTCCGCCGAGCGAGATCCACGACCTGCGCGTCGATCCCGACGACCCTGAGCGTCCTCCGGAGGTCACGGTCGCGATCGGGGGAACGACCGGTCCGCTCGGCGTTCTCCCGATCCCGTACACGGAGCTCCTCATCGAGCGCATCCGGTACAAGGACCAAGCGCTCTGGGAATTCCTCGACATCTTCAACCACCGCTTCCTGTCGATGTTCCACCGCGCGTGGCAGAAGTACCGCTTTCCCGTGGTGTTCGAGAGCGGGGGCGAGGACCCGTTCACCGACGGACTGTTCGCGCTGATCGGCCTCGGCACGGGCGGGCTCCGCGGGCGCCAGAGCGTCTCCGACGACACACTCCTCCTGTACGCCGGCCTCGTCGCCCAGCGCCCCCACTCGGCAAGCGCGATCGAGGGGATCCTCCGGGACTATTTCGGGGTCCCGGTCGCCCTGCGGCAGTTCGTCGGGCAGTGGCTCGAGCTCGAGCCGGAGGACCGCTCCCGCCTGGGAGCCCGCAACAGCCGGCTCGGCGCCGACCTCGTCTGCGGCGAGCATGTCTGGAACAATCAGTCCCGATTCCGGATCCGCCTCGGTGCGCTCGACTTCGCCGCGTTCCGCGTGTTCCTGCCGCGCGGAAGCGGCTGGAGGCCCCTGAACGAGCTCGTCCGGTTCCTCGTCGGCGTCGAATACGACTTCGACGTGCAGCTCGTCCTCCGGAAAGAGGAGATCCCCGAATGCCACCTGGCGTCCGGCGCCGCCGCCCTGCCGATGCTCGGCTGGACGACCTGGCTCAAGAGCGCGCCCTCGCCGGCCGACGCCTCGAACCTGATTCTCGAGTCCATGAACTAGGATAGGGACTCATTCCAAGCTCCTGAGAGGAAGGCGACCATGAGTGCGAACCTGAAGTCCCTCATCGGCCGGATGAACGACACCTGTCGGAACGCCCTCGAGGGTGCCGCCGGGCTCTGCCTGTCGCGGACGAACTACGACGTCGACGTGGAACACCTGCTCGTCAAGCTGGGCGAGACGCCGGACACGGACCTCCACCGGATCCTGCGCCGGTTCGAGATCGACGAGTCCCGGCTCGCGAAGGACCTCGTGCGCTCCCTCGACCGGCTCAAGACCGGGAACACGCGTACGCCGGCGCTTTCTCCCCGCCTCCCGAAGCTCATCGAGGAAGCCTGGCTCGTCGGCTCGATCGATTTCGGCGCGTCGCGGGTCCGTTCCTCCCACATCCTCCTCGCGCTCCTCGAGAAGGACGAATTTGCCCGGCTCGCTCGTGAGATCTCCAAGGAATTCGCGGCGATCTCGGTCGAGAGCCTCCGGAAGGAGATGGACAAGATCGTCGCCGGCTCAGTCGAGGACCGCGACGCGGGCTCTCCGGGCGACGCGCCGGGCGGCGAAGCGGGCGGCGGCGCGACGGGCGTCCCCGGCCGTACGAAGGCGCTCGACCAGTTCACGGTCGACCTGACCGCCCGCGCCCGCTCGGGCCACATCGATCCGATCCTCGGGCGGGATTTCGAGATCCGCCAGGTCATCGACATCCTCACGCGCCGCCGCCAGAACAATCCGATCCTCACGGGTGAGGCCGGGGTCGGAAAGACGGCCGTCGTCGAGGGGTTCGCGCTCCGCATCGCCCAGGGAGACGTCCCCGGGCCCCTCCGCAACGTCGCCGTGCGGACTCTCGACCTCGGGCTCCTGCAGGCCGGAGCCGGCATCAAGGGCGAATTCGAGAACCGGCTCAAGAGCGTCATCGAAGAGGTGAAGGCCTCGCCCCAGCCGATCATCGTCTTCATCGACGAGGCGCACACGATGATCGGCGCGGGCGGGCAGGCCGGGCAGAACGACGCCGCGAACCTGCTGAAGCCGGCGCTCGCGCGCGGAGAGCTGCGCACGATCGCCGCGACCACGTGGGCCGAGTACAAGAAGTACTTCGAGAAGGACGCCGCGCTCGCCCGCCGCTTCCAGGTGGTCAAGGTCGAGGAGCCGACCGAGAGCACTGCGATCATCATGATGCGCGGACTCACGGAGCCCCTCGAGAACCACCACAAGGTGCGCATCCTCGACGAGGCCGTCGAGGACTCGGTCCGCCTGTCGCACCGGTATATCTCGGGCCGGCAGCTGCCCGACAAGTCCGTGTCCGTGCTCGACACGGCCTGCGCGCGCGTCGCAATCGGCCAGGCCGCGACGCCGCCGGCGGTCGAGGACGCGCAGCGGACGATCGACCACACGGCGGCGGAGATCGAGGTCCTCTCCCGCGAAGAGGCGACCGGCACGGATCACCGCGAGCGCCTCGCCGACCTCACGGCGCGAAAGTCGGCTGCGGAGGCGAGCCTCGCGACCCTGAAGGCGCAGTGGGACAAGGAGCGCGAGCTGATCACGAAGGTCCGCGACATCCGCACGACGCTGGAGGACCTCGCGGCCCCGAGGAAAAAGAAGGACTCCGCCGGCAAGCCCGCGGGACCCGCCGCGAAGGCGCCGGCTCCGGACCCGGCGGCGCCGCCCGCCTCCGCGGGACCGCCGCCGGACCCCGCCGCACTCAAGGCCGAGCTCGACACGCTCAACAAGGAGCTCGAGAAGCTGCAGGGCGAGTCGCCGCTCATGCAGGCGTGCGTCACGTCCCAGACGATCGCCGAGGTCATCTCGGGCTGGACGGGAATCCCGGTCGGAAAGATGCTCACCGACGAGATCCACACGGTCCTCGCTCTGAAGGACCGGCTCGAGCAGCGCGTGATCGGCCAGTCCCATGCCCTCGAAGCGATCGCGAGCCGGATCCGGACCGCGCGCGCGAACCTCACGGACCCGCGCCGGCCCATCGGCGTCTTCCTGCTCGTCGGGCCAAGCGGCGTCGGGAAGACCGAGACCGCGATCACGCTGGCCGAGACCCTCTACGGAGGGGAGCGAAACCTCATCACGATCAACATGAGCGAGTACCAGGAGGCGCACACCGTCTCGTCGCTGAAAGGCTCGCCTCCGGGATACGTCGGCTACGGCGAGGGCGGCGTCCTGACCGAGGCCGTGAGGCGCCGGCCCTACTCCGTCGTCCTCCTCGACGAGGTCGAGAAGGCGCATCCCGACGTCATGGAGCTCTTCTACCAGGTCTTCGACAAGGGGATGCTCGAGGACGGCGAGGGGCGCGAGATCGACTTCAAGAACACGGTCATCCTGCTCACGTCCAATGCCGCGACCGACACCCTCATGAAGCTCTGCGCCGATCCCGAGACGGCCCCCGAGCCCGAAAAGCTCGTGGAGGCGATCAAGCCCGAGCTGAACAAGATCTTCAAGCCGGCGCTCCTCGGACGGATGGTCATCGTCCCGTACTACCCGATCTCGGACAAGGTCATGCGGGAGATCATCAAGCTGCAGCTCGGCCGGATCGGCAGCCGCCTCAAGGAGAACCACGGCGCCGCGTTCAGCTACGACGATGCGGTCATCGCCGAGATCGTGGCGCGTTGCAAGGAAGTCGAGAGCGGGGCCCGCAACGTGGACCACATCCTGACCCGGACCGTCCTTCCGGAGATGTCCGGGGAGTTCCTCGCCCGGATGGCCGAAGGCAGGACGATGTCGCGCGTGCGCGTCACCCTCGGCGAGGGCGGAAGCTTCCGATACGAGTTCGAATGATGGGGAGGTGCTGAGTGGCCTACACCCAGTCCGGCCGCCGGCTGAAGGTCAAGACGCCCCTGGGCCCGGACGATCTCCTCTTGAGCGGTTTCTCGGGACACGAGGCGATCTCCAAGCCCTTCCTCTTCCAGCTGGAGTGCGTTGCCGAGAACGCGACGAAAATTCCCTTCGACGCGCTCCTGGGCCAGAAGGTTACCGTCGAGATCGCGCTGCCGGGGGGCTCCCCGCGCTTCCTCAACGGGTCCTGCCAGCGCGTCGCACAAGGGGCGCGCGACGCCACGTTCACGCGCTACCTGCTCGACCTCGTCCCGGAGCCCTCGCTGCTGTCCCGCAGGACGCAGAGCCGGATCTTTCAGCACCTCTCCGTTCCCGACATCCTGAAGAAGGTCCTCACCGGCTTCGACGTTTCCTGGGAGATCAAGGGCACGTTTCAACCGCGCGACTACTGCGCGCAGTACCGCGAGTCCGACTTCGCGTTTGCGAGCCGGCTGATGGAAGAAGAGGGAATCTATTACTTCTTCAAGCACACCGCCGGTTCCCATACGATGGTCGTCGCGAATCTGCCCGACAGCCACGTGCCCTTCCCGGGCGGGAGCAACCTCATCTTCGAGGCCGTCGGCGGCGGGACGCGCGAAGAGGACCGGGTCCGCGCGTGGGAGAAGGCACAGGACCTGCGCTCGAGCAAGGTGACGCTCTGGGACCACTGCTTCGAGCTGCCCCACAAGCACCTGGAAGAAAAGCAGGACATCCAGGCGGACGTGGCCGCCGGGAAGTCGAGCCACAAGCTGAAGCTCGGGGCCAACTCGAAGCTCGAGCTCTACGATTTTCCGGGCGGGTACGCCCAGCGGTTCGACGGGATCACGAAGAGCGGCGGCGAGCAGCCGGACGAGATCAAGAAAATCTTCAAGGACAACGTCCGGACCGCCGACCTGAGGATGCAGGCCGAGGC
>JBBQDQ010000031.1:0-24145 GCA_038319835.1 Thermoanaerobaculia bacterium | reverse complement strand
ACTCCGCGCTCGAGCGCGCGGTCGAGGACCCTTCGGTCGCCCTCGTCGTGACGGACCTCAAGATGCCCGGAAAGACCGGCCTCGACCTCGCCTCCGAGCTCGCCGCCGCGCGCCCTGACGTCGCGGTCCTCCTCGTGACGGCCCACGGCGACGTCGAGACGCTCCTCTCGGCGCGCGCGCTCGGCACGGTCGACTACGTCGCCAAGCCCCTCGCGAAGGACGACCTGCGCCTGCGCGCCGAGGCCGCGCTCAAGCGCGCCCGCCAAGCGGGTGAGATCCGCGACCTGCGCGAGCGCCTCGACAAGCGCTTCGGCTTCGAGGCGATCCTCGGGATCTCCAAGCCCATGGAGCGCCTCTTCGAGAAGCTCCGCGTGGTCGCGCCCGCGAAGACCACGGTCCTCCTCGTGGGCGAGTCCGGGACGGGCAAGGAGCTCGTCGCGAACGCAATCCACCACAATTCGCCGCGGCGCGCGCGCGCCTTCGTGGCCCTGAACTGCGGCGCGATCCCGCGCGAGATCATCGAGTCGGAGCTCTTCGGCCACGAGCGCGGGGCCTTCACGGGCGCGATCGTCAAGCGCGTCGGCCGCATCGAACAGGCCGCCGGGGGCACGCTCTTCCTCGACGAGGTCTCCGAAATGCCTCCCGACCTGCAGGTCAAGTTTCTGCGCGTCCTCGAGGAGAAAAGGGTCACGCCCGTCGGCGGCAACGAGTCGAAGGATGTCGACTTCCGGCTCGTCGCCGCGACGAACCGCGACCTCGCGAAGGAGATCGAGGCGGGCCGCTTCCGCCAGGACCTCTTCTACCGCCTCTCGGTCGTCACGCTCGAGATCCCGCCGCTCCGCGAGCGCAAGGACGACATTCCGCTTCTCGTCGAGCGCTTCCGCTCGCTCTTCGCCGAGGAGCACGGCAAGTCCGTCTCGGGCGCCACGCCGGCCGCACTCGCGGCCCTCGTCGCGTACGAGTGGCCGGGCAACGTGCGCGAGCTCAAGAACGTCCTCGAGAGCGCGGTCCTCTTCGCCGCGGGGCCTCGGATCGACGTAGCGGACCTGCCGCCCGCGATCCGCGCGCGCGCCCCGGGCCGGCCGCGCTCCGGCGAGTGGGCGGCCATCAAGCTGCCCGTGCCGGCGCCCGTTTCCGTGATCCCGCCCGCTCCTGAATCGGCCGCGCCCGAGGGTGCCGGACCCGCGGCGGCCGAGACCCCGTTCGCGGGCAGCCTCGTCGGCAAGACGATGGACGAGATCGAGCGCGAGGCCATCCTCACGGCCCTCCAGATCTCGGGCGGCAACCGCCGCAAGGCCGCGGAGGCGCTCGGGATCGGCCTGCGAACGCTTCAGCGGAAGCTCAAGGAGTACCGCGGCGAGCCCGTCGGGGACGACGACGGCGACGAGGATGGCGAAGACGGGCCGTAGGCCAGGGTCAGCGGCCGATGTTGCCCACCACCGTCCGTTCGGAGTTGTTGATGGCGCTCAGCATCTGCGTCGCGACCTGAACGGCCGTTTGGCGCTGGGAGACGAGGCTCTGGAGGTTGATCATGGCCAGCTCGGCGCCGGCCGTGGTCTCGCTCGCGGCGTGGGCCATAGAGGCCTTCGCGTGATGGACCGGAGCGGGCGTCGGGGTGGCGACGCGAGCCTTCTGGTTGATCTTCGCGGCGTCCGAAACGCCGGAGTCGAATCCGGACACGACGCCGAGAAATGCAAGACGGCCGATCTCCGCTTCGGATATGCGCTGGCGCGTCGCGAAGCGCGTGCGGACCTCGGTCTTCAGGGCGTCGAAGGTCGGGAGCGGACGGCGTCGGCCGACTTCGGCCGCCCACGCTCTCTGGTCGGCCGTCGCCCGGCTCGCGACATCGTTGGCGAAAGCCCGCGTGTTCGCCGGGAGCGGCTCCACGCCGGAGCCTGCCGCGGCTGCAGGAAAAGAGACGCCGCCCAGCAAAACAGCGGCGAGGAGCTTGCGCATGGAGTGATTCCTCACTTGAGGCTCGCGACGATCGCGGCCTCGGAGTCGGAGAATCTCTTCAGAAGGGAAGAGAGGATTCTGAGAAACGCGCTCTTGCGTTCGGAGAGCCTGGCACGTGCGTCGTCCCCCTGGGCGAGACGCGCTTCGCTGTCGAGATCGTTGACGACCTGATAGACGGCCATCGCCGCGAGCGCATCCGCCTGCGCGGGAGTCAGGGGCGGCGGGGAGGCCGAGAACGCCTGGCGCGCGTCGACCTCGACGGCCGTTCCGTCCGCCGGGGCCGGGAGGGACCTGAGCCTGCGGGCCTCACCGTCCACCCAGGTGCGAACGCCGGGCGTTGCCCTCGCGAAGAGCCCGTTCAGCCGCATTGCGGCGTCGGGCGGCGTCGGGGGCAGGGTGGCCCTCGGCGCGGCGGCCTGCGCCGTCGCGAGGAACAGAGCGATCGCGGCGGGAGCGAAGATCATCGTTGGAATCGTCTCCCCGGCGGGTCCTGGGCGCGCGTGACGCAGCGCACGTTTTCCGGGACGTGTCGTCGGGCCTCGCGCTATCCTGTGTATCCGAAGAGGAGAGCGCCATGGACCTCCCGCTGAAGGTTTACGTCACCTGCCCGATGGCCGATCTGAAGCAGGTGCCCGGGACTCTCATCGCCGTGTCCCCGCACGGGTTCTACGAGATCAACGTCGCCTTCGGCGCCAACACGCACCTGCTCGTCGTCCCGGTCGACGCCACGACTCTCACGGCGCAAGAACCCGTCCTCAGCCCGCCCGCGAGCTTCGAGGTCGAGCGCTAGCCGCTCGCTAGGAGCCGATCCGCTCCGTGGCCGGCTCGACGGGCTCGGGCCCGGCCGCCCGCTCGGCGGACTCGAAGACCTCGGCGCCGCGGCGCTGGAAGGACTCGACGGCCTTCAGCACCCGCCGGCGCGCGTCCTCGACGAAGAGCGCCTGGGAGTCCACGGAGGCCTCGCCTTCCTTCGGCGCGAGGCGCACGTACGTCCCGTCGGCCTTCAGCTCGCGCGCGCGCACGTTGTCCTTCCACATCGTGTCGAGGGCGTCCACGACCTGGCGTGCGAGCGCCGGCTCCACGACGGGGAAGGCGATCTCGACGCGCCGGAAGAAGTTCCTCTGCATCCAGTCGGCGGAGGACAGCCAGGTCTCCCGTTCGCCGCCGTTCTCGAAGACGAATGCGCGGCTGTGCTCGAGGAAGCGGCCGACGATCGAGCGGACGCGGATCGACTCGGAGACGCCCGGCAGGCCGGGCTCGAGGCAGCAGATGCCGCGCACGAGGAGGTCGATCGGAACGCCGGCCTGGGACGCTTCGTAGAGCGCCGCGATCACCTTCGGATCCACGAGAGCGTTCATCTTCGCCCGGATGCCCGAGGGACGTCCGGCACGGGCGTGCGCCGTCTCGCGCGCGATGGACTCGAGGACCCACCTGTGAAGGTCCTTCGGCGCGGTGACGAGGCGCGCGTACGTCGTCCGGCCGGCGAAGGCCGTGAGCGCGTTGAAGAAGCGCGTCGCATCCTCGCCGAACTCGGGCCGGCACGTCATGAGGCCGATGTCCGTGTACGTGCGCGCGGTCGAGGAGTTGTAATTGCCCGTCCCGAGGTGGACGTAGCGCCGGATCTCGTCCTTCTCCCGCCGCACGACGAGAGCGATCTTCCCGTGCGTCTTGAGGCCGACGACGCCGTAGACGACGTGGACGCCCGCCTGCTCGAGAGACTTGGCCCACGTGATGTTGTTCTCCTCGTCGAAGCGAGCCTTGAGCTCGACGAGGACAGCCACCTGCTTGCCGTTCTCGGCCGCGCGCACGAGGGCCGGAATGAGCCCCGAGTCGGGGTTCGTCCGGTAGAGCGTCATATTGATCGCGACCGTCTTCGAGTCCTCGGATGCCCGCTCGATCATCTCGATGACGGGCGAGAACGAGTCGTACGGGTGGTGCAGGAGGATGTCGCCTGCGCGGATCGCCGCGAAGATCGACGTGTCCGGCTGCGTCAGGATCGGCGGCACGGCGGGTGAGTACGGCGCGTCCTTGAGGTCCCGGCGGTCGAGCTTGATGAGCGACATGAGGTCGCCGGGGCCGAGCGGCCCGTCCACCTCGTAGATCTCGTTCTCCGTGATCTCGAGCTGCTTGACGAGGAGCTTGCGGACCCGCTTCGGCGTCTTCGGGGCCACCTCGAGGCGCACGACCGCGCCGAAGCGGCGCCGGCGGACTTCCTGTTCGATCGTCGCGAGCAGGTCCGACGCCTCGTCCTCCTGGATCTCGATGTCCGCATCGCGCGTTACCCGGAAGAGGTGCGACGAGACGATCTCGAGGCCTGGGAACAGGTCGACGAGATTCGCTTGCAGGAGCGACTCGAGGAAGAGGAACTCGGCTTTTTCGGGACGGATCTTCTTCTTCCCTTCGAGGATTTCGCGCAGCGGCAGGAGGCGCGGGAGAACCTGCGGGACCTTGACGCGCGCGAACTTCACGTCGCCGGTCTCGGGGTTCCTCACCTCGACGGCGAAGTTCATCGAGAGGTTCGAGAGGAACGGGAACGGGTGGCCGGGGTCCACCGCGAGCGGCGTGAGAACCGGGAGGACGTTTCGCCGGAAGTACGAGGCGGCGCCCGCGCGCTGCTCTTCGGAAAGGTCTTCCCATGTGAGCACGGCGATCCCGTTCGCAGCCAGCTTCGGGAGGAGATCGGATACGAGGCACGCCGTCTGGCGTGCCTCCATGCCCTGCACGACGGCGCGGATGCGCGAGAGGGCCTCGGCGGGCCCGAGGCGGTCGTCCGAGTGCTCGACCACTTCCGAGGAGAGCTGGTCGAGGAGGCCCGACACGCGGATCATGAAGAACTCGTCGAGATTCGTCTCCGTGATGCAAAGGAACTTCAGGCGTTCGAGAAGCGGCCAGCGCTCGTCGAACGCCTCGTCGAGGACCCTCTGGTTGAAGGCGAGCCACGAAAGCTCCCGGTTCAGGAGCGGCGGCCGCGGTCCCGCCGGCGTGGCCGGCGTCGGAGTCTCGGCCTCGACCAGAGTGAGCTTCCGGCGGCGCTTCGGGCGTTCGTTGTGGAACATGCGGGGCCCCAAGGGGGACGGAAGGATACCTCTGCCGCGTGAAGGGCGCTGTTTCCGCAGGGTTCAGGCCCGGTGCTCGGGCCGGAGGAGGTCGAGGGCCGTCTTGACCGGAGCGAAGGTCTCCTTCGGGACCTCCACGAAGACGGTCTCCCAGAAGGCCATTGCGCCGTTCCATAAGCCCGGTCGTTCCAATGCGTTGAGGGGCCTTCCCTCGTGGGTCTTTGCGGCGATGAAGACGGCGTCCTCGTCCACGAAGCGCCCGAGATCGAAGGGCTTTCCCGCCGCGTCCCGCAGGGAGCAGACGAGGTCGACCGGGTTGAAGTGCGTGGCCGTCTTCCAGAGCGCGGCTTGCGCAGGGTCCTTCAGGTCGACCTGCGCCGACTCGACGATCTGGAGGGTCGGGCCGGCCGGCCCGGCGACCCAGAACGGCCCGCCCCCGGGCTCGCCCTCGTTGCGCACGACGCCGCAGACGCGGATCGGCCTCTCCCGGAAGCTCGCGCGCTCGAGCCTCACGAGGAGTCCCGCAAGGAGGCGTTTCCAGAGCAGCGTCGGGCCGCGGCGGGAGTCCGGGACGACGTTGTCGATGTTCTTCACGAGGACGACGTCACCGCCCGCGCGAGCGACGTCGTCGAGGTTCTTGAGGAGGGCGCCGTGGCCTCCGGGCCGGAAGAGGAGCTCGCCGGTGAGCGTGCGAAACGGGCGGCCCTCGGGGTCGGCCGCGATCGTATCGGTCGAGGGCGCCTGCTCGGAGAACGTGACGTCGAAACGCGCGCCCGTCGCGCGCTCCAGCCGCGGCCGCGCCTCGGCGAGCTTAGCCTCGAAAGCGGCCCGATGCTCGGGCGAGACGGTGAAGTGGACGCGGCAGAGGCCCGAGGCGTCGCGTACGGTTCCGGCCGCCTCCACGAGGTGCTCTTCGAAAGCCGACCGCGCCCCGTCCGGGTACGCGTGGAACGGAAGGAGGCCCTTGGGCGATCGCGCGAGCTCTTCCACGGGAGCGCGGAACGCCAACGCTCCGAGGTTCTCGCGGTACGTCCTCGCGTCGGCCGTCTCGGGGCCGCCCGCGAGGAGGAAGGCGAACATCCGGCTCGCGGCGCCCGAAGCTGGCACGAACTTCGTGAGCCGCCCGGCGCGTGCAGCCTCGTCGGCGAGCGCGAGGAGCCCGGCGTGCTCGCTCTTCGGGATCCTCAGGACGCCGTCGCCCGCCGTCGCGGCGCGCGCGAGGCGCTGGGGCGCGGGCGGATGCCGGAAGAGCGCGAGCTGCCGCGCGATCTCCTCCTCGGTCAGACCGTGAGATTCGATTGCGGCACGGTCCGCGGACGTCAGGCGCTCCATGGGCGGAGGATAATCCCCGAAATGGATGTGCCGACGCAGTTTGCGGCCCACCCCTGGCACGGCGTGGACCCCGGTCCCGATTTTCCCGCCGTATTCACGGCCTTCATCGAGATCGTCCCGACCGACACCGTCAAGTACGAGCTCGACAAGGCCACGGGGATCCTCAAGGTGGACCGGCCGCAGCTTTTCTCGAACGTCTGCCCGACCCTTTACGGCCTCGTCCCGCGCACGTACTGCGGGGCCCGCGTCGCGAAGCTCTGCGAGGACGAGACCGGGCGCGCCGGCCTCAAGGGCGACGGCGACCCGATGGATGTCTGCGTCCTCACCGAAAAGCCGATCACGCACGCGCAGATCCTCGTGCCCGCGGTCCCGATCGGCGGCCTGAGAATGCTCGACAACGACGAGGTGGACGACAAGATCCTCGCCGTTCTCAAGGGCGACGCCGTTTACGGTGCGCTCTCGGACGTCTCGGAGATGCCGCGCTCTCTCGTGGACCGCCTCCGCCACTATTTCCTCACGTACAAGCAGAAGCCCGGCGGCCCCACGCAGCCCGTCGAGATCACGCACGTGTACGGGCGGACGGAAGCCCTCGCCGTTCTCGCGGCCAGCCGCGACGACTACCGCGCCCGGTTCGGCTGAACGAAACGCGCCGTCAGGCCTGCGCGGCCTTCCACGAGGCGAAGTACGTCGCGGCCTCGTCCTCGAAGCCTCCGTGCGTCGGCTGCCAGCCGAGGCGCGCGACGGCCTTGCGCGAGTCGACGTGCTGGTCGAACGCGAGGGCGGACGCGAAGTCGCCCATCGTCTGGCGGGCGGTTTCGAGCGGGACCCACCGGATCTCGCCCGCGAAGCCGGCCGCCTTCGCCGCGGCGACGACGAGGTGGCGCACCGGCGCGCGCGAGCGGTCTGTCACGTTGAAGATCTCGCCCGCGAGCCCGCTCTCGATGGCGCGGACGTACGCGTCGGCGAGGTCGTCCGCATGGACCGTGGCCCAGCGGTTGGAGCCGTCGCCCACGACCTCGAGCTTGCCCGCCGCCGCGCCGGCAAACCACGCGGCCGTCAGGCTGCCGCCGTAGCCGTAGACGCATCCCGGCCTCAGCACGAGTCCCTTCACACCGTGCGTCGTGAGGACCGCCTTTTCCGTCTCCACACGCGGCAGGCTCATCGGGTGCGGTGCGAGCGGGGAGGTCTCGTCCACGAGGGTGTCGCCCGTCGAGCCGTAGACCCAGACGCCGCTCGTGTAGACGACCGTCTTGACGCCCGCCCCGCGCCCCGCGAGGGACAGGAGCGAATGCACCGAGGCGCGGTCGAGCGCCATCGTGTCCGTCGTGTAGTCGGCGGCCGCGTGGACGAGCACCGAGCAGTCCTCTGCCCCCTTCCAGCTGCCGGGGTCCTGCAGCGCCCCCTGCACGGCGTGAACCTCGTGCCGCGCGAGGCGGGCCGCGCCTGCGTCGGTGCGTGTGAGACCGAGAACGTGGTGGCCGCGGCAGCGGAGCGCCGTCGCGACGCGGAAGCCGATGTGGCCGGTGGCGCCCGTGACGAAGATCTTCATGGGGGGATTATCCTTCCGGCGCATGGACGAGCGGGACGGGTCGCCCGAAAAGCTCGCCGGGATCGCCCGGTCGCTGGGGATCCCGGGCGCGAGGCGGCACATCTTCCTGTGCTCGGACCCCGCCAAACCCAAGTGCTGCGACCGGGAGCGCGGGATCGCGGCGTGGAACTACCTGAAGGCGCGCCTCAAGGAGCTCGGCCTCGCCGACTCGGGCCAGGTCCTGAGGACGCGGGCGAACTGCCTGCGCGTGTGCGCGGGCGGCCCGATCGCGGTCGTCTATCCCGAGGGGACGTGGTACCGGAGCTGCGATCCGCCCGTTCTCGAGCGGATCATCACGGAGCACCTCGTGGGCGGCCGGCCGGTGGCCGAGTTCGTGGTCCTCGAGCACCCGCTGACCGGCGGCGAGGGAACGTGAGCGCGGACCCCGGCCCGGCGTTCGTCGACGACCTCTACGCGCGCCTCCTGATCGACGACGCGTGGGCGCTTCGGGACGAGCGGTCCTTCTCGTGGTGGCCGCACCGCGTCGTCCAGCGCGTGCACGCCGAGGAGGCGGTCGGCGAGGGTGACGCCGCGGCGAGCCGCGTGCACGTCGAGACGGACGTCCTCTTCGCGGACGCGGTCACGCTCCGGCAGGCGAGCGTCCTCGCGGACCTCCTGCGCTATCCGCCTCTCGCGGCTTTCGTCGTGGACCGCCAGGACGGCGTCGTGCGCCTGTGGTCGGCGGCCCTCGTCACGAAGGAGACGGCGCCCATCGCGCTCGGGTTCCTCTCGGCCTCGGCCGCGCTGCAGGCGATCTACGCCGAGGGCGGTCGCGAGGGTCTGGAGGACGAGCTCGGTGTCCCCGCCGCGCGCAGCGAGCACCCTCGATCGGGCTCGCGGCCGCACCCGGACGGGATGCTCGACCTCCTCTCGGCGCGCATCGCGCCCGAGGGCAAGCACGCCTCGCGCTTCACGGACCCGGCGGACTGGATCGCCGCCGCGGACGCCCTCGGTCCTTTCGGCGCGCGGGCCGAGGCCTCGCCGAGAGGGCTCGACGCGCGCCTGCCGTTTCTCGATCCGCTCGAGGGAACGCACCCGCTCGGCCCGCGCGCCTCGGCGCTCCTGCAGGGTCGGCACGCCGAGCGGCACCCGGAGATGGGAACGGGCGTCTTCCTGCGTCTCTTCCTGCCCGCCGACGCGGCGCCCGCGCACGCCGACGTCGCGCTGAACCTCAACCTCAAGGAGCGCGAGATGCCGTTCGCGATCGACGCGACAGGAGCGTGGACGATCGAGTCGCCCGAGGCGAGCTTCGAATTCGGGACGCTGCCGGGGGCGCCGCGCCTCTGCTACGTGCGCTTCGTCCCGAACGCGCTCCACCTGCCGGGGCTCCTCGCGGCCCTCGCTGCCGACATGGCGCGCCGCGCGGACGCGGCGCGCGAGCACCTGCACGAGGTCGTCTCGCCGGGGTGACGGTTCCCGGGCAGGACGCCTACGAGGGACCCTGGGCGCCGCGCTGGATCTCGAGATCGGCTCCGAGCGCCGCGGCCGTGAGCACGAACATGAGGCTCGCCGCCACGTAGAGCGGGGGTTCCGGTCTTGCGAGCGCAAATACAATGCAGAACGTCAGAAACGCAAGGTTCGTTGCGTGAACGAGGAGGGCCAGCGCCTTCGCGCGGCCCGGCTGCCGCCAGGTCACCAGGTTGAGGAGCGCGATCGCGAGGAACGTGAATCCGTGCTGCGAAAACGCCAGACGGTCGATCGGGCTGCCCCGAAACACCGCGAGACCGAAGACGAACGTCAGCAGGCCGTGGAGCGTCAGGAGAACGGCGCCGACGACGATCGCGATCCGCCACATCGGTCCGACGATATCAAGCTCAACGGCCGGCGCAGCGAGTCGACGGCAACCGGGGCTCAGGCCTCGGGCGTTGCGCCCCGTGTCACTTCGCGGGGATGAGCTTCATCGCCGTTCCGTTCATGCAGTAGCGCAGGCCGGTCGGCTTCGGGCCGTCGTCGAACACGTGGCCGAGGTGGGCGTCGCAGCGGCGGCAGAGGACCTCCGTGCGCACCGTGAAGAACGTGTTGTCGCTTTCCTCGCGGACGGCGTTCTTCGCGATCGGCTGCCAGAAGCTCGGCCAGCCCGTACCGGAGTCGAACTTCGTTTCCGAGTCGAAGAGCGGGAGGTCGCAGCACACGCACACGTACGTGCCCTTCGCGTGGTTGTCCCAGTTCGGGCCCGTGAACGCGCGCTCAGTGCCTTTCTTGCGCGTGACGTTGTACTGCGCGGGCGTGAGGATCGCCTTCCACTCCGCGTCGGTCTTGACGACGCGGTCGTGGGCGGGAGCGGGAGTCGAGGGGGTGGAGGACGGCACGGCGGCTCCTTTGGCGGGCGAGGACGGCCGGGCGAGCAGCAGGGCGCTGGCAGCGACGGCCGAGACGGAGGCGGCGAGGATGACGAGGCGGCGGGTCATGTCCACACTACGAAATCCGTTTCGGGCCCGGATTATTCCCGCGCAAGCTCCGCGGCGGCCTCCCGGAGGTCGTCCAGCGCCATCCCGACGCGGTCCGCGTGCGTCCGGAAGCTCAGGATGCACATGCGGATCGCGAAGGCGTCCCCGAGGAGGGTGCTCGTCAGGAGCACCCGCTGGCCCGCGTTCACGCGGTCCATGAGCCTGCGGTTCAGGCGGTTTGCCGCCTCCAGGGACAGCCAGGGCGGTGTGAGGCGGAAGGCGAAGAGGGAAAGCTGCGGCTCGGCCACGATCGTCATGTCCGGAATCGCGCGCACGGCGTCGACGGCCTCGCGCGCGAGGTCGAGCTTTTCGTCCAGCGAGTCGCGGAACGCCGCGAGGCCGCAGAGCTTCACGGCGAGCCAGACGGAGAGGCCGCGAAAGTTGCGCGACAGCTCGGGCGAAATCTCGCAGAAGTCGACGGAGTCGGGGTCGTCCTGCATGCCCGGCATGTAGTGGGCCTGCACGCTGTGCGAACGCCGGAGCGCGCCCGGGTCGCGGACGAGGAGGCAGCCGCTGCCGTAGGGCATGAAGAGGCCTTTGTGCGGGTCGAGGACGAGCGAGTCGGCGCGCTCGAGGCCCTTCAGCGCCGCGCGTCCGCGCTCCGTCAGCGCGAAGAACCCCCCGTACGCGGCGTCGGCGTGCAGCCAGAGGCTCTCCCGGGCGGCGAAATCCGCGAGGGCGTCGAGGCCGTCGACGGCGCCCGTGTTCGTGGTGCCCGCGCTCGCGACGACGAGGAACGGCGCGAAGCCGTCCGCGCGGTCCGCGGCGACCCGCTCGGCGAGGACGTCGAGGCGCATGCGGAACGCGGCGTCGCACGGGATCTCGCGCACGTTCGCGGCGGGGAAGCCTGCGAGGAGCGCGGCCTTGCGGATGCAGTGGTGGCCCTGGTCGGAGACGTAGAGCGTGCCCTTCAGAAAATTCTCGGGGAGCTTTTCGTGCCGCGCCGCGACGACGGCCGAGAAGTTCGCGAGGGAACCTCCGGACGTCAGGAAGCCGCCCGCGCCCGCCGGATAGCCGACGACACGCGCAAACCAGCGGATCACGTTCGTCTCGAGCTGGACGAGCGCGGGCGCGGGGGCGAAGACGCCCGTGTAGCGGTTCACCGCGGCGGAGATGAGGTCCGCGGCCGCGGCGTACGGCTGGCCGCCGCCGGGGATGTACGCGAGGAACCCGGGCCCGGCATTGTTGAAGCTCGCGGGAATCGCCTTCTCGAACAGGAGGTCGAGGAGCGGCCCGGCCTCGGCGCCGCACTCGGGCGGCTCGCGTTCGATCAAGGAACGCGACAGCGCGGCGGCCCCGGCGGTCCCGTCCGCAGGCTGGGCCGGGAGCGAGCCGACGTGCGCGACGACGCGCCGGACGGCATCGTCGAGGAGGCTCCGGAGCTGCTCGTCCGACGGCTCGAGGGGAGATCCCGTCATCAGGCCCCGAGGCTCTCGCGGATGCCGCCGGCGAGGTCCGACGCGACGGCGTCGACGAGCGCCGCGTCGGTCCCCTCGACCATGACGCGCGCGAGAGCCTCGGTTCCGGAGTACCTGAGGAGGATCCTGCCGCTTCCGGCCATCTTCGCCTCGGCGGCGCGCCAGAGCGCCGTGAACTCCGGGATCTCGTCGAAGGGGACGCGCTCTTTGACCTTCACGTTCCGGAGAACCTGCGGCGTGTGGACGAACCGCGGCTGCTCCGAGAGCTTCTTGCCGGACGCCGCGACGAGCGCGGCGAGGTGAAGCCCGGTGAGCGTGCCGTCGCCCGTCGTCGTGAGGTCCGCGCGGATGAGGTGCCCGGACTGCTCGCCGCCGAGGACCGCGCCCGACTTCTCCATCTCCTCGACGACGTAGCGGTCGCCGACGGCCGCCCGGACGAGCGCGATGCCCCGCTCCTTCAGGGCCTTCTCGAACCCCCAGTTCGACATTACGGTCCCGACCACGGACTCGGGCTTGCGGCCCTCGCGCTCCATCTCGTGCGCCCAGAGGAAGAGGACGTCATCGCCGTCGAGGAGCATCCCCTGGTCGTCGGCGACGATGATGCGGTCCGCGTCGCCGTCCAGCGCGATCCCGAGGTCGGCTCCCTCGGCGAGGACGGCCGCGCGCATCGCCTCGGGGTGGAGGGCGCCGCAGCCCTCGTTGATGTTCCGGCCATCCGGGGTGACGTTCCGCGCGATCACGGTGGCCCCCGCGGCTGCGAACGCGGCCGGCGCCGCCTGGAACGCCGCGCCGTTCGCGGCGTCGATGACGACCCGGAGCCCGTCGAGGCGGTGGGGGAGCGTCTGGACGAGGTGGTCGACGTAGGCGCGGCCGAGGTCCGGCTCGACGACGGCGGGCGCGGCGGGTGCGGGCGACGCCTCCTCGATGTGCCGCTCGATCTCGAGCTCGACGTCGTCCGGGAGCTTCCGCCCCTCGCCCGAGAAGATCTTGACGCCGTTGTCCCGCCACGGGTTGTGCGAGGCCGAGATGACGACGCCCGCGTCGGCGCCGAGATCGCGGGCGAGCCACGCGATCGCGGGCGTCGGCACGACGCCCGCGAAGCGCACGACGCCGCCCGCTTTCGTGATGCCGCCCGTGAGCGCCCAGACGATTCCTCCGGACGACTCCCGGGTATCGCAGCCCACGACGACGCTGGGGTTCGGGTGCCCGAGGGAGGCCGCGAGGGCCGCGCCGACGCGCGAGACCGTCGCGGCGTCGAGGGGCGGCTCGCCCGCCGTCCCCCGGATGCCGTCCGTGCCGAAGAGCCTGCGCATTCGGCGTCGGATGTTACGTGACGGCGGGCGCGCCCGCCCGGCCGAGGGCCGCGAAGAATCGCAGCGTCTCGGCGACGTCGTGGACCCGCACGAGGACGGGGCGCGTGCGCGCGGCCTCCGCGCACACGGCCGCTGCCGCGAGCGACTCGGGCAGGCGGTCCGCGACGGGCGCTCCCGCGGCCGTCCCGAGGAACGCCTTGCGCGACGCGCCGACGACAAAGGGGACGCCGGGCGGCGCGAGACGGTCGAGCGCGCCGAGGAGGGCGAAGTTCTGCTCGGGTGTCTTGCCGAAGCCGAGGCCGGGGTCGACCAGGATCTTCTGCTCGGAGATTCCCGAGGAGATCGCGCGGGCACGCGCCCTGCTCAGGTCGGCGGCCACCTCGGCGACGACGTCGGTGAAAGAAGATTCTTCGAAGGTGGAAGAGGGAGTCCCGCGGCAGTGGTTGACGAGGAGCGCCGCGTGCCGGGTGGCGATCAGGGAGAGCATGTCCTCGGAGATGTCGAGACCGGTCACGATGTTGACCATGTCGACGCCCGCGTCGAGCGCTGCGCGCGCGACCTCGACGCGTCGCGTGTCGATGGAGAGGGGAAGAGACGGGAGATTTCTTCGAAGGTAAGAGAGCACGGGCAGGACGCGGCGCTCTTCTTCATTCGCAGAAATCTCCTCTGCGCCTTTTCCGTATGCACTGCCCCTGGGGCGTGTGCTCTCGCCGCCGATGTCGAGGATCGAGGCGCCCATCTCCGCGAACCGCACGCCCTCCTCTCCCGCCGCCTCCGCCGACGCGAAGCGTCCGCCGTCGCTGAACGAGTCGGGCGTGACGTTCAGGATCGCCATGACGCCCGGGAGCGGGCCGAGCGAGAGGTCGCGCCCGCCCGGGAACGAGAGGCGAGCGGTGCCCATGGCAAGAGCATAGAACGGACCCCGTAAGATCGACGGAGGTGCGCGAGAGTTCTTCGGCCGTCGCGGTGCCTCGGCCCTCCGTCCGGACCCGATTCTTCGTGGGCGCCGCGGTCGCGGTTGCTCTGCTCGCGGGTTTGGCCGTTCGCGCGTGGATCCTCCTCTCCTCGCCGATGCCTCCGGGCCGCCCGGCGGCGTGGCTCGCCGCGGGGGTTCTGCAGGACGCCGCCGTCTTCACGGTGGCGGGATTTCTCGCGCTCGCGCTCGCGGGCACGATCCTGCCCGAGCCGCCCGTCCGGATCCTGCTTGCACTCTTCGTCCTCGCGACGGCTGTCCTTCACCTTGCATGGGCCGAAGCGATCGTCTATTTCGGCCACCCGCCTCGCCGCGAGGATCTCGCGCTCGCCCTCGATGCGAGGTTCGTCGGGCAGTCCCTCGAGCGGGGCGTTCTCGTCCGGGCGGCGCTCGTCACGTGCGTCCTCGCGCTCGCGCTTTTCTTCGCCGCGTCCCGGGCGGGCCGGACGGAGCGCGCCGGGCTCACGCGAGGGCGTCTCTTCCTGGGCGCGCTGGCCGCGAGCGCAGCGGCGTTCGTGTTCGGGCGGATCCCCGACGGCGAGACGGGCGCCAACGTCCTCGTCACGCTCGAGCGTCTCGAGAGGTCCCGTGCCCCGCGCGCGTCGGCGGGCACGGCGGCCGTTCCTCCGCCCGCGCTGCCGGAGTTGTCGATCCGCGAGCTCGAGCCGCAGACGCAGCCCCGAACCTTCACGAGCGCCTCGCATCCTCTCGCCTACGAAGCGCCTCTGCGCTCGCCCGAGGCGCCATCGCTGCCGATGGGGCTACGGCCGAACGTCGTCCTGGTCGTCATGGAGGGCGTCCGGGCGCACGAGGTGGGCGTCCGGGACGGAAAGCTCGCGGGGCTCACGCCGAACCTCGACCGGCTCGCCGCGGGAGGCATCGCCGTGGAGCGCGCCTACAGCCCGGGAACCCGCTCACCGGACGGGGAGCTCGCCCTCTGGTACGGCATCCTCCCGACGCCCCACGAGGTCCTCATGACGGCCCGTCCGGATACGGCATTGACCGGCCTTCCGGAGCTCCTCCGCGCCGGCGGCTGGAATTCCCTGCTTTGGATCCACAACAGCGACCAGACGTTCTACCGCGAGGATCGCTTCTATCTTCCGCGCGGATTCCGGATGATCGACGGCCGCGACTTCGCGGCGTCCGAGGTCGGCACGAACTGGGGAAAGTCCGACCGCGTCCTCGCGGCGCGGACCCTCACGGCGCTGGATCGGCTCGAAGAGCCTTTTGCCGCGATGATGCTCACAATCTCGAACCACCATCCGTTCCAGGTCCCGGCCGACGCCCGCACGTCCTTTGCGCTGGACGAGCCCGAGCGGCGCGGCTGGGTCTCGACTCCCTGGCTCGCGACGCTCGTCGGCCGGCACACGGTGCCGATGCTCAAGACGATCCATTACACGGACGAGGCCGTCGGCGACCTGATCGAGGGCGCGCGGACGCGCGCCTGGTTTTCGCGCACGATCTTCGTGATCGCGAGCGACCACGGACTCCCGATCCTCCCGCTCGAAGGCGCCCCGACGGTCCACGGATTCGCCGATCTCCGGCACCGCGTCCCTCTCGTCTTCTGGTCTCCGCTTCTCCCGGGCGGACGCCGCGTCCCGGGCCCGGCGTCCCTCGTCGACGTTTCCGCCACCCTCTACGGCCTCCTCGGGCTCGGGCCGGGCCGGGCGGGGCTCGGGGTCGACCTGCTCGATCCGGCCGACGCCGATCCGGACCGGCCTGTCGTCGCATGGGATGGCGAGGGCCGGACGATCAGCCTCTGGACGCGGCGGTGGGCGTACCACGGGACGCTTCCTTCGGAGACCACGTGGAACCCCGACCGGTTCGTCGGCGAGGTCCTGATCGACACGGACGCCGATCCGCACGGTGAGCGCGACGTCGCGGCGGCGCACCCGGACGTTCTCGGGAGGCTGCGTCGGCTCGCGAGGATCTACTTCGACGTCTACCCGTGGCTCGTCACGAGCGGCCGGTCGGGGAGCGCGCCGGAAGCGGCGCGTCTCCCGGGGACGTGAAACGAACGGCGTGCGTTACGCCGGGACCGGAATGAGCCCTCCGGCCGGCGCGGCGCCCTCGTCCTTCTGCGTGACGGTGGCGGGCGTGGTGGGCTTCGGCGGCTCGGGCTTCACGGGCGGGATCTTGGAGACCTCGATCCCCGTGACGCGCTTGATGATCGCGTAGATCTCCTCGCCGTCGAGGGACTCCTTTTCGAGGAGGATGTTCGCGATCTCTTCGAGCGCTGCCCGGTGCTCGACGATGATCTTCTTGCCCCGGTCGTACGAGGCCCGAACGATCCGGTTGACCTCGTCGTCGATCTTGCGCGCCGTGTCCTCGGAGTAGTCGGGCTGGCGGCTGAAGTCGCGTCCGAGGAAGACTTCGCCCTCGGGCTTGCCGAAGGAGAGCGGGCCGAGCTCGCTCATGCCCCACTCGCAGACCATGCGGCGCGCCATGTCGGTCGCCTTCTCGAAGTCGTTCGAGGCGCCCGTCGTGATGCGGCCGATGCAGACTTCCTCGGCGAGGCGCCCGCCCATCATGACGGCGAGCTCGGCCTCGATGTACTCCTTCGAGTACGTGTACTTGTCCTCGAGTGGGAGCTGCTGCGTGAGGCCGAGCGCACGGCCGCGCGGGATGATCGTGACCTTGTGGAGCGGGTCCGTGTCGCCCTCGAAGGCGGCGATAAGCGCGTGCCCGCCCTCGTGGAACGCCGTGACGCGCTTCTCGTCGTCCGACATGACCATCGACTTCCGCTCCGCCCCCATGAGGACCTTGTCCTTGGCGTAGTTGAAGTCGAGCATTTCGACCTTCTTCTTGTCGACGCGCGCCGCGGCGAGCGCGGCCTCGTTCACGAGGTTCGCGAGGTCGGCGCCGGCGAAGCCCGGCGTGCCGCGGGCGACGACCGAGAGATCGACGTCGTCGGACATCGGGATCGTGCGCGTGTGGACCTTGAGGATGCCCTCGCGGCCCTTGACGTCCGGGCGGTCCACGACGACGCGGCGGTCGAAGCGACCGGGCCGGAGGAGAGCCGGGTCGAGGACGTCCGGGCGGTTCGTCGCCGCAACGAGGATGACGCCGTCGTTGCCCTCGAAGCCGTCCATCTCGACGAGGAGGGCGTTGAGCGTCTGCTCGCGCTCGTCGTGCCCGCCGCCGAGGCCGGCGCCGCGGTGGCGGCCCACCGCGTCGATCTCGTCGATGAAGATGATGCAGGGAGCGTTCTTTTTGCCCTGTTCGAAGAGGTCGCGCACGCGGCTCGCGCCGACGCCCACGAACATCTCGACGAAGTCCGAGCCCGAGATCGAGAAGAACGGCACGTTCGCCTCGCCGGCGACGGCGCGCGCGAGGAGCGTCTTCCCCGTGCCGGGCGGGCCCATCATGAGGACGCCCTTCGGGATCTTGCCGCCGAGCTTCTGGAACTTCGCGGGCTCCTTCAGGAAGTCGATGATTTCGGCTAGCTCTTCCTTCGCTTCCTGGCAGCCCGCGACGTCCTTGAACGTGGCCTTCTTCTGATTCGGAGTCAGGAGCTTCGCGCGCGACTTCCCGAAGGACATCGCGCGGTTCCCGCCCGACTGCATCTGCCGCATGATGAAGATCCACAGGCCGATCAGGAACAGGATCGGGGCCCACTGCAGAAGGATCACGAGGAACGAGCCCTCGCGCGGCTCCTCCGCGGTGATCTTCACGTTCGCCTTCATGAGGTCGGCCGTGAGGTCGTTGTAGACCGGCGCGTACGTGCGCACGCCCGGCTCGCGGCCCTCGACGGCGCCCTTCTTGAAGCCGCGGATCTCCTGCCCGCGGATCGTGACCTTCTCGACGTCGCCCTTCTTCACCATTTCCATGAACTCGGTGAAGGAGACGGTCGCCGTGTTCGTCCGGCCGACGTCGACGACGCGGAACAGAAGGAGGATCACCACGAGGATGACCATCCAGAGCAGTACGTTCTTGACGGTTGTATTCACCTTGAAATGCCCTCGGCTTCCTTCTTTACGTGAAACGGGCTCACGCGGTTCAGGGGCGCGTGCGCCGGGCGATCTCGCCGCTCGTCTCGAACGGCGATTCCCCCTCGGTCCGGACCTGGGCGATGAAGGGGAAGTTGCCCCCTTCCCGCTGGTACTCCATGCCGTATCCCACGAGGACCCCTTCCTCGGATGGGAACAGCACGTAATCGGCGAGCAGCGAGCTCTTGCGTTCCTGGGGGCGGTCCACCACACAGGCGAAACGCAGGGAACGCGGCTTTTCTTCCCGGAGCTGGGAAAGGAGCCAGCTCTCGACGATCCCGCTGCGGATGACGTCCTTGAGGACGACGAGGTGCGCGTCCCTCACATCGAACGGCGCGAGAAAGTGGTAGTTGACGACCTTCTCGGCCTCGCCGTCGCGCAGCACGTCGATGTATTCGCAGCGCACGGGGCGCGGCACAGCCCGGGCGAGGTCCGCCACGAAAAACCCGGCCCCCTTCAGAATGGCGATCAGGACGATGGGGCCGTCCGGGTAGTCGTGGCCGATCCGCCGCCCGATGTCGGCCACCCGCCGCGCGATGTCGGCGGGACCGTACCGTTCGTCGAAGGCGAGTGCCACCCGGGGAAGTCTATCAAGGGGCCTTCTTCGAGGGTGTGAGGCGGACGAAGCGCGGGCTGGCGGTGAGGCGAAGACCCGCAAACGACTCGTGGAACACGGGATCGCGGCGGAGGCGATCGAGCACCTTTTCGATCTGCTTGCGGCCGGGGGGGCGACCGGCGACGCCGGCGGCCGCTGCCGCGCCCAGGGCCGCAAACCGTACGAGGAGCCGGCCGGCCTCCTCGTCGGAGAGCCGCTCGAAGAGCGCGCGGGGCAATTTACCTTCCAGGAAGATCTTCTCTTCGGACAGCGCCTTGTCGAGCTTCTTGTCGAGCGCATCCAGGCGCTGAGAGTACGCGTCCCCTGCCCGCGCGAGCCGCTCGGCCGCGCCCGGCATCCGTCGCTCGATCTCCGGCAGGACGACGCGCCGGACGCGGTTGCGCGCGAAGCCCTCGTTCGCGTTCGTCTCGTCCTCGCGCCAGGCCACGCCCTCCGCTTCGAGGTACGCCCGGAGCTCGGCGCGCGAGAAGGGGAGGAGGGGCCGCACGACCCCGTCGGAGCGGCTCGCGCGGATGCCGCCGCGGGCGCGGCCGAGTCTGCGCTCGAGGTGGAGGAGGACGGTCTCGGCCTGGTCGTCGCGCGTGTGGCCGGTGAGAAGCGCGGCCTTGGCGTCGCCCGCCACGGCGAGGAGCGCGCGGTAGCGCAGTCGCCGGGCCGCGGCCTCGACGCTCTCTCCCTTTTTCCGCTGGGCCGGGACGTCCACGGACAGGAATCCGTATGGGACGCCGAGTCGGGCGGTGAGGTCCGCGCAGAAGCGGGCGTCTCCGAGCCCGGCCTCGCCGCGCAGACCATGCGCGACATGGAGCGCCACGACGGGGACGCCGCGCGTTTCCGCCCAGTGCCGCGCCAGGAGGAGGAGCGCGGTCGAGTCGCCCCCGCCCGAGCAGGCCACGGCGAGTGCCCGCGCCCCGTCGAGGAGGCGGGATTCCCGGACGTGTTGGGCGAAGAGGTCGGGGAGGCTCTCGGCCATGCTGCGCTATCATCCGCCCCTCGCCCGGGCCCCGGGAACGATCAGGGGCGGCGTAGCTCAGATGGCCAGAGCAGGGGTCTCATAAGCCTACCGCACCCCTAAATTGGCGGGCCTTTTCGGCCAGTTCCCCACGTTCAACCCACCCGGAGTCCCTCGCGCCGGAGTGCTCGGCGGGGTTCCGCGCGGTGCGGCGTTGCCCTTCAGAGTCCCTTCCATTTCCAGTTGTAGATGAGTCCGTTCGTGCCGACCCAAAACATCCGATAGCCGACGTAACCCTCGACGCGCTCCGGCTTGTAGGTCGTGTAACTCTGCCCGTTGCCGTAGAACTGCCCCCCGTTGACGCCGCCGTTCGCGTAGGTCGAGGTCGAGGACGAGGCCGGGACTTTGTTGGTCCGGTCCCGGACGTAGAGAAGGACTTGCCCGCCGTTCCCGTCACCGTAGACCTGATCCGGGGGTCCCCATACCTCGATAAGGTTCGGGACCGTGTCGTCCATCCATTCGGCCATGATCTTGTTTATCTCGTCGGCAGAATAGGAAGGCAAAGAAGAATAGGAGGTGCATCCAATGGCAGCGAGCGTAAACGCGAGCGCTACCAGAACCGCGACTCTTTTCATGCGATCCCTCCGGCGTGGGCGGACGCGATTTTACCAGCCGGGCGTGCGACCCCGACAGCGGGCCGCTGATTCTTGGGCCTCACCGCCGTCGCGAACCCCCGAACCCCGTGGGTCTCCTGCATCCCGGCGTCGGACACGCTGGTAGACCCGCCGAGCCCTTCGGCGCCTGTACGAACGAGCGGCAGTCGCGGCAGAAAAAATTGTCCAGCTCGGGGGCGAAGCGCCCGCCCGTCGGAGGGGCGGCGGCGGCGATGCCGGTGGACATGGAGAGACCCCGTCAGGATGCCTGCCGCCGTCTGACGGCCGTACCGATGAGCTGCATCGTGAAGGCCATGAGCCCGACGCCCGAGCGGTCAAGATCGAAGTTCATCTTCACGCCGACGACGGCATCGGCGCCGAGCCGGGCCGCTTGGCGCTTGAGCTGCTCGACGCAGACCGCGAACGCGATCGGGAACGCCTGATAGTTCGCGACGGAGTCCCCGAGAACGAGCGCGGACATCACCTCAGAGTCGGAGACGGCCTGCAAGTCGATCCCGAGTTTGCGGGCGGCGGCGTCGAGGACGCCCTTCATGTTCGTCGTGACCGCATAGACCGGCCCGATGGTGTCGAACGGCTCGGAGATCGTGGCGGTCGAGACCACGACCTGACCGGCAGGAACTCGCTGCTTCTCCGGGGAGTAGCGGGCGAAGATGACTCCGCACTTCCCGCAGGACGCGACCGGTGCCGGGTTGTGAAATCCGCACTTGGGGCAGTCGGTTGCTGTGGACATGACCGGATCGTAACGCGGTGCGAAGGGCCGCCCGTGACCACCCGCCGCTCGACCGATCTCGACGCCCGGCCGGAAGACCTCGCGCGCCAACTTCGGGCACGGCGGCGCAACGCTCGACCCGAACCGTGGCCCCACCGGGTTGAGGTTGGGCCGCTCGCGGTTTACGAAATGATGATTCGGCAGGGCCTCGTCGCCGAGCCGGAGGAATGGATGCGGCGGCTCCCTCGCGGTATCCCGGCGAAGGCGCCCCGCTCGGACGCCTGACGCCGGCCTCGTTCATCCCCTCACGCCGTCATCGGGCGAGCCCCGGCACGCCGGCCCGAGCCGCGTCGGACTGCACCTTCGCCACCCCCGCCTCGGCCTCCTGCACGCGCATCGTGTACGGGAGGAGGGCGCCGGCCCGGGCGATCATGGCGTTGGCGTAGCCTGAGCCGCCTCGCGGCCCGATGGTGACGGGTCCGAGGACGTTGGGCATCGCGCGCTCGGCCGCCGCAAGGGCGTTTCGAGCGTCGGTCACCGTCTCGCGGGCGTCGGCGTAGCGGCCCCGGATGGCGTCGTCCTCGCGTGTGGAGGCGGCAATCGCGGCGGCCACCGAGGGGGCGGCGAAGTAGCCGTGCGCGTAGGTGTGCGTCGAGGTGCCGGCCACCGAGAAGGTTCCGGAGATGGCCGGCTTCCCGAGGAGGCGGCGCTCGCGGGCGAGGTCGGAGAGGGTTCTCGTCCTCCCGGTCCCGGCCCTAACGACGGGGGCCGTCTGAGCGAGGGCCGGCGCGGCGAGGAGGAGGACGGAAACGAGGACGGTGTCGGCTCTCATGCTGGCACCGTTGCATCCGGCGTGCCGGACCAGACGACCGCCGCCGCCTGCGCGGTGCCGGTGCTCATCGCTTCGCGGGCTTCTTGTCGTCCTCGTTCTCCCATGCCTTCATGGTGGCCTCGTCCGCTAGGGAGACCGCGACGAGCGTCCACTCGGAGCCGTCCATGAAGACGGTATGGAAGGTCTCCGCCTTGTGTACCGGTCCGAACGCTCTCTCCCCGTTGCGGAAATTCCAATCGAGGCGGTGGGTCATCTTGTTACTGAAATCTCGGTCCGGCGCGGGCGGTTGGGCGGTGATCCCGAGCGCGAAGTTGAAGAGGGCTGGCGATGGCGGGACGCCCGGGTAATATCGGACGAAAGCGTAGACGAGTTTTCCACGGAAGTAATCGACGCTGGCCTCGACGCCGCGAGTGCCCTTCTTTCCCTTGCCGGTCCTCTGGAACTCGGCCCCTTCGAGGTAGATCGATCCGTCGCGCGACTTCACCGAGGCCCATCGCCCCGACGCTTTGAGGGCCGCCGCCGCATCCGCCGGCTTCATCTTTAGGAGCTTCTCGACGTTGATCACGGGCGTCGAGGGCGGCTCGCCCGCCGATGCCGCGCGGGCGACGAGAGAGAACGCCAGAGTGCAGGCGGCGGGGAACGTTCGCATCGGGCCTCCTAGGGGTGGAGAGATCGTAACGGATAGCCCGTGGAGCGGTTCGATAGGAAGGCGCCCCGCTCGGACGCCTGACGCCGGCCCGGACTACTTCAACCGGGGCGCCTTGCGGCGCGATACCGCCTGACACCGAGAATGAGGAGCAGGACTCCGACGAGCGCGCCTACAACGGCGAACTCGGGCTGCGCGAGCCCGAGAGCGAGGCCGCCGAGCCCGAGCAGAAGGGCAACGCCTCCGGCCACAAGGAAGATCGTGCCGAACAGGAACGAGCCCGCCGCGACTGCGCCCTTCGCCGTGACTTCCTGATTCCCGTCTAGGACCGCGTAGAGGCCTCCTCCGCCGACGATGATGGGCATGGGGGTGTGAGCAGTCGCGGCCGCCGCCGAACCGACCCTGACGCCCGGGAAGGCCGAACGCAGCGGCGCCCACGCGGTGCCATGCTCGCGTCGCACCGAAGACTCGACCGGGAGGACTCCTCGGCCCGCCATGTCGAGGATGAGAGCGACGCCGAGCGGCCCTTCCTCTCGGCCGTCGGGGAAGCGGACGACGTACTTCGACTCGGTCTCGGCCATCGGTGACCTCGCTCGCGCCTTCAGGATGCCCGCATCCGACGACGGTACGCCCTGATGCAGAGTGACTACGCCCACGCGGGCCTAGTTCCGTCTAAACGGGACCACGACCCGCGCCACCCGCTCGGCCCCTGCCTCCGCCTCGACGGCCGCCACGTACTCCGCCTCGGTCTCGACGTATACGGGCCCGCCCGGGGTTGCCGTGACGTGCAGCGGGACGCCGCCGGCGCGGACGACTCCATACACGTCTCGTCCTCCGAGGGCGGCTGCGACCTCCTGTGCGAGCGCGTGGGGGTCCTTGTCGTCGAAGTCGAGCCGCCGCGCCCGGTCCACTAGGTCCTCGGGACGGAGGCCCACTCGCGCGAGGGCAGCGAGGGCGGACGGCGAGACCGTAACGGTGGAGACGTCGAAGAGGGCCGGCCGGGGGAGTGTGCTCATGCCGAGAAGGGTGCGGCCCGGGACGCGCCGAGGCAAGAACTCTCGCAGGACGAAACGAAAAGGAGGACGGACAGAGCAAGCCAATTGGCTCCACAGAATCAGCGGGATAGGCCCTGCGTGGCGATTTTTAGCCATCTGGCGTTTACAACTTCGACCGCTTGCCACTTGTGCCGGTCGTGGCGCGGGAACATTCTTGTGGGGTGATGTCCGACACCGCCGCCACCGCCGACCGTTGCCTCGTCACCGTATTCAAGGCCGCCACCGCCACGGGCCTCTCGACCGAGACGATTCGCCGGGCGGCCGTCAGGGGCGACCTCGGAGCCATCTGGTTCCGCAATCGCCGCCTCGTGGACCTCGAAGAGGTCCGCACCTTCGCCATGACGCAGAGCGTCCGGCGCTCCGGTGTCGCGTCGGCCGGCGCGGCGGAAACGGCGCCATGATCCGCGCCGTCGCGGCTTCCGCCCCGGAGTCGCCGATCCGGTGCGCGACCTGCGAGGACTTCGTGTCGTCTCCGGCGGAGCTACTTTGCTCCTCGTGCGAGACGGAGCGGTCCCCGAGGCCGGCCGCTGAGGGTCTCGTCGCGGCGCGGCGAAAGGCGCTCGAATGGGCCGAGACGGGCAAGCCCACGCCG